>NZ_DASPHO010000132.1:0-3732 GCF_035629615.1 Hyalangium sp. | reverse complement strand
CTGGGAGGGGGACCACCCGTCACTCGCTTGACCATCCGGCCCGCTGGGAGCGTGTCCCCCGGCTGCACCCCGTTGATGAGGGCCAGCTCCGCCACCGGGATGGTGGACGGGTACCGTGCCTGGAACTGCTCCAGCGTCATGGCCTGGTCCAGCGTCACCAGCTCGATCCGCGCGGGCTGGATGCCCAGCACCGCCGGGTCCGTCAGCTCCCGGAAGCTGGCGAAGGTGGCGCGGAACGCCGGGTCATGCTGCGGGAGCTGCGCCGCCACCGAGCGCACCCCCTGCTGCGCGAAGAACTGCTGCAGGGCCTGGTCCGGAGAAATGCCACCCCCCACCGTGGCCAGCCCGACGATCGCGTCCTGCTTCGGGCTCACGCCGAGCACCGCCTGGCTCTGGTTCGCCGTCTTCCAGCCCTCGGGAAACTCCAGCTGGAAGCGCAGGTCTGGGTGCAGGAAGAGGGCAGCTCCGGCCGCTCGGACTTGCGGGCCATGGGCATGCCCACGCTGGCCACGTATTGCTGGGGCTGCGGGTTGTCGAGCAGGCCAAGGGAGCCGGTGCACTGCTGGCCACTGGCCGCCTGTACACCGCGTCACTGAAAGGACAGATGGGCGCGCATCGCGCCCGGAGGTTGGTTAGCCTCTCTCCCATGGAGAACCTCGACTCGCGGCTGGAGCGGTTGGAGCGGAGCTACCGGCGCATGCAGGGCCTGGCCCTGGCCGCGCTGGCCCTGGCCGGGGTGGGCCTGGGAGCCGCCGTCCTCAAGGAGGAGGGGAGCGCCGGCGCGCTGGTCGTCTCACGGCTGACGCTGGCGGATGCGCACGGGCGCGCGCGCGCCACGCTCTCCGCCGAGGCGGATGGGAGCACGGGCCTGGTGCTCAGCGACGCGGAGGGCCACCCACGGGCCCTGCTCGGCATCTCGAAGGATGGCTCCCCAAAGCTGCGCTTCTCCACTGTGGAGGGACACACGCTCGCCGAGCTCACTGTGTACTCGGACGAGGCGCCGCGCCTGGCGTTCGCGAAGAAGGGCGGCGCTGAGTTCTTCTCCGTGGGCATGTTCCCGGACGGCTCGTCCCGGCTGGAGCTGGCGGATGAGGACGGCCGGCCGCGCGCCATCCTCGGCGCGGACGAGCACGGCTCGCCAGGGTTGCTGCTCGTGGACCGGCTGGGTCAGCCTCGCGCGACGCTGCGGGTGTCTCCTTCCAACAGCGCCAGCCTGGTGCTCGAGGGGCTCGACGGTGAGGTGTTCCGCGCGCCCTCCTCCGTGCAGTGACGGGGGCTACCGCTTCAGGGCCGTGATGCGCCGCTCGATCGTACTGAGGTAGGCGCTCAGCCCGTCGTGGCTCTGGCTCGGCGTGGGAGGCTCGGTCAGCACCTTCACGATGCGCTTGACGTGATCGAGGATCTGCCCGTTCGACACCTCGAGCCTCTCCATCCGTGCCTCCATCTTCTCCATCCGGCCCTCGAGTCTGCTCACGCGCCCCTTGAGTTCCTGGACGTCCAGGTCGAGCTTCTGGACTCCCTGGAGTAGCTGCGTCCCATCCTTGCTCATGGCTGCCGTCATCGGCCCCCCCACGTGCCTGCTGAGTCGTCCACCACTCTACAGAGTGGATGAGAAACATCCTACTACATGGGTATGATGTGCGCTCAAGATGTAGGAGGTGAGGGGGGTGGGGGTACTGGAGTGGTAGGAGCAGGGACCGGGGGCAGAAGTTTGAAGCCTCGCTGGAGAAGGAAGCCCAGCCGGTCCACGACGTCCCACGACTCCACGATCTGGCCCCCCCGCATTCGAAAGAGGGACTGGCCCTGGAGCGTCACCTGCTTGGGCGCGCCCGCCTCGTCCAGCGTCTTCGCGTCCGTGCCCGTCGCCTTCCAGTGGATGAGCACCAGGTCGCCGTCGGCCATCAGGTGCTGGATGTCGAACCGCAGGTCCGGCAGCAGCGCGAGGCTCGCCTCGGCCTGCTTGCGGACGAAGTCCGGCCCCTGGGCCTGGGGCGGTGCTCCGGGAGACAGGTCCACGAAGTCCTGCGCCACGTACACGGGGATGCGGTCGAGCTGGCGCTGGTTGTAGATCTCCTCGGTGAAGGCCCGGGCCAGCCGCTTGTTCTCCTCTTCGGCGGCGAGGTCGCGAGCTCCTGAGGTGGTGGCACAGCCCGTCAGCAGCGTGAGGGTCAGCAGCAGCGAGAGTCGGTTCATAGGGGCCCGCAGTGTGCTCATGGCCCTGGCCCGCGTCAGCCGTGCCTTTGCGGCAGTGTCCACCTCATGGCGACGGCTGGCCCAGGCCGATGGGAGCCGCCAGGCACGTGTCCGGGATGTGGAAGGCCCGCACCAGCGCCACCGCGTCCGGCCGCAGCTCCGCGCACAACCGAGTGACTTCTTTGCGGATGGCCTTGGCCTTTCCGCTCTCCACGTGCTCGTTCTCCAGGAACCAGCCGCTCGCGTCCATGAGGCAGCCCAGGCCGTACAAGTCACACAGCTTGCCGAGCACGGCCTTCACCGCCGGATCCTCCACCTGCTCCACGCCCGCGAGGAACTGCTCCAGCACCACACGCTCCACGTGTGCGAGGGCCAGCGACTGCAGGTGGTCCTGCACCTGGATGAAGGCCTGGAACGAGTCCACCCCCGCGCCCAGCCGCTTGCGCAGCCGCCGCGCCGCCGAGGCCAGCAGGTCCGCCTCGCGGAAGCGCAGCGCGCGCAGCTGGAAGTCCCCGTCCCGCAGGTGCTCGCTGCCCGTGCGCCGCACCTGGAAGGGGTTGCGATCCGTCAGCGCCCCCGAGGCCCGCTCGACGATGAACTTCATCACCGTGAAGACGCGGTCATCCTCGAACTGCTGCCGGTAGCCCGTCAGCAGGCTCTTGGCCACGAGCTGCATCAGCACCGTGTTGTCGCCCTCGAAGGTGGTGAACACGTCCGTGTCCGCCTTCAGCGTGGGCAGCCGGTTGGCCACCAGGTAGCCCTGGCCCCCGCACGCCTCGCGCGCCACCTGCAGCGTCCGGGTGGTGTGCCACGTGCTGTAGGCCTTGAGGCCCGCCGCCAGCGCCTCCACCTCCATGGCGTCCTGCTCCGTCCGCCCCACGTAGCGCTTCACCAGGTACTTGAGCGCGAAGTCCAGCGCGTACGTCGTCGCCAGCGGGCGCAGCAGCCGCAGCTGGTGGGTCTGGTAGTCCAGCAGCCGGGCCTCCTGCGCTCCGGCCGGGCCGAACTGCCGGCGCTCGTCCCCGTAGGAGATGGCGATGGCCAGGCCGCTCTTGGTGGCGCTCAGCCCTCCGAGGGCCACGCTCACCCTTCCTGCCACCAGCGTGCCCAGCATGGTGAAGAAGCGCCTCGAGGCGCTGGTGATGGAGCTGGTGTACTCGCCCTCGGCGCTCACCTGCGCGAAGCGGTCCAGCAGGTTCTCCCGAGGCACGCGCACCTGGTTGAACCAGATGCGCCCGTTGTCCACCCCGTTGAGCCCCATCTTCACCCCGCAGTCCTCCACCCGGACGCCGGGGAGCAGCTGTCCGTGCTCGTCCCGCAGGGGCACCAGCAACGCGTGGACGCCGTGGCGCTCGCCCTTCACCTCGAGCTGCGCGAACACCGTGGCCAGCCGCGCGTGCTGGGCCGCGTTGCCGATCCACTCCTTGCGCGCCGCGTCCGAGGGCGTGTGCACCACGAAGTCGCCGCGCTCCTCGTCGTAGCGGGCCACCGTCTCCACGTCGCGCACGTTGGAGCCGTGGCCCAGCTCGCTCATCGCGA
>NZ_DASPHO010000131.1:0-6427 GCF_035629615.1 Hyalangium sp. | reverse complement strand
GGAAGGGCACAGCTGTTCCTGTCCGTCGCCTCCACCCATGGCCTCACCCGAGTCACAAACACTGGCTTCACCAACCCCTTCACGCTCACCGTCACGCCCAAGGCTCCAGCGGAAGCGGGACTCGGCACCTGGACAGACGAGATCGTCATCTCCGTGTGCGAGGACACCGAGTGCGGCAAGCCCATCTCGGGGAGCCCGCGGACGGTGAGCGTGAGCTACACGGTTCGTTCCCACATCCAGGCCACCCCGGCGGCGCTCTCCTTCACTTCCGTGCTGGGGAGCAGCGCCTTGCCGGGCAGCAAGAGCCTGACGCTCCAGGGCACCTCCATCCAGTGGACGGCCTCGGCGAGCCCAAGCTGGGTCCAGCTCTCCGGCAGCACCAGCGGCGGCACGCCGGGCAGCCTCACCGTGAAGGTCAACGCCACGGGTCTGCCGCTCGGCAGCCACGCGGGCACCATCACCCTGACGCAAACGGAGACCGGCGATGCCCTGGAGGTACCCGTGACGCTGCAGGTGGTGCCCCCCACTCTGTCCATCACCCCGCTCTCCCTGTCCTTCGCGGCGGCGGACCTCCCGGACTCGACGATCGAGCCGGTGGCGCTCTACCTCGACACGGGCACCAGCCCCTATTCCTGGACGGCGACGGTTGACACCGGTGGAGGCCCCGCATGGCTCAAGCTCAGCAACACCTCAGGAACGGTGTCCTCCATCCCCGCCTTGCTCACGGCCAGCGTGAACATCCAGGACATGCCGAACGGGAGCTTCTCGGGCAGCGTGACCCTCTGCTCCGGCGGCGCGGCGCAGAGCAGCGACACCGTCAAGGTGGGCCTGTGGGTGGGCGCCCGTTCGCCCAACAGCCAGGACTCGCTCACCACCATCTACCATGCCATCGAGACGGAGCCGATCCGCCCCTATGTCTATGCCCACACCGACGACGGCGACCTAATTAACGATGGGGTCCGCTTCAGCCCTCCGGGCAGTGGGGCGGTGGAATCGACCGTTCTGGTCCTCTCTCGTATCGGAGTACTTCTGCATAAGATTGGGATACAATGAATGACAACTGCACCTCGCCCGCTTCCATAGCGGATCTGCTGCACAACCTTCAGCAGAGCGCCTACCTGATCGTGATCAGCGCCAAGTCCGCGGCCGATATCGGGAGGATGTTCAAGCTTGAGCATTCGGAGACGGTGCTCGGCCGGAGCCATGAGGCCCAGTTCCAGATCGAGGACGACGGCATCTCGCGCAAGCACGCCAAGGTGGTGGCGTTGGGGAATGGGCGTTTCCAGCTGATGGACCTGAGCACCAACGGGACGTACCTGAATGGCCAGCGGGCGAGTACGGCGCCGCTGTACGACGGCGACAAGATCCAGACCGGCTCCAACACGGTCCTCAAGTTCTCCATCCAGGACCAGTTGGAGGAGCAGTACCAGCGCAGCATCTACGAGTCGGCCACGCGCGACGGGCTCACGCGGCTCTACAACAAGAAGTTCTTCATGGCGACGTTGCGCAAGGAGTTCACCTACTGCCTGCGCCACCAGCTGCCGCTGTCGCTGGTGATGTTCAAAGTGGATCACTTCACGATGATCAACGACGTGTACAGTCACCCGGCGGGTGACTATGTGCTGACGCGCATCGCCCAGCGGGTGAGCGACACGGTCCGCATGGAGGATCTGCTGGTGCGCTACGACGGCTCGGTGTTTGCGCTGATGCTGCGCGAGTCCGCCGAGGAGCAGGCGTATGAGTACGCTGAGCGATGCCAACGGGCGGTGGACCGCAGCGACTTCATCTTCAGCGGCACGCCCATCAAGGCGACCATCAGCCTGGGCGTGGCCACGCTGCTGAACTCGGACTTCGCCCAGCCAGAGGACCTGATCGTGGCGGCGGACAAGTACCTGCACCGCGCCAAGCGAGCGGGCCGGAACCGGGTGGACGCCAAGGCCGTCAGTGGCCCATAGGCAGGGCTGAATATGGGTCCTCGGTGTTCCAGCGCTTGAACAGTTGCTTGAGGATGGCAGCCATGGAGGCTCCGCAAAGATGAGCGTGACGGATCCTTGATGCGTGCGCCCGATGCTACTCCGTTGGGCTCTGGGGCCCACCTGCGCCTCATGCTATCCATGAGCCTTCGTAGCCTGCACGCAAACCCCAGCGCGTGCGGCAGACGGGCGAGGCAACGCGCATGAATGGCAGTGGGACCCGCGTCGACGTGCTGATTGTCACCGCGCTCAAGGAAGAGCTCGATGCAGTCCTCGACATCGAACTCGACAGCAAGGGTCGCAGCGGCTGGCAGGATGCTCGCGACGAGAGCGACTACCCCTACCATGTCCGTGAGATCAGCAACGAATACGGGCAGATGCTCTCGGTGGCCGCGGCATGGGCTGGCGATATGGGCGTAGGAGCGACCACCGTGCGAGCGGTGGGGCTCATCAAGGAACTCGATCCCAGTTGCATTGCCATGTGCGGAATCTGCGCGGGCTGGCGCGAGAAGGTCTTCCTGGGCGACGTCATCGTTGCGGATCGGGTGTTCAGCTACGACACCGGCAAGCACGTGGCCGCCAGCGGTGAGCAGGGCGCCGAGTTCTTCCACGACATCACCACCTACAACCTCGAGACGAAGTGGAAGATGGATGCCGCGTACTTCGCGAGGAAGTTCCAGGAGAGCCCAGCGCTGAAGATGGAGCGCCCTCGCTCGAGAGAGTCCCAGGTGCGCTGGCTGCTCCGCACGCTGGACGCGCATGAGCGCCGAGGAGGACTTTCACCCGTCGACCACCCTGATCGGGAGACGCTGTGCTCTGGATGGACCGCGCACATCCAGGCGCTGCGACAGAGGGGGATGATCTCGGAGGCACTGGGAGAGCTCAAGCTTACGGAGAAGGGGCGGCGTGCGGTGGCGGAGGTGAACCTGCTCTACCCGAGCAAGGAGGATCGCGATCCCGCCTTTCGAGTGCATGTAGGAGTGATCGCCACGGGAAGCGCCGTCCAGGAGGATCCGCAGCTCTTCCCCCGGCTGAGCCGCCACGTCCGAAAAGTGCTCGGGGCCGAGATGGAGGCCAAGGCCATCGGCTTCGTGGCCGAGCAACTCGGGCGCCGGAGAGCAATCATCGTCAAGGCGGTCTCGGACTACGCTGACGAAGACAAGGACGATGGGTATCGCCCCTTCGCCTGCCACGCCTCGGCGGCGGTCCTTTTGGCGTTCCTCCAGAAGCATCCGCTCGCGGACGCAGACCCCACCGTGATGAGTCCGCTGGTCTCTCCCCGCGAGGTGCGCGAAGAGGACAAGCGCCATGACGAGTTCCTCGCTCACGTCGAGCGGGCTTGTTCATTGTGCTACCCGGAGGGAACGAAGATCACCCGACGTCCGGGGCCTGCACCCTTCAGGACCTACCTTGAGGTCCAGGTGACGGAAGGCCAATTTGTTCGGGTCTTCCCGGTGGTGGCGCTCGAGCAACCCATCACGGATGGGATATTCCGGGCCTTCTTGGGAGGGATTCATGCCGACTACCAGAACATGAATCCGGCGGTCATCTCGACGCTGGTCCACGCTGGACCGCCGGCTCCACAGGAGCTTGCTCAGAAGGCATTCTCCCGGCAGGTCCGGCTCACCAGCTTGGCAGAGTACCAGGGGCTGTTCGACTTCTCCGCCTATCTCCAGCGGCAGACGGCACAGCTCGAGAACAATGCCATCTATCCCCCGGAGCTCTACGTGGAGCAGCGAGCCCAGGTGAGCATCGGTGGGCAGGAGGCGATCCCGACGGAAGATGTACTCCAGGCGCTCCGTGAGATGCTCGACTCGCCGCACCCGCGCTTCGCGCTCGTGCTGGGGGACTTCGGCACGGGCAAGACCTTCCTCCTCCATGAGCTGGCACGGCGGATGGCTCGCGAGAAGGCGGCATTAGTGCCGGTGCTCATCGAGATGCACTCCCTGCAGAAGCACCGCTCGCTCAAGGCGCTCATCGCTCAGCACTTCGCTGCGGCCGACGTGGGGAGGCTGGGGTCGGATCAGTTCCTCTACATGCTGCAGGAGGGGCGCATCGCGCTCCTGTTCGATGGCTTCGACGAGCTGGCGCTTCGGGTGACGTACGACCAGGTGATGGAGCACTTCAGCACCCTTATCGAGGCCGCTCAAGGCCAGGCCAAGGTCGTCGTCACGAGCCGGACGCAGCACTTCCTGACAGATCACGACGTCAAGCGCGAGCTCGCCAGGCGCGCCGAGGTGTTGCCGGGGTACCGCCTCGTTAAGATGGAGCGGTTCAATGTGGATCAGGTCCGGCGCTTCCTGACCAAGCGGCTGGGGAGCGACACGGCTGCCCGCGAGCGGATGACGCTGCTACGAGACGTGAGGGATCTGCTCGGCCTGTCCGAGAACCCGCGTCTGCTGAGCTTCATCGCAGAGCTGAATCCGAAGGCGCTCCAGGACGCGAGGGATGGCTCCGGAGAGATCACCTCGGCAAGCCTCTATGAGTTCCTGATCGAGCGCTGGCTCAAGGGCGAGCATGCGCGCGTCACCCCCTCGGGCTCGCCGCGTGGGCTCAGCATCGAGCAGCTCCGCAATGGGGCGACCGAGCTGGCGATACTGCTCTGGGAACGCACCGAGCTGTCGGTGAACATGAAGGAGCTTCCGCCAGGGCTGTTCGCGGCCATGAATCTCCAGGGGGAGCACGCGCTCGACAGAGAGGTGATCCGCCACCAGCTGGCCTCTGGCTCGCTCCTCGTGCGGGACGAAGAGGGCCGGTTCTCGTTCATCCACCAGTCGATCCTCGAGTGGCTTGTTGCTGACGCGGCCGCCCGGGCCGTACGGGCGGGAAAAGAAGCGGCCGTCCTTGGCCAGAGGGAGATGAGCGAGTTGATGGCGGACTTCTTCATCGCCCTGGCTGGACCCGAGGTCGCTCGTACCTGGGCCGAAGCAAAGGCGAACCTGACGGAGACGGACGTCATCCAGAGCAACGCACTCCGGGTGGCGCAGAGGCTCCGGGTGACGCAGGCCGAGCCAGACACAGCCTTCGAGGTGAAGGGCGCCAAGAACCTGCAGGGCAGCAACCTGCGTGGCCAGGATCTCTCGCAGGCGGATCTGCGTGGCGCCAATCTGGCCGGGGCCAACCTCGCAGGGACGACGCTCGCGCAGGCCGACCTGTCCGAGGCGCGGTTGGGTGGGGCCAACCTCGCGCGAGCCAACCTCGACCAGGCCGTGCTCCAAGGCGCAGATCTGACGCGAGCCGACCTGTCGGGGGCGAGCCTCCTAAGGGCTGACCTTCGAGGTGCGAGGTTTCAGGGCGCGACGCTGCGTGCAGCCAAGCTCGTGGGCGCGGAGGTGGATTCGCTGGAGGGCGCGGAGCTGTTCGGGGCGGCCATGCCCGCTCCGGCCCGAATCACGCCCAACCTGGGCTTCACCGCTCCCATTCAGGCCATGGCGTTCAGTCCTGCAGGAGAACTCCTGGCGACCGCCCACGTCGGCGGGATGATCCAGCTCTGGGATGCGAAGACGGGCCAGCCTCTCCGGATCCTCGAAGGGCAGACGGACTTTGTGCTCGATCTCGCCTTCGATCCGGATGGCAGGACGCTGGCCGCTGGCGCGGAGGATGGGAAGGTCATCCTCTGGAGCGTGGAGCAGGCGGAGCCCTCGTGCATCCTGCAGAAGCACTCGGGGCATATCCGCAGCGTGGCGTTCAGCCGGGATGGCAAGGTGCTGGCCTCAGGGGCCGATGATGGCAAGGTCGTCCTCTGGAGCGTGGAGCGGGCTGAGCCGCTGCACATCTTCCAGCGGCACACGGGAGCCATCTCCCGCGTCATGTTCACCCCGGAGGGGAAGACGCAGGCTGCCAGCTCCGATTCCGAGGCGATCCTCCTGTGGAGAAATATGGAGCAGCCAGGGCCTCTGCGAATCTTCCGGACGCCAAGCCATGTCCTGAGCATGGCGTTCAGCCGGAATGGCAAGCTGCTGGCCACGGGCGCTGAGGATGGAAAGGTCATCCTCTGGAGTGTGGAGCAGGCGGAGTCCCTGCGCACCTTCAAGAGTGATTCGGGGAAGGTCCAAAGTGTCGCGTTCAGCCGGGACGGCAGACTGCTGGCCACCGGCTCCGATGGGGGAAAGGTCATTCTCTGGGGGGTGGATCGGCCAGAGCCCCTACACACCTTCCAAGGACAGTTGGGATCCATGCGAAGTGTGATGTTCAGCCCGGATGGCAGGACGCTGGTGGCTGGCTCGGAGGACGGCAGGGTCTTCTTCTGGAATGTGGACCAGGCCAGGCCCCCGCGCGTTCTCCAGGGGCAGCTGTCGGTCACCCGAAGTGTGGCGCTCAGTCCGGATGGCAGGATGCTGGCTTCCGGTTCCGATGACGGAAGAGTGCTCCTCTGGAGCGTCGAGCGCACCAGGCTCCTGAACACCCTGCAAGGGCATGCAGGGGCTGTGCTGTGCATGGCGCTTAGCTCGGAC
>NZ_DASPHO010000130.1:0-6151 GCF_035629615.1 Hyalangium sp. | reverse complement strand
TGCGGCACCTCGTCGTGCTGGAGGTGGTGCAGCCCCAGCCGGGCGGCCGGTTCCCCAAGGAGTCGGAGTACCGCTTCCGCCACGCGCTGGTACGGGATGCGGCCTACGGCCTCGTGCCGGATGATCTCAAACCTCTGGGGCATCGGCTGGCGGGCGTCTGGCTGGAGCAGGCCGGGGAGTCCGATCCCCTGGTGCTGGCCCGGCACTCCCAGCTTGGCCAGGAGCGGGCGCGGGCCGTGCACTTCTTTACTCGCGCGGGGGAGCGGCTCTTCGAGCGTCACGATCTGGGGGCTGCCCAGCAGTGCCTGGAGGCCGCGCTGTCCTGCCAGCCGGAGGGCTCGGACATCCTCGCGCTGCGGGCACTGGAGGCCTCCATCGCCTTCTGGCGGGAGGACTTCGAGCGCTCGTTCGCCGCGGGCAGCGAGATCCTGCCCAGCCTGGCCGCGGGCAGTGCCTCGTGGAGCCGGGTGATGGGTGGGCTGCTGCTCGCGGGCGCGCAGAGCGGCCGGCACGGAGAAGTGGCCCGGCTGGGCCAGCTCCTCTTGAGCAGCTCGCCGGATGTCCACGCCGGCGCCATCTATATCGAGGCCGCCTGCTTCCTGTCCGCCATGAACACCTGGGCTGGCCAGAAGGCGGGGGCTACGGCCGTCCTGGATCGCATCCGCTCGGTCTCCGCCAGCTTCACGGCGCTGGATCGAGTCGCGCAGGGCTGGACGTGCTCCGCGCAAGGCTACTTCGACCATTTCCTCTCGAACCGGCCCTGGCAGAGTCTGGCGCAGGCGAAGGAATCCGAGCGGATGTTCCGCGAGGTGGGCTCGGACCTCAATGAGACGGCCGCGCAGGCCCTCATGGGCCTGGCGCTGGAGGCCCTGGGCGAGGTGGATCAGGGCATCGAGGTTCTGCGCAAGGCCCTGATCGTCTGCCAGCAAGGGGGCCACCGGTATGCCGCCGCCGGCACCCGCATGCATCTGCTCCTGGTCCTGTCGAGCAGCCCCGCGTCAGGGCACCCGGAGGAGGCAGGCCAGCTGGCGCGCCTGATCCTGGAGACGGAGAAGCCCAACCTCCTCCACCAAGGCATCGCGCACGTGGCCCTGGGACGAGTGGCCCTGCGCCAGGGAGAGCTGAGCACCGCGGAGGTCCAGTCCCGCCGTGCGTGCGACCTGCTGGCCGTGCTCATTCCCTTCTATCTGATCGCGTGCAGAAGCCTCTGCACGACGCTGCTGGCACAGGGGCGCGCCGCGGAGGCTCGGGAGGTGGCGGAGCGTGGCGTCGGGGCGCTGGAGCAGATGGGCGGAGAAGGCTCAGGTGCCGTGGGGACGTGGCTGTCTCTCGCCGAGGCCTGCCTGGCCCAGGGGGACACAGCGGTGGCGGACAAGGCCCTGCGCAAGGCTGGGCACAGCCTCGCCCTGCGCGCCAAGGATGTCACCGACCCTGCGGCCCGCGAGCGCTTCCTGACCCTGGTGCCCGAGAATGCTCGCACGCGGGAGCTGGTACGCCAGCGCTGGGGCCCGGACTGGGAGAGCGAGTTTCCAGGGTCCCATGGCTGAGTTCTACGAGCTGGCTCCAGGGACGCTCCTCGCTGACCGCTTCACCGTCGAGGCCCTGGCGGGGCATGGCGGCATGGGGACTGTGTACCGCGCACTGGACGCCCGGTCTGGACGGCGTGTCGCGCTCAAGCTCCTTCACGCCGTCACCTCGCCGGAGGCCGTCTACCGCTTCAACCGGGAGGCCGTGCTGCTCGCCGAGCTCCGCCACCCCGCCATCGTCTCCTATGTGGCCCATGGCAGCACCCGGCGAGGCCAGCCCTTCCTGGCCATGGCATGGCTCGAAGGCGAAGATCTGGCACAGCGCATGAGGGCCAGGCCTCTTCGGCTTCCGGAGACCGTGGCCTTGCTGCGCCGCGTCGCCGAGGCCCTCGACTTCGCCCACCGGCTCGGCATCATCCACCGCGACATCAAGCCCTCGAACCTGTTCCTGCGCGAGGGCCGCGCCGAGGATGGGGTCGTCCTGGACTTCGGCCTCGCCCGCTATGCCATGCCCACTCTGGTGGGGGTGACGCGGAGACAAGGTGCGATCGGCTCTCCGGGCTACATGGCCCCCGAGCAGGCCTCCAATCAGCCCGAGATCCTCCCCAGTGCGGACATCTTCTCTCTGGGGTGCGTGCTGTACGAGTGTCTCACCGGCCAGTCGCCCTTCGCCGCCCCGAACTTCGTCGCCGCGCTGGACAAGCTCCTGTTCTCCCACCCGGCGCCGCTCCACACGCTGCGCGCGGGCCTGCCCCCGGGCCTGCAGGTGTTGGTGGATCGCATGCTGGACAAGGATCCGCAGCGACGGCTGCCGGATGCCGCCAGCCTGCTGACCTCTCTCTCGGCGCTCGAGTCGATCCCGGATCTGCTGCTACCAAGCCCCCAGGCAGAGGCTGCTCGTCCTGGTGCCACTGAGCCAGAGCCGCGGCTCGTCAGCGTCCTGCGGGTGGCCATGCCAGCCGCTGCGGCCCAGGCGAGCACGGAGCCCGCACGGGAACGGGCTCTGCCAGACACGCTGCACACGGCCCTCAGGTCGTACGGAGCCCAGGAGGAGATCCTGGCGGATGGCTCACTTCTGGGCGTGCTGGTGCTGGAGCGTGGCACGGCGGCCGATCAGGCGACGCTCGCGGCCCGCTGCGCCCTGACGCTCAAGGAGCGCTGCCCGGAAGCCCGGGTGGTCGTCGCCACCGGCCTCGGCGTCTTCCAGAAGCACCTGCCGGCAGGTCCTGCCACGGAGCGGGCGGAGGGGTTGCTGGGACACCTCGCAAAGGAGCCCGCTAAGGAGCCCGCTTCTGCCTCCTCCGTTCTCTTGGATGACGTGACCGCCGGACTGTTGGGTGCTGGCTTCCAGGTCGCGCGCTCCGCTCGGGGGATCTTCCTGCTCCAAGGCGAGCGGGGAGAGACCGATGGTTCCCGAGCGCTGCTAGGACGCCCTACCCCTTTCGTGGGCCGTGAGCAGGAAGTGGCGTTGTTGGATCTCACGCTCGCCACGTGTGTCGAGGAGCCCACGGCTCGGGCCATGCTGGTGACAGCCCCCGCCGGCACAGGCAAGTCCCGGCTCGTGCACGAGTTCCTCCATCGCCTCGAGCAGCGCGGGCAGTCCGGGCTGGTGCTCCGGGGCTGCGGGGATCCGCTCAGTGTGGGGACTCCGTATGGCGTTCTGGGCCAGACGCTGCGGCGCTTGTGTGGGATCGACAAGGCAGAGAGCCTGGAGACGAGCCGTGCTCGGCTGCTCGATCGCGTGGCACTGCACCTGCCCGGTGAGCAGGCACAGACCGTGGCGATGTTCCTGGGCGAGCTGTGCGCCGTCTCCTTCTCCGAGGAGGACAGCACTCCGCTCAGCGCCGCACGGAGCGACCCGCGGCTGATGAGCGCGCAGGTGACCCAGTCGCTGGTGACCTTCCTCGCGGCCGAGTGCGCACGCGGCCCGGTGTTGCTGGTGCTGGAGGATCTCCACTGGAGCGATGCGCCCACGATCAAGCTGGTCGACGAGCTGCTGCGTGAGCTGTCGGAGCAGCCTCTCATGGTGTTGGCGCTGGCACGGCCGGAGGTGAAGGATCTTTTCCCCGGACTCTGGTCACGCTTCCTGCAGGAGCTGTCGCTGCGCGGGCTGAGCCAGAAGGCCAGCACCCGGCTGGCCCAAGAGGTGCTGGGCACTCGAGTCCCTCCAGACGAGGTGGCCCTCCTGGTGGAGCGGTCCACAGGCAATGCGCTGTTCCTGGAGGAGCTGATCCGCAGCGCGGCCGAGGGCTCCAGTGAGCAGACACCTGGGTCCGTGCTGGCCATGCTCGGGTCGTCGCTGCAACGGCTGGGGCCGCTCCCTCGGCGGGTGCTACGAGCCGCCAGCATCTTCGGTTCCACCTTCTGGCTGGGCGGGGTGAAGGCGTTGCTGCAGCGACAGCTCTCCGAGGAGGAACTGGAACAGGTCCTGCGGCAGTTGGTGGATCTGGAAGTGGTGCAGCGCCAGTCAGGCGGTCGTTTCCTGAGGGAGATCGAGTACCGCTTCCGCCATGCGATCGTGCGTGACGCGGCCTTCAGCCTGGTTCCCGACAGCCACAAAGCTTCGTGGAAACAGCTGGCGGGCAGCTGGCTGGAGAAGGCCGCGGAGAGGAGTCGCAGTCCTCGGTGAATCGCTTAGCCCGAGAGGATACCCCCCTCTCTATCCCTGCGGCGCGGCGCGCACAGTCTGCGCCACCTCGGTGAGCGCCACGGGGATTGGCTCACCGCCCGCCATGGGCTTGAGCTGCGCCTTGCCGCTCTCCCGCTCCGCCTGCCCGAGCACCAGCGCGAAGCGCGCCTTCGTCTTGTCCGCCCGCTTCATCTGGCTCTTCAGGCTGCCGCCGCGCGTGTCGAACTCCACTCGCAGCCCCTCGCGCCTCAGCTTGCTGGCCAGCGTGAAGGCCGCGTCCGCTGAGCCCTCGTCCGCCACCGCGATGAACACGTCCGGAGGCGCGCCGTACTTCTGCCCGCCCTCCTTCAAGAGCAACGTCAGCCGATCCAGCCCCAGCCCGAACCCCACCGCCGGCAGATCCGGCCCGCCCAGGCTCTTCAGCAGCTTGTCGTACCGGCCCCCGCCGCCCACCGTGCTCGCCGTCCCCAACGCCGGGTGCGCCGCGATGAACTCGAACGTCGTGCGCGTGTAGTAGTCCAGCCCTCGCACGATCTGCGAGTTGATCACGTAGCGCACGCCCAGCGCGTCCAGCTTGCGCTTCACCTCCTCGAAGTGCGCCTTGCAGGGCTCGCACAGGAACTGGAGGATGTTCGGCGCCGACCGGACCACTGCCTGGCACTTCTCGTTCTTGCAGTCGAGCACCCGCATGGGGTTGTTCTCGAGCCGGCGCTGGCAGTCCTCGCACAGCTCCGCCCGGTGCGCCGTCAGGTACTCCACCAGCTTCTGCTGGAACGCCGGCCGGCACGCGTCATCCCCGAGCGAGTTCAGGTTGAGCGAGACTTCCTTCAGCCCCAGCGCCTCCAGCAGCTGCACCACCAGGTCCATCAGCTCCACATCCTGCGCCGCCTCGCGCGAGCCGATGGCCTCCGCCCCAATCTGGAAGAACTGCCGGTAGCGGCCCGTCTTCATCCGCTCGTACCGGAACATCGGGCCGATGTAGTACCAGCGCGTCAGCGGCTCCTGGTTCGCCACCGAGTGCTCGATGAACGAGCGCACCGCGGGCGCCGTGCCCTCCGGACGCAGGGACAGGCTGCGGCCGCCCTTGTCCTCGAAGGTGTACATCTCCTTGCCGACGATGTCCGTCTCCTCGCCCACGCTGCGCACGAAGAGCGCCGTGTCCTCCACCACCGGCGTGCGGATCTCCCCATAGCCAAACCGGGAGAACAGCTCGCGAGCCGTACGCTCCACGTGCTGCCACACCTCCACCGGTGCCATGTCCCCGCCCAGCTCGCCGGGCAGGAGATCGTTCATCCCCTTCACACCGCTGATCTTCTGGCTCACACGATCTCCCCGATGCGCCGCCCCAGCCGCACCACTTCCTCCGGCTGCAGGGTGTCGGCCCACTTCACCCGCTTGGGCTCGAACAGCAGGATCACCGTGGAGCCCATCTCGAAGCGCCCCAGCTCCCCGCCCTTCTCCACCGGCAGGTGCGTGTCGTAGGTGTGCACCTTCCCCGGCTTGCCCTCGTGGGTGAGGATCTCGTCGTACGCCGCCTTGATGCGTGACACGCACGTGGCCCCCACCTTCACCACGGCGCACTTGCCCGCCACCGTGTCCAGGTAGGTGACGAGCCGCTCGTTCACGCAGAACAGCGACTGCTTGTTCTTCACCGACGCCGGGTTCACCGGCCAGAACTCGCCCGGAATGTAGGCGTAGCCCGTGATCGTCCCCGCCAGCGGGGCGTGGATGCGGTGGTAGTCCCGCGGAGACAGGTACAGCGTCGTCCAGGCGCCACCGTGGAACGGCGCCGCCGCCTCCTTGTCCCCCAGCAGCTCGTCCACCGTGTACTCGATGCCCTTGGCCTGCAGGCACCGCCCGTTGTCCGAGTAGCCCACCTGGGACACCCGCCCGTCCACCGGCGACACCACCACCTGCTCGCCCGCGTCGATCGGGCGCAGGCCCGGCTTCAGCCCGCGGGTGAAGAACTCCGCGAAGGTGGAGTAGCGATCGAAGG
>NZ_DASPHO010000129.1:0-27640 GCF_035629615.1 Hyalangium sp. | reverse complement strand
ACGCCCCCGGCCAGCGTCCCCACCGAGGCCATCCGGTCTGCCTGCCGGAGCTGTACCTCCAGCCGCCTGCGCTCCGTCATGTCGCGGATGACGACCACGAGGAATGGCTCCCCTGTGGCCCCGGTGAACGCCGCCTTCTTCGTGCTGAGGAGCCGGGTCCCCTCTGCGTCCTCGTAGGTCTGCTCGGTCTCCAGGGGCTGGCCCGTGCGGAAGACCTGATTGTCCTGCTCCCAGTACATGTCCGCCTGAGGGGCGGGCAGGAAGTCATGATCGGACTTGCCGAGCAGTTGCTCCGCGGGGAGCCCCAACAGCCGGCAGAAGGCGCTGTTCACGGCCACCCACCGGTGCTCGCGATCCTTGACGAAGACGGCATCCGGGAGCGCTTCCAGCGCGTTGCGCAGGAAGTCCCGCGCCTGCTCCAGCTTGGTCCGCAGCGCCTGGAGCGACTCTTCCGGGACGAGCCGCGGCCGCGTCTCCTCCAGGGCCAGCCGCCGCTCGAGCGCCATGAGCCGGGCGCCCCAGGCCTCACCCGGAGGTGCCACGAACTCGTCCACGCCCGCCTGGGCCAACCGCTCCAGCTCGGCCGAGTCGCGGCGCGTCAAGAGCACCACGTGGGTCCGGGAGGGATCCCGGCGCGCATGGAGCTGCTGGCAGAGGCCGACCAGCTCCTCCAGCGGCCCCCCCGCGTCGCCCACCACGGTGAGCCCAGGTGGAAGGAGCTCGGGAAGCGTCTCCGGCCCCTGGGTCCGAAGCACGGAGTGTCGTGGCTTCCCCCCGCCCTCGCCTTGAATCCGGCGCTCCAGCTCCTCTCCAAGGAGGGGGGGAATCTTCACCAGCATCACTTCCAAATGGACCCTCCAGGACACCGGCCAGCCCCGCGAGCACATTGGGGCACACGACAGGCCAGGAGGCCAGTACCCCCGCTGAATCCAGGAGCGAAGCAGGGAAAGCCCGAGGGGGGTGGCTTGCTCCCTTGCCTGCCTTCCGCGGTTCCAGGAACCCGCCGCGATGGATCTCCGGAAGCCGTCGACTTCAGGTTTGGCTCATTTCGGGTAATTCTTCGGGCCGCGTGCGTTTCCTGTCCTGCCTCCCACTGCTGCTGTGCGCCGCCTGTGCCGCGCACGTTGTCCCTCCCACCGCCCCGCCGGCGCTCCCCGAGCATGCCGAGGCGGCGACCCCGGCGCTGCCCGCCGCCACGCCCATGGCCACCGAGACAGGGAGCCTGTCCCAGGTGGCGGCAGGGGTGGAACCCTCCTTGGGGCAGCCTCCGGAGAGCGCGGACGTGGCGGAGGCGCCCGCTGAAGGCGAGGCGGCTGACGACAACGACCCGGACTCGGACTCAGACAACGACTCGCCCGAGGCCGTTGGGTTCGACTCGGCCGAGTCGGACGAGACGGAGGGCCCCGAGGCCATCACTGGCAGCCCCGAGGTGCAGTACACCGCCGAGCTGTCCGACGCGGAGCTGGAGCGTCGGTGGAAGGAGGAGCCGGCCGCCCTGGGCTCGGTGTCCGTGGGCTTCGTGCACAGCGGCCGCATGGTGAATGCCGTGCGCTTCCCGGAGGGCTCGGACTGGACCGTCGTCTCGCCCGACAAGGCCTGGACCACCGAGGAGACCGTCCACTACCTCACCCAGGTCATCCGCGAGCTCCGGGCGCGCTACCCCGATGCGCCCCTGCTCCGGGTAAACCAGATCAGCAACCGGGACGGCGGCTACATCCGGCCCCACAAGAGCCACCAGAACGGCCGGGACGTGGACCTGGGCTTCTTCTACCCCAACGGCAACGTGGTGCGGGCCCGGGCCCGCGAGAACTACATCGACCCGGTGATGAACTGGGCCCTCATCCGCGCGCTCGTCACCCATGCCGACGTGCAGGTGATCCTCGTCGACCGCCGCGTCCAGAAGGTCCTCTTCGAGCACGCGATGAAGATCGGCGAGGACAAGGCGTGGCTCGACTCGCTGTTCCACGCGGGCGAGCACTCGATCATCAAGCACGCGCGTGGACACCGAGATCACTTCCACGTCCGCTTCTTCAACCCCCGCGCCCAGGAGCTGGGGCGCCGCATCGCGCCGCTGCTCGCGCTGCAGCCGGAGCACAACATCGCCATGCACCGGGTGCGCTCGGGCGACACGCTCGGCGCCATCGCCATGCGCTACAACTCCACCGTGCCGTCGATCCGCAACGTGAACCGGATCCGCGGCAGCTTCCTGCGCATTGGCCAGGTGCTCTCGGTGCCGCTGCGAGGCCCCTGCACGCGCTGCCCCGTCCCTCCCCCCGTCGTGGTGCCGCCCCGCAAACTCCCCGTGGACGCGATGATCCAGGCCAAGGCCGAGACAAAGCCCCAGGCGGCGCCCGAGCCGGGCCTGAAGGCCGAGATCCCGCCCGAGCCGGGCATCAAGGCCGCCGCCGAGGCGACGCAGGAGCCGCAGGTCACCGCGGCGGAGACCCCTGGCTCCTGAGACTTCCTCCCGGAGCGTGGGGCGAGCACCACCTCGCCCCTCCTCCGGTATAGAGTCCCACCGCTCTTGCCCTGGGGAATGACGGATGACGCCCTCCACCGAGGATCGCTTCAACACCGAGGTCATCAAGCTGCTGCTCCAGGTCGCCTGGAGCGACCGCGAGCTCACCCACGCCGAGCACCTGGTCATCTTCGGCCTGGGCCGGAGCTGGTCCGTGCCCGAGCTGGAGCTCCAGTCGCTCCTGACAACGCTCAAGGCCGGTGGCCCGCTGCCCGAGCCGGACCTGGAGATCCTCCGCACCCGGCCGGATGACGTGCTGGATGCCATCCGGGCCCTGGCCGTCTCCGATGGATCCTTCGCGGACTCGGAGAAGGCCCTCATCGAGCGCATCAAGGCGAAGCTGGGCCTTCCCTAGAGGGCCCGCGCCGCACGGGCGCGGTCGTTAGAATGTCCTTCCATGAGCCCTCGACCAGGAAACGAGGCCCCGTGGACCTTCCTCACCAACCACGCCCACGTGCTGCTGTGCCTCGCCTTGAACCCCGAGGCTCGGATGCGGGACGTGTCGTCAAAGGTGGGCATTACTGAGCGAGCGGTGCAGAAGATCGTCGCGGATTTAGAGGAGGCCGGCTACCTCACCCGCTCACGGGATGGGCGGCGCAACCGGTACGAGATCCACTCGCACCTGCCTCTGCGCCACCCCGTCGAGTGCCACCGGAGCGTGGACTCGCTGCTGGCGCTGGTGCTCGAGCCCGCGAGGAGGGCTCCGCCTAGATGAGGCCCTGAGTGGGAGACCAGGCGCTGGCCACGCGCACCACCACGGCAGTGATGTTGTCGCGGCCGCCCGCCTCGTAGGCGTTGGTGACGAGGACTTCACTGGCCTCCTTGACGGAGGGCTTGGAGAGGCCGGCGGTGATGCCCTCGGGGCCCAGCGGCTCATAGAGGCCATCCGAGCACAGCAGGAACACATCCCCCGGGCGCAGCTCGAGCCGCTGCACGGTGGGCTCGGCCCGCTCCGTCCCCAGGGCCCGGGTGATGATGTGGCCGAAGGCGCTCTGCCCTCGCGGAGGTGGCTCCAGCCCGGCCGCGCGCAGCTCCTCGGTGACGGAGTGATCCTGGGTGAGCGCCTCGAGCTGGCCCGAGCGCAGCCGGTAGAGGCGGCTGTCCCCCACGTGGGCGACGGCCCCGCCCTTCTCGCCAATGGCGAGCGCCACCACCGTGGAGCCCATGTCCCGCAGGTACCCCACTCGGCGCGTCTGCAGCGCGCGCTGCGCCATGGCGGTGCACGCCAGCAGCAGGTTCTCCTCCCGGCTCAGCCGCGCATTGAAGTCATGGGGCAAGGTGGCCTCGGCGTCGCGCATGATGCGCTCGCCGAACTCGGAGAAGGTGTCCACCACGCAGCGGCTGGCCACCTCGCCACCGGCCTGTCCTCCCAGCCCGTCGGCGACGACGAACAGGCCCAGATCGCTCCGGACACAGTACGCATCCTCGTTGTGGGATCGCCTGCCAACGTGTGTCTGTCCCGCGCTCTCGATTCGCATCCCGTCCTCCATGTTCCCCCCTGGGACAGCAAGCAGGGGGCCACCTCCAAGCATGCGAAACGACACCAACGTCCGGGGTCCGACCACCCCAGCTCGGGCTCTCGGCGGATAGCAGTGCTGGAGACTCTATACCCTATGAGGCGCTGATCCCCCAGAGTCACGCGGTGTAGGAGTGCTCGACCGACGTAGGGGTAGCAACTTTCAGGGGTTCGGCATGACAATGCAGATGCAGCCGATCCTTCGCCCGCGAGAGGTGAACGCATGAGCTCCATCCGCCGGATTCTTTCCGGGATCTCCTCCGCGGCGACGTGGGCCGCGCGCCTCGAGGTGACGGCGCCTATCCGACACAAGCCCCTGGATCCCGTGGAGCCGGTGCGGCGGGGGTTCTCTGATCACAGCGACTTCCAGTCGGCCCAGGAGGCCGAGCACTCCCTGCTCGAGTCGCACGCGCCGAACCTGTCCGGGCGCCCGCGAAGATCGTCGGACCCGATGAGCGCCTACACGGGTCACAGCGACTTCCAGGCCCGCCTGCCGCGCTACCAGTACCTGCTGGGGACGAACATCCCCCCGCCTCCGGCTCGCTATTGGGAGGCATGGCGCTCCCGCTCGGCGCCCACGGCCTCTCAGGAGGCGCAGGCGCGGCAGGACTCGGACAGCGGGAGCCGCCCGGGCTTGAGCGCCACGGCCGACCTGGAGAAGTCGTTCGAGCTGGCGGGGGAAGCGGACTCGGTGCTGCTCTACACGCCCAAGGAGGGGGAAGGCGGCCGCTCGGTGATCCAGCACCCGGATGGCTCCGTGACCGATCCCGAGGCTCCGGAGAACCGCTTCGCGGATGCCCAGGCCTGGGAGAGCACGCACCCGGACCTGAAGCGCGCCTTGACGCTGTCGCGCGACGATGTGGAGCTCGTGCTGGCGATGCCCGAGGGGGACGCGCGCAACGAGGTCCTCTCGGAGCTGGCAAACCCGGACACGCTCGAGGCCTCGAGCATGGAGAGCGCGCCGAGCGATGCCTTCATGCCGTCGCTCGATGATCTCCCTGTGGAGACGGACTCCACGCCGGAACCGTCGGTGGCCACGGATGGCTTCATGCCATCGCTGGAGGATCTCCCCTCGAGCGGCGAGCCGGTGGCGGAGCTCCTCGCGGCGGCTGAGGACGCCGCACCGCTGGCGCCCGAGGAGCTGGAGGCGCAGCTGAGCCCTGCGGGAGAGCTGGCCGAGGAGCGCAGCCCGCTGGAGGTGGGCGAGCAGGTGGCCCGGCGTGGCACGCCCGAGCAGCAGGCACAGGTGGCCACCGCGCTGTACGAGAAGAGCCAGGCGCCAGACGTCCCTAAGGCACCGGCCTACACGCGCGGCGCGGCGCTGGCGGCTTCTGGCAGTCCGCAGGCGGCCCAGGCCCTGCTCCAGCGCATCGGCGAGGGGAACCTCGGGGACTTCGTCCGGTCCGTGATGCAGGCGTGATGGAGAGCTCGTCGAACACGGCGCCTCCTTCGGGGCCCGCGATCATGGGCCTGTTGCTGCACGCGGTGGCGAACCTGCCGCGCGAGCCTTCCACGGACGTGCTGCTCACCCAGGCCTTTCTTCAGGCGGACGCCCGGGCGCTCCAGAGCCAGGAGTTCCGCTCGGGGCTGGCGGCCTGCCTCGCCAGCCTGCGGTACCCTGGCGACGAGGAGGCGCGAACCCAGGACATGGTGCAGTGGGTGGCGCTGCTCTCGGACCCCGTGGGCGAGCAGCTCCTGAGCGACGCGCGGCTGACGGCTGAGCAGCGCCGGGCCAACCTCTCCTTCTTCCTGCTGAGGGCCGAGCTGCCCCTGGCCCTGCTCTCAATGTACGGGGGCAACCTCACCAGCGCGGCGGCCCACGAGGCCCAGCTCGCGCTCCAGACGTTCCTTCCGGAGCAGGTGGCCCCCATCGCGCGCTTCCCGGTGGCGCTGGTCTCCCGCCTGCCGGAGCTGGCGACGCTCACACAGCCCGTGGATGCCCAGGCCCTCTCGGTGCTCGTGCCCCACGTGCTGCGTCCGGATCAAGCCGCGCGGTTCCTGGAGTCGCTCGCCGAGGAGCTCTTCGGGGCGGTGCTGGAGGACTCCCCTGTGAGCGCCTCGCGGCGGGCCTTCGCGGACATGACGGCGGCGGGGCTCCGGACGCTCGCCACACAGCTCGACGCCGATACCGATCCACGGCAGGTGGCGCAGACCCTGGTGCTGGGGGGCCTCCAGCACCAGGCCTTCTTCCAGAACCTGACGCCCTTCACGGAGGATGCGCTGGCCCGCCGCGAGCAGCCACCGGGAACCGTGAGCGCGGTGGACGGCGTGGCGCGCGAGCTGCTCTCCACGAGCGTGGGGCTGATCGGCATGGCGTTGGGAGGCCCCCTCGGGACGGCGGCGGCGGGGATGATCTTCCGCAGTGTCACTCGGGGGGTGGATGGCCTCGTGGCGGGAGGGCGGCTCCCGCTGGGGGCCCTGGCCGGCGAGGTGCTGGGAGTTCCCGGCCTGGGCATGGCGCCACGAGCGCTCGGCGAGCTGGTGGCGGCGCTCACGCAGCTCTACGCGGCGCAGCTCGCGGGGCTCGGAGACGAGGCGGCCATGCTGGTGGAAGACCTGATGCCGCTGCTCCTCCGGGGAGAGGTGGAGGGGCTCGGCACGGCCTGGGCGGACGTGCTCGAGGACGCGGCGCAGGTGGAAGCCCTCCGGGGTGCGGACGCCGAGGCCCGCGCGGAGGTGCTCCGCGTGCTGCTCGTGGGCGGCGCCATGGGAGCCTTCCCGTGGGACGCGGTGGCGGCGGCGCTCATGGAGCATGGGCAGACGATCTTTGGCCAGACACTCTCCGCGGACACACCTTCTGCCGCGGCAGCGCTCCTCGCCTCGAGCGCGGCACGGGCCGTGGCGGTGCTGGCCAATGACGAGCTCTTCGACAGGATCCGCTCGGAGGAGCTCTCGCCGGCGGAGGCGTTGGCGGAGGCCCGGGAGCTGGGCGCGAGCCTCTTCGTGGGAGGCTCCGAACCGGCAGACCCGGCGCTCAGCGCCGCGATGCTGGGCGCGCTGGCGCCTCCGGGCTCCGTTGAAGCGACGGAGCTCGACACTTCCCAGTAGGCGCAGAGCTCCGCCGAGTCAGTGCAACGGCGCTCCAGGACTCCGCAGAATGGACGCTGGATGAAACCCGGCGCGTCCTCGCCTCCGCTCAGGTGCCACCGTACCCTGAGGCCCTCCCGCCGCCGGAGGTTCCCTGTGAAAGGCTGCCGCCTGGATGCGCTCGCTTTGGCACTACTGACCGCCTGCGCCACAACGCCTCACCCGCTCCCTGCGGACATTGACCCCTATGAGCGGGAGCTGGCCGCCCTCCGATACGAGGCACACCGCTTCACCGTGAGCGACCCGGACTCAGGGCCCGAGGAGGTAGCCCGGGAGGATTTCCACCGCGCGATGAGGACGATGCTTCCTGAGGTGCCGCTCTCCGCTCTCCCCAAGGAGTCGGCACAGTGGATGTTGTCCCAGCCCATGGAGAGCAGCCTGCTGGCAGAGGTCGAGGCGGGCCGCGTGGTCCGCCTGACGCCACTGGACGAGAACAGCCGGCTGGATTCCTCCCTCGCCGAGGAGCTCAATCGCGAGTACGCGCGCGTCTGCCATGAGCTGAGCGCTGGCGCGGACTGCCTGCGTCTGCAGACCGATGGCCCCTCTTTGACCCGCGAGGATGCTCGCGTCCTGGCGCTGGCCATCGGCCTGGCTCCGGCGCTCCAACAGATCAAGCACTCCCTGAAGGAGATGGTGGAGCCCGCGGCCGTGCTTTCCATGATCGTGTGGACCTGTGCCGTGTACCTCATGATGTGGGTACTGCCCGAGCCCGTGTCCAAAGTCCTGGCCGCTGCGCTGACCGTGGGCCTCATCGCCTGGCTGGGCGTCGGCACCGTCTGGAACCTCATGGACGGCTGGGCGCGTCTGGCGAGGGAGGTAGACGGCGCCTCCTCCGTGACCCAGGTGCGCGCGGCCGGAGAGAAGTACGGCCGCGTCCTGGGGGACAACACGTCACGCGTGCTGGTCATGCTGGTCACGGCTGCGCTGGGTGGCACGGTAGCGAAGTTCGCGAAGAAGCTTCCCCAGTTGCCCGCCTTCTCGCGCGCGGCGGCGCGAGCGGAGGCTCAGGGAGTGTCGTTGCAGAAGGTCGCCCAGGTGGAGGAGGTGGCCATCTCCTCCGAAGGCACCTTCTCCGTGCTGGGGCGCACCGCTGCTGCCGAGGGGGCTGCGACAGCCACCGGTTCACGCTCGGTGGTCACGATCATCCGCCACCATCTCGGCAACCTGCAGGTCTTCATCAACGGCCAGCGCTGGCACGTGCCGGCCAACACATCGTTGAAGAAGATCCCAGCGGCGGACCCAGTAGGCGATCAGCTCCAGGCCGCAGCGCGGCAAGCCGCCAAGAACTGGAATCCGGGCCAACTCAGCGGACCGGAGCGCACCGCCATCCGACGAGCCAGAGAGCAAGGTCAGTACTTGAAGGCACACCTCCAGGAGCGCATGGCCCGCGGGAGGTTCGTGGAAAAGCAGCTGAGAGATCAGTTCACGCAGCTGCGGTGGAGCCCGAACAAGGGGGTTGATGCGGTCGACCCCGCGACGGGGCTTCAGTACGAGATCCTCTCGGGCACAAAATGGAATATGGAGATGCACGGTCGGCGCATGGCGGAGGAACTCTTCCGTCTCATCTCCTTCTGATCGGAGCGCGGTTGTGAGCCAAGTCAATCTTGAGAACCGGGTCATTGAGAACGAGCGGCTCGAACTCCATCCTGGCGTCGTCTACTTCCTAGGCCCGGATCTGACGCTCAAGGACTGCACGCTCATCCTTAGAGTCTCTGGACGCAACTTGGTCATTCCCCAGGCACACTTCATCAACTGCACTTTCAACGTGAAGAAGGAGTTGAAGAACTTTCGTTGGGAGCATGCCCGCTTGGAAGGGTGTCGCTTCACCGGGCGCCTTGGCGGCAACGACTTCGGGCTCTGGCCTGACTCCTTGCCACCGGGCCACATCCAGGATTGCGACTTCACCGCTGCGCAACTGGACGGGTGCCGGTTCCTTGAGTGTGACGTCCGCACCCTGCGCTTCCCTCCCTGGCCTTGCTTCACCGTTCTTGAGCCGAAGCAGCGGTACCATGAACTCCGCACCGTCCAGTGGCCTGGGGACATTGGTCGAATCGAGGTGGAGGGTTTTGCGGAGGATCCACCGTCAACAGTCGCTGTGACGTTCGCGGCTCCAGCACTGGCCAAGCGCAGCGGCACCACCCCAGAAGCCATCAAGGCCACCCTCGAGAAGCTGGACGGCGTGCAGTACTGACTCGCCGCGCTCCCTCGGCCATCCGGAACACTCGCTCAGGGAGCTCCCGGCTTCCCCGTGAGCGCGTCCAGTTCCTTCTGGGCCTCGTCCACGTCCTTGGTGAACTCGTTGATGTAGCGGGAGCGCTCCTCGCTCTGCCACTCCTCGGAGGAGAAGACATTGTTGGGGTGCTCGCGCGTGGTGTGCACGTAGCCCCGCAGTGCCGTCAGCAGCTCGCGGTCCGGATCCCCGCTCTCCTTGAGCAGGAAGCCCTCCACGTCTCGCAGCTTCAGCGGGAACGTGGGCGCCTCGTCCAGGATGAGCTTGCCAAAGACCGTGAGCTTCACTTCCTGCGCGCCCTCTGGGAGCTCCTCGTTGAAGGACACGTAGGCGAACGGCACCCCGGCCTCGTCATCCACGCGCCCAGCCACCACATAGCGCCCGGCCATGCGCACCTGAATCCCCAGGTACAGCTGCAGCGAGCCGCGCTCCACCACCTCGCGCACCTTGCCGGTGAAGCGCGCGGGAGGCACGGGCGTATAGAGGATGTCGAAGAAGGCACTCCCCTCCGAGCTGCCCGAGCGCACCTGGAACGAGATGCGCAGCGTGCCGGAGAACAGCGGGAAGCCCTGCTTGGAGGGCTGGAAGCTGGCGGTGAGCATGCCGTCCCGGGCCAGCGCATCTCCCTGGGTACCGTCATCCACGAAGACCAGCGGCACCGCGGCCAAGGGGGGCTGCCCCCCGAGCATGTGCTCCGCCTCGTGCGCCATGGCATTCGTCACCTGGCACGGCAGCGGCTGGCGGGTCTGGCCCTCACAGCCCACGCTGAAGGTCACCACCTCGTCCCCGGCGACGAAGACCTTGTCCTGCTTCAGCCGGAGCTGCACGTCCGCGCTGTCACGCTTCAGCGATCGCGTGCGCTCCGGTGCCGCAGGCTGCTCCTGATCCGGGTGCTCGCGGATGTGCCGGGACTCCGGCGGGTAGCGCGTGCCCTGGATGTACGTGTCACGCGAGAACTTCGCCCGCTCCAGCCGCTTCTCCCAGAGCATGCGCTGCGCCTCGCGCTCCTCCTCTTCACGAGAGCGAGGTGGTGTCGCGACCGTCGTAGCCACCTTGCCAGGCGCACCCGGCGAAGGCGCCACTGCCGAGGCCCGCGAACCTGGAGCCCCCGCAGTCTGCCCTGCTCCAGGCGAAGACGAGGCCGCTTCCGCCTCGTCCGGCCCAGCCTCACCTGGCCCCCAGCTCCACCACCCCACCCCGCCGAGCACGAGCGGCACGAGCGCCAACAACCACAGCGCGCGGCTTGGCGGGGAGGAGGGAGGCGGAGTGGGACTGTTCACGGCCATGGCGGACTACTTGGCGTACGTCACGATGTCCGAGCGCACGGGGCCGACGATGCCACCCCAGTTGCCGTTGGCGTAGTGGTTGTAGGACTCGCCGTCATCGCGCAACTCCACCGTGTGGTAGCTCCACTTGGCGCGGCCGTCGCTGCACGCGGCGGTGCCCGTGTTGAGCGTGCCGCCGCAGAACCAGTCACCGGGGTTGCAGTAGGAGCCACCCGAGCTGCCGGAGACGCCGCCCGTGGTGTGGTAGGCCACCGCCTCATCGTCCTGGCCCGGGAGGATGCCCGAGTAGGCCGTGCCCTTGGAGCCTGCGAACATGTAGAACCACACCGAGCGCGTGGTGTTGTGGTTGTACATGGCGCGCGCCGTGGTGGTCACCAGGTCGCTCACCAGCGGCTCGCTCATGGCCCAGTCACCGTGGTCCGCCAGCTCGCTGCCGCCGCCCGCGCCCGAGGCCACGTCCACCCACCGGATGTTCCAGCCCGTCTGCGTGGTGCCGTCCGTGTTGCCGCACACGCCGCTGGAGTTGGGGACGGCGTTCTTCTTGTAGCGGGCCGAGCCGCCGTACAGCGACAGCGCGTAGCCGATCTGCAGGTTGCCGGCGCTGTGAGCGGCGATGTAGCACCAGTTGGCCCCCGTGCAGAAGCAGTCCAGGGCATCGCGGACGCGGTAGTTCTGGCCGCCGATCCTCTGGCGCCCATCCCAGTTGACGGCCTTCTTGTTCACGCCGGCCGCGGTGGAGCTGGGGCCCCAGTAGCTGAAGTCGCCATAGTTGCCGGCCTGCGTGGAGCCGCCGTTCCGGCCGTGGATCCACAGCGTGTAGTTGGTGGCGGCAGCCTCAGGGGCTACCAGGATCGTGGCTGCGACAAGGATTGTGCTGATCAGCGTCTTCATGCGAGCGCCTCCGGCTCAAGGCTGCGAGAGAGAGAGCCCCCGCCCGGCCAGAGGCCCGGCAAGAGAGCGCGCGCAATCTACGCTCCCACTCCCTGGAAAAGCGAGAGTCCGCGCACACTGAGTTTGTCGTGAACAATCTGGCCCGGCGCGTCAATGGTCTCGGAAAACCCAGGGTGAAGCGCGCCCCACCCTGGCGCAGCGCTGCCTACTCTTTGGGAGGAATTGGATCCTTGGGGAGATCCAGAACGAAGACGCAGCCCTTGCCCGGCAGGTTGTGGACGCGCAGCTCGCCCTGGTGGGCCTCCACGGCCTGCTTGGCGATGGCCAGGCCCAAGCCGAAGCCGCTCCGGTCCTTCCCGACCTGGACGAAGGGATTGAAGAGGCTCTGCACCTTGCCCTCTGGCAGCCCCCCGCATTCGTCCTCCACCTCCAGGACCATGCGAGTGTCGTCCTTCTTGGCCCTCAGGTAGATGGCGCCCCCCTCATGGGTGAACTTCACCGCGTTGCGCACCAGGTTGGAGAGCGCCGAGTGCAACAGCCGCGGATCCGCACTCAGGCG
The DNA here is from genome assembly GCF_035629615.1 of Hyalangium sp. Taxonomy (GTDB): domain Bacteria; phylum Myxococcota; class Myxococcia; order Myxococcales; family Myxococcaceae; genus Hyalangium. The sequence continues at coordinate 15,553 of NZ_DASPHO010000129.1, read as the reverse complement.
CAGCCCAGGCTCCACCTCAACGGACACCCTCAGGCCCCTGCTCTCCACCTCCGCAGCGGATTCCTCCTCGAGGGCGTGGAGCAGCTCGTCGATGGCCACCTCCTCGCGCCGCACCCCTGGGAGGGCCGCGATCCGAATCTCCACCAGAGAGTTGTCAATGAGCTCACTCAGCCGCTGCAGCCCCTGGTGGACGCGCTCCATGGCGCGCCCCTGCGGCAGCTCCCCCCGGTGCTGCAGCGTGGCCAGGGAGAGGCGGATGGAGGACAGCGGGTTGCGCAGCTCGTGGGCGAGGAAGCCCAGGTGCGTGGCCGTCTGCTTGCGAAGGGCCTCCTCCCGCTCGAGGGCGTACTGAGTGGCCGAGTCCGAGACTCCCGCCGTGAGGTACTGGGAGAGGACGCGGAACTCCCGGACGCTCGGCGAGAGCCCCCTCTCTTCGATGAGCTGGAAGAGGATGTCACGCAGCGTGCCGTACTCGCGCATGACGGCCCCCAGGTCGTACCCCAAGCCGAAGCGCTGCTTGCCGTGCCCCTTGGCGATGGCACTCGCCTCCGCCGACTGGGAGTGCGGGTGCAAGCCCTGCTCCCGGCGCAGCGCCTCGACCAGCTCCGTGAGGAACTCCCCCATCGAATCGATGACGTCCTCACGATGGAGGGACTCGGGCACACCGGCGGCGAAGAGCTGGTCCGCCCAGCGCTGGGTGAGCTCCTCGCACTTCGCCTCAAGCACATCCGCCAGCTGGCTCACCAGGGTGCCCATCGCTGGAGGCAAGCTTCCCCACCGATCCATGGTTCGCAAGTACCCAAAAGGGCAGAGTGGGGCCTTCTGATCATGAGCGGGCACTCGTTCGGCGGCGTCATGCGAGCCTCAGCCGGAGGTTGCATCGCAGAAGCGCTCCAGCCGCGCGAGCGCCTCCGGGAGCTGGGTGCGTCCCAGCCCCAGCCGGAAGTGGTTGCCCGGGAAGTCGTAGACGTCTCCTGGGAGCAGCAGCACGCCCTCGCGCTCGACGAGGGCCTGGCAGAACGCGGCCACGGGCATGTCCCACAGCAGGCGCGGGAAGGCCACGCTGCCCGCGCGGGGCCGCACCCAGTGGAAGGTGTCCGCGCGGCGCGCGAAGAAGGCGTCCAGCCGCTTCAGGTTGTCGTCGAGGATGGCTCGGCTGCGTGCCAGCACCTTCTCCCGGGCGCGCAGGGCGATCAGCGAGAGCACCTCACTGGGGGCGCTGTTGCAGATGGTGGTGTAGTCCTTGTACGCCTCACACCGGCGCAGCAGCTCCGCGTCCCGGCACGCCAGCCACCCCACCCGCAAGCCCGCCAGCCCGAACGCCTTGGACATCACCCCCAGGCTGATGCCCCGCGAGGTGCGCTCCACCGCCGCGGGCAGCGTCCGGGCCGGCGCGTGCTCCAGCAGGCGGTACACCTCATCGGACAACAGATAGATGTCGCGCTCCACGGCGAGCGCGCACAGCGCCTCAAAAGTCGCGGGCCCCGGCAGCGCCCCCGTGGGGTTGTGAGGGAAGTTCACCACGAGCAGCCGGGTGTTCGGCCGGAGCGCCTGTCGCACGGCGCCGAGGTCCAGCTCCCAGCCCTCTTCCTCCTTCAGGGGGAGCAGCGTCACCTCCGCGCCGGTGGCCCGCGCCACCTCATGGAGGGACTGGTAGCCCGGCCATGTCACCACGGCATGGTCGCCTGCCCCGAGCAGCACGTTCATCAGGACAAACACGGCCTCCTCGGCGCCAGCGAAGGTCAGCACCTGCCCGGCGGACAGCCCTGGGTAGAGGCTGGCGATGGCCTCGCGCAGGGCAGCCAGGCCGGTGGACTCGGTGTAGCCGAGCGTCAGGGACTCCCACCGGGCCCGGGCCTCGGGATCGGCGAGCTCCAGCAGCTCCGACATGCGCCAGCCCTCGATGTCCGAGGTGCACAGCAGGTAGGGCGCGGAGAACTCCCACCGCGAGAAGTAGCGCTCCAGCTTGAAGTCAGGAATTCGCACGGAGTGTCCTCCTCTAGCGCCGGCTGGCTGCCTGGCTGCCTGGCTGCCTGGGCGCCTCCTCTCCCCTCCACCCAGGCAGACGAGCCCGGCCTGGGGCCGGCATGGGGGACGCCGACCCCCGATGCATAGCTTGAGTCACGTCCGGTCAAACGTCTTTTCGCGGAGCACTCCCATGGCCTTAGACGATGAGCACCACATTCCCCTCACGCTGCTGGATCCCGATGGGGGCTGGATCAACGCCCCCGTCCATGTCTCGCAGCTGCGCGGCCGCCCGGTCCTGCTGCACTTCTGGTCCATGGACTGTGAGGACTGTATTGGACAGCTGGCCCAGGTGCAGGACTGGATACTCGAGTATGGCCCCAGGGGGCTGGTGGTCATCGGAGTGGACGTAACGCACTCGGAGGACGAGCTGCGCGACACCAACGCCGTGGAGTTCTTCGCTCGGAGGCACGGGCTGCGGCACCCCATCGCGGTGGATGATGGCTCCATGGCCCAGGCGTACGGCGTGGACTCCCACCCGGGGTACCTGGTCTTCGACACGCAGGGCATCCTCCGGCTGCACGCCTTCACACCCGAGCAGCTGGAAGAGGTGCGGATGGTCCTCGATCGCCTCACCGGGCCTGATGCGAGCACGGGAGCGTTCGCGCCCTGAGCCGAGCCCTTGTCCCCCAGCCCACGAACCCTCATGGAGTCTGAGCCATGGCCGAGCGCCACACGAAGGAATTCCCCCGTCTCACCCTGGGCACGCTGACGGCCGCGGGCGTCGGCCTGGCGCTGGGGCTGCGCGCCCTGGTGCGCCCGCGCCTGAGCTTCCGGGACAAGACGGTGCTCATCACGGGGGGCTCCCGAGGGCTGGGGTTGATCCTCGCGCGCGACTTCCTGAAGGAGGGGGCGCGGGTGGTCATCTGCGGCCGGGAGGAGACCACGCTCCAGCGGGCGCGGACGGAGCTGGAGCACCTGGGCGGAGAGGTGCTCGCGGTGCCGTGTGATGTGACGGAGCCGGTGCAGGTGGAGGCCATGGTCTCCGCGGTGCACGAGCGGTTCGGCGCGGTGGACGTGCTGGTAAACAATGCGGGCATCATCCAGACGGGTCCGCTCGAGTCGATGACGATCGAGGACTTCGAGGAGGCCATCGCCACGCACCTGTGGGCGCCGCTCTACACGACGCTGGCGGTGCTGCCGGAGATGAAGCGGCGCAGCGAGGGGCGCATCGTCAACATCTCGTCCATTGGCGGGAAGGTGAGCGTGCCTCACCTGGTGCCGTACAGCGCGAGCAAGTTCGCGCTGGTGGGCCTGTCGGACGGGATGCGGGCGGAGCTGGCGCAGGATGGCATCAAGGTGACGACGGTGTGCCCGGGGCTGATGCGCACGGGCAGCCCGCGCAACGCCACGTTCAAGGGCGACCACGAGAAGGAGTACGCGTGGTTCTACGTGAGCGACTCACTGCCAGGCCTGTCGATCAACGCAGAGCGGGCGGCGAAGAAGATCATCGAGGCGTGCAGGCGAGGAGACGCGGAGGTGTTGGTGGGCCTGCCGGCGAAGCTGGGGGCTGTGGCGCGCGCACTGGCGCCGAACCTGACGGCGTCGCTGCTGGCGTACGTGAACCGGCAGCTGCCACAGGACAGCCACCCGGAGCGTTTCACGGGCAGCCAGAGCGAGACACCGCTGACGCGCTCCTGGCTCACCGAGCTCTCGCGCCGGGCCGCCCAGCGCAACAACGAGACCGAGGTCCCCATCCACTGACTCGGGTTACGGGTTGAGGTCCCGTACTCATCTAGCAGGCCAAACGCTGCGCCCTTGGCCGCCGAAGACAGGTGCATGTACCGCTGAGTGGTGGAGAGGTTCTCGTGCCCGGCCAACCCTGGAGGGCCTTGGCAGGTGCCCCTCGCATCGCCAGCCGCGAGCAGAAGGTGTGCCGGAGAATGTGGAGCGCTCGTGTCACCGGCAACCCAGCCCTCTTCTGCGCCTTCTCCATCCTGCGGGAGACAACCGTCCGGGTCGCCCGTTGGCCGTTGTTGCGGTAGAGGACACGCGTTCCCTTCAGATGCCGATTGGCTGCCAGCCGCTTCGTCATGGGCACCCGCCGGCCCGCATCGGCGTCTTTGCAGAATGGCCGACTTGCCCTACGGTTGTTCCGCATTCCGCAAGAATCATAGGAACGCCCGATGTCCATCTCCTCGACACGCAGCACGGTTGCCTACCTGCAGAGCGATATCGCCGATCTGAAAGCTAAGGATGCAACAGAAGCGAAGAAGGAGGCGGAACTCACTGCGAAGATAAACCAAGCGGCCGCTCGAGCGCAGCGCGCGACCTCAATCTCTTCGGCATCATCGTACCTCCGCGCAGTCGAGCAGGCACAGAAAGAACTCGCGGCTGTCTCGAAGAAGCGTGCCAACCTCGCCAAAAGCGTTGCGAGTAAGTCGGCTGATCTCAGTCGCCAGCAGGACCGTTTATCCAGCGAGGAGCAACAGGAGCGTAAGAAGATCGCCGACTCCGACAAAAGAGCGCACCAAGAACGTGAGCGCCAGAGGCGTCAACTGGATGAGCAATTGCGCATGCAAACAGCCCTCATCGCGTCTCAGCATAAGGAAACGGCGATTTCGGCTGCGTGCCCTCCCGAGATGCACGATGTCTTCATCAGCCACGCGAGCGAGGACAAAGAGGATTTCGTGCGGGATTTGGCTTCGCGTCTCCAAGCGGCTGGCGTGTCAGTTTGGTATGACGAGTTCTCCATAGGATGGGGCGACCCCCGTTTACCGTAGGAGGACGGCATGAAGCAGAGGAATCGGAAGCGGTTTGACCCAGCGTTCAAGGCACGCGTGGCGCTGGAAGCGGTGCAGGAGCGCGAGAGCCTTACCCAGCTGGGGGGGTGCTGAAGCGGGCAGCCTCAATCCACAGCCCTCCACAGTTCTCCACAGCTTGTCAGTCTCCCCCACGCCCCCTCGACTCCACCACGACGACGACGTATCAATACACTCTCACCGTCGGCTCGGATGCAAATAGCGGAACCCCAAAAGTGGTCTTAAACGATGGGGTCCACCTCAGGCCCGACATCCAGATCCGTGCATCATCAATACCACTGAGGTGGTACAGCCTCGCCCCCAATCATTCTCTACTCTTGAACCCCTCGGCAGCCCAAGCTTCTCAAGCGGCTTTTCTGCCCTTGAGGTACACGATCCTCTGTTCTCTCTTGAGCGCCCAGCGTGGCACCCATTTCTCCCATGCGCCTCGCCATCACAGGGCTCGGCCTGGTCAGCACCATCGGGTACGACGTGGTGTCGGCCTGTGCGTCGCTCCGGGCAGGTATCACGCGCCCCTCTCCACTGGACTTCTATGTGGCCAGCAGTGAGAACTTGAGCGTTGAGGCAGTCATGGGACACCCCATGACTGGTGTGACAGATGGCTTTGCAGGGCTCGGGCTCTATGTCCATCTGGCCTCCCTTGCCCTACAGGATCTGCTCACCTACGGGCGGCTGGACGCCACGGACACCCGCTTCTGGCGAGACACCGCTTTGTGGGTGGGCACATCCCATCCTCGGGTCGCAGAGGCGGAGGACGGAGAGGCGCTCCAGCGGCTCCTCGGTGCGCGCCTGTGCGCCGAGCTGGTCCGCCGCGAGGGGCTTGCCATTTCCCCGGACCACCAGCGGCTCGTGCCACAGGGACACACGTCCGTCCTGAGCGCGGTGGCCAAGGCCGCCGAAGCCCTCGCCCACGGGCGTGTCCGCCGCGCCCTCGTGCTGGGAGTGGACAGCCTCGTGGGCGAGGATGAGCTGCAGTGGCTGGCCTTTCACCGGAGGCTGAAGACGCCCGAGCGGCCTGTGGGGCTGATGCCGGGAGAGGCGGCGGCGGCGCTTTTGCTAGAGTCCGAAGCGGAAGCCCGGCGGCGCCAAGCCGTTCCCGCCGGTTTCGTCACCGCCGTGGAGGTCCTGGAGCCTCCACGGGAAATCCGGGACGAGCCTCCGGGACTCCTGCTGGCTCATGCCATCGAAGCCACGGCCGCCCAGGCACCCCGAATCCACACCATCTACGGAGACCTCAATGGCGAGGAGTGGAGGGCACGCCAGTGGGGAACGGCCCTGGTGCGCTTCTCCCAACATCCCCCCTTCCAGGGAGTGCGCCAGTCCTGGCCTGCCACCTCCCTAGGCGACACGGGGGCCGCCAGCGGAGCCATCCACCTAGCGCTGGCCTGCCGGACCTTCCTCCGGAACCCAGCCAGCGGGGACACCGCACTCGTCTGGTCCCAGGCAGATTCGGGTGCGGTGGCCTCGGCGCTCGTCCGCCGGGCCAACGTCAATACCAACACCTGAGTCCTGAAAGGAGCGGGCCGATGGACAACAACCCAAAGCCGCAGCAGCCGAACCCCAGGAAGCGCAAGGGGGCTCCCGCCAAGAAGGGCAAGGCCGTTCCGGCCGAAGAGAAGCCGAAGAAGAAGAAGCAGAAGACCGGGCCCAAGGACGACCACACCACCTGGGACGGCCCCTCCAACAATCACAAGTCCAACAAGGACGGCTACGGCTGCATCTGGAGGCACCACATTGAGGACGGAGGCTGGGACAAGAATCCCTGCAACTACCCGCTCAATGGATTCTATGCCTCGGCGGATGAGGGTGGTAACCGCTACGCGCTGTACTCGGGGGACTTCCGCTCCAAGGCCGAGACTCTGGGCTACGTGAAGGAAGGCGAATACATCACGGATGCGGCCCTGCAGAACGTCAAGGCCGCCGGGGAGCGTGTCGTTGCGGAAGGCGTGCGCAAGTCCGAAGGCTTCAGAATCGAGAAGTACGTCAATCTCGCCAGGACGGCCTTCTATTGGCTCAAGCGGGAAGACGGCTGGAAGATCAACGTCTGCCCCGTCCCTGAGCCTGGCAGCCCACCCAAGAACCCACTCAAGCCCCCACTCAAGAAGGACCAGCCCAACTTCCTGCCCCGGCAAGACGAGAAGCGAGGCGGGCACGGCGCGTGGTACCCGTACGACCACAACTACCACCACCTGATCCCCATTGGCGCAGTGGAGGAGTGGATCGTCGGCAAGGCCGGCGGCGAGACAGCGCGCTCCGAGCAGGTCATCAAGATCGTCCTGATGTCGCGCTGGAACATCCACAAGCGCCTGAACATGATGCTGCTGCCGCAGCAGGAAATCGTCGCCGAGGTGGTAGGATTGCCCGCGCACTGTCCCTGGGGCATCCCCTCTCACAAGGAGTACCAAGATTCCTTGTCGAAGAAACTCAAGGCCATTCGCTCCAAGATCGACGAAGCCACCAAGGACGGTAAGGAACACCCTGAGCCGGGGGAGGTCCAGCTCGAATTCGACGAGATCTCCGAAACCCTCTTCGAGAAGGCCAAGAGGATGACTGCCGGGCGCAAGCTCGGCGCGGTAAAGTGGTGAACCATGGCATACAGCTACTTCACGGTGTCCAGCAGTCCGGACGAGCGCGCCATCCAAGTCCATGACCTTCCGGATCAGGTCGAGCACTATTACCGGCTGACCAACGCCGTCCCGGTGGGCAACCTGTTTCCCCCCTCCACGGTACTCTCCGTCCACCCACGGTCCGGGGACATGCTGACCGACTTCATCGACAACTCGGACGCAGTGCTTGAGGTCTCCGCGAACGCGCGGGAAGTGCTCATGGCCCACGGCGTGGGAGAGGAGGCCGCCGAGTATCTCCCCTTCATCCTCCACGACAAGCAGGGCCGGGTGGTGAAGGAACGATACTTCGTCGTCAACCTACTTCGCAGCGTCGCCTGCTTCGATTTGGCGAAGTCCAGATACAAGACCTACCCAAATAAGCCTGGGAAGATCTACGGCATCCGGAGCATCTACCTACGAGAGGATCAGATCCCCCTGGACGCCAAGCTCTTCCGACTCGCCGAGTACACGCGCTTCATCATCATCCGCTCCGACTTGGTGGAGGCCATCCAGAACGAGGGGCTCACCGGGCTGGCCGTCCTGCCGCTCGGCGCGGACGTGAGCTGAGCACTTCGGAGCCACCAATGGGACAGCGTCAGACAAATACCCTCCAAGGCAATCTCGGGTTTCTCGCGGCAAAGCGGCTGGAGGCGCTAGCGGAACGGCCGGATGCGAAGCTCGCGCTGGAGGCCGCCGCATTCATCCGGCAGGTCGGATGCAGCGAGATGCTGGCCAACATGGACTCGCGGGCCTTCTTCCAGGCCCTGCGCCAGAGCGCGGCCATCTACCTGGAACTGCTGGAGCGTCGGAGCGGCTGCTCCGAGCGGGACGCGTACTACCTAGCGCGAAGCAAGGCCGTCCCCTTCTTCGATGCCGTGGCTGCTCAGGCCAGCGACTTGGTGGAGCGAATGCTTCCCCTGCTGCCAGGGGAATGGATGCGCCGGATGGAGCCTGAGGAGCACTTCCACTACCACGTGGCGCTCTCCTGCCTAGCGAGCGGCACCGGGAACATAGAGGGCACGATGCAGGCCTTCGAGCGATCCTTGGATGGAGGCGAGTCGGAGCGCTTCAACGCCGCCCAGTCCCTGGTGACGGGCGACGCCGCTGCCTTCAACGCGGCTCTCAACGCCATCATCGAGCACCGATGCAAGGCGCTTGAGGCAGAACGGAAGTCCGGGCTGTTCGACCTTTACTTCCACCAGACTGAGGCTCACATCTTTGTGGAAGGCATCGCCCTCGTCCGACTCGCGCGGCGGCGGGGACTGCAGACGCTCCGCGCGTACCGTACCCTCCCCGAGCCTACCTTGGAGGACCCGGGAGCATAGGCGAAATTGAGGACTCCCTGCGGGTGCCGCAGAGTGGGCTCATCGAGTTCACGCCGCACGACCTCAAGCGAGGGAACCTCTCGGGTGCGCCTCTGGTTCCGTCTCTAAAATGTCTCCAAGACAGGCGAGGTCTCCGGGAAACAGGTGGGACTGCCGGGAACTTCTCCGTGGACTCGAAGTGCCCGGATTCACTCATGATTCAGCAAAAGACGTGCGCCGTCGCGGGGGCCCCAGCGCTCCTTCCGGCCAATCCCTCTCTCCCGGATCACGGCTCGCGGTAGATGAGCAGGCCGCGCGTCATGTCCACGACGTACACATATCCGTCGCTCGGCACCCGGATGCCAATGGCGCCCACGAAGAGGCCATCGGTGCGACCCGGATCCGATTCCCGGAAGGTGTTGGCGTAGGCGATCTCCTTCGGCTGGGTGGGATTAGACACGTCCAGGACGCGCAGGTGCGCGTTGTCCATCTCGCCACCCTCGAAGGCGAGGGTCTTCCCCGCGAAGGTGCCCACCGCGTTGGCGTGGGTGGGGTTGTAGATCTGGGCGTCATACGTGTACGAGCCGAGCGGCTGGGGGTTCGCCGCGTCTGTCACGTCCACCACGTAGTAACGCTGAGCCCGCGGGAACCTATCACGCTCGGATGCCCCACCCTCTCCATCTCAGCGTGCCGATGGAGTTCACGGCCGAGGAGGAGGTGCACGAGGCGCCAGACCGAGCGCTAGCACCGCACGGCGTCGGTCGCCAATCGCAACTCCGACCCGACGCAAGAGCGCTCGCGCTGCGTCGCGATGCGGACGCAGATCGACCTCGAGGAGCGCCGGCGCCGGCCCACGCGCGATCGCATCGAGCACCTCTATCTCGAGTGCGAGCTGCGCCCCGACGTCGTCGGGCGACGACGGGCAGAGCTTCGCCGCTTCCGTCAGCAGCCAGAGCAGCTCGTGCACGACGCGCAGGACCAGGAACGCTTCGTTGCGTTGCTCGGCGTCGTGCGTGCCGGTGAATGCGCGCGTCGCGCGCGGGCCGGCGCCATAGCAGTCGTACGCGACACACCCGGGGAAGCCGCGCACGGCGAGCTCGTCGTGGATCGCGCAGCGGCAGTCGCGCATCAAATATCGGCAGCCGACGCCCGCAGCCTTGTCGAACGCGAAGTCGTCGGAAGCTTCGAATGAGGTCGCGACGCAGCAAAGCGCGGCGCAGTTCCCACAGTCGGGAACGAGATCGGGTCGGCGCATGATGAGCTCTCTTGCGCACGACGACGCAGCGGCGCGACACGCGCACGCAGCGGCGCCGGGCGCCACTCGGTAAGGTGGAATCCACGAAGGGCTGGCGCCTGAAACGACAACGCCAGCCACGAGGGGCTGGCGCCTGAAACGACAACGCCAACCGCGAAGGGCTGGCGCTTGAAACGACAACGCCAGCCGCGAAGGGCTGGCGTTAGGACAACTTCTACCAAGAGGCAGGAGGGCATGCAAGTCCTCCAGCCCCATGGCTTCGAAGAGGTCCCCGGTAGGCGAACGGTCGTGCTCCGCTCACCTGAGAGCTCCAGCGCCAGCGCGCCGCGTGCTCCGTAGCGGCACAGCGGCTCCAGCCCCTGCCTGTCATTGGGCACCGAGCTGTTCAGCGCTCTGGCGAGAGCCGCTCTCCCTCAGAGAAGATGTGCCGCGATACACACTCCCAAGGAGGGCCTGCCGTGCCCACACCTCCCCGCACCTTCCCCGTCGCACTCCCGTCTCTCCTCGCCGTCTGGGCCCTCGTCGCGTGCTCCGCCCCTGCGGCAGGGCGCCGCGACGACAGCCCCCCCGCCTCCCTGTCCGTGCGCGAGCTCAACATCGTCGACGAGCACGGCCAGGCGCGCATCCGCATTGGCGCGCCGCTGCCCGATCCCCAGGGCCTCAAGCGCCAGATCAAGGCGTACGGCATCCAGTTCATGGACCCGTCCGGGCATGAAATCGGAGGGCTCGCCATGCTCGACTCCATCGGTGTCCGCGGGCTGTGCTTCGACAGCGAGGAGGGCTACGAGGCGATGTGCGTGGGCCTCATCAAGGGACAGCCCAACGTCACCTTCCGCTATGACTGGAAGGAGCGCATCTCCATCGGCGTGGAGAATGGCGTGGCGAGCATCGTCCTCAACGACGCCCAGGGCAACCCACACCTGCGGCTCGAGGTCGACAAGGACGGCAAGACGCGGGTCGAAGGGGTGACTCCGACCCCGGCGAGCAAATAGGGGGTTTGCAGTCGCCAGGCTCTGGATCCACAATTTCACTCCCAGTCTGCACCTGAGGCCCCCATGTCCAGCCCGATCCAAGGCAACAAGCCCTTCATCCTTCCCTTCAACAATGGCGTCTCGAGCACGCAGCAGAACACCGCCAGCACCGCGAGCCCGACGACCCAGCCTCAGACCACCCAGCCCAACGCCTCCAGCGTCTTCACCGACGGCTTCGACGCCACGATGAGCTCCTCGATGAGCATCAGTCCGGAGGGCATGTCGGCGGAGCTGAACGCCGAGGCCCAGCTGGAGCTCGAGGGCGGCCCCTTCTCGCTGAGCGTCACGGGATATGCCCAGGCGGGCACGAGCCAGACTTCCCAAGGAGGCATGACCACCTTCACCGTGGAGGCAGAGATCGGCGTGCAGGCCGAGGCAGGCGTGGAGACGAACATCGTCTCCGGCACCGTCGAGGCCTCCGCGGGCGGACGCGCCAGCTACGAGGTGACGGTGCCCAGCTCGGCCGCGGAGGGCATCACCTCGGCCGAGCAGGCCGCGGCGATGCTCAGTCCCTTCCAGCCGGAAAACCTCCCGGTGGGCACCAACATCATGATGCACGGAGAGACCTTCGTGCAGACCGGGATGTCGGTGACCTTCGAGAACATCGGCCGGGTCTTCGACGTCACCATCAGCGACAGCGTTGAGAGAGCGCGCGGCATGTCCATCGGCATCAACAAGGTGGACGAGAACACGGTCCGCGTGACGATTGGCCCCACGCAGGCGGTGTCGCGCGCCGGCGGCCTCGAGATCTCCGCCTTTGGCGTCAGCGCTGGGATGACGGACACCGTCTCGCTCGGCCAGCAGAGCGCGCGGCAGGTGGACTTCGACATCTCCACGCCCGAAGGGCTCGCGGCGTACGATCAGTTCCTCGCCACGGGAGAGCTGCCGCCGAATGATCCCGCGCTCGGCACCTCCAACGCGGCGGACGTGCAGATCTACACGGGCGAGATGACCCGGGAGCTGTCGCTCGGCGTCAGCCTCGGAGAGGGCACCCTGTCCAGCGACGAAGTCATCCTGACGAACTACGACGACGGCCGGCAGGAGTTCGAGTGGACGACGACACTCGGCTCGGCCTCGTACACGATGAGCGGCACGCCGAACGACCCGAGCACGTTCACCTACTCGGCCGAGCTACCCAACGTGAACAGCGGGACAGTGGATGGGCTGTCACAGGTCTATGGCTCGAACTTCTCGGGGAATCCGCAGGGTACCACGGTGACCCTCACCTTCACGGCCGCGGACGCGGATCTGCTCCATGCAGACGCGCAGCAGTGGGTGAGCGACTACGAGAGCGGAGTCCTGGGTGTGACGCCGCCTCCGGACTACGTGGCGGAGATGGCGGCAGCCGGCACGGGGCAGGAGGCGCTCAACGTGCTGCTGAACCCGACGATGAGCTACGACACGACCCTCATCGCGGACCGGCTGAACCTCCTGAGCACCTTCAATACGGGCACGCCGATGGCCGGACAGGTCCAGGTGCAGTAGCGGACGGAGCTGCTCGAGCCTGGCCTCGACGGCGGGGCTGGGCGTGGGGCTCCTCGCCTCGGATGGAGGCGAGGGAGCACGCACGGCAGCCGCTGGGAGGTTCTCAGGTCGTCTCCGCGCCTCAGCCGATGATCACCTGGCAGCTGTTGTTGCACGCGTCGCTGTTGTTGGAGTTCCCGTCGTCACACTCCTCGCCGTTCCCCCCTTGGACCACCCCATCGCCGCAGCGCGGGCCGAGGATGCACCCTGGAGCGCACTGGCCGTAGCCGCCCGCATTCGTCCCGTTGTCGCACTGCTCGGGCGGCTGGACGACACTGTCCCCGCAGCTGTTGACGCACTCGGTGCGGCGGGTGACGAAGTTGGTGAGGGTGAGCTTGTACGAGGACTGCGTGGTGTGGCGCTCCGCCTGCCACACCACGGCCTCGTACACCTTGCCCACCTGGAGGCCCAGCTCCGTGGCCCGCTGCGAGAGCGTGATGCCACCATCCTGCGCCCCGTGGACACCGCCCAGATCCACCGCCAGGCGTCCGTTGATGAAGACCCAGACGTCGTCGTCCCCACGGAACGCGAGCACCTCGGTGCCCTTGTACTCGAACCAGTAGCGCGCCTCGCTGGTGAAGTGGAAGTTGTGGTTGTTGTTGCGCGGGTTCTCCTGGCCCTCGGCCACCCAGCCCAGCCCGTCCAGCGGGAAGAAGTTCTGGTTGTCATACAGGTACGCGCCATTGGGCTGCCGCTGCAGCGCCAACGTGGAGACCACCGTCCTGCTCATGGAGGTGTCCCGGTACCACTGGTTGAAGGCATCCCGTCCGTGGGTGGTGGTGCTCCCACTCCCGTCCGGGTTCTTCGCGTACACCGGCTTGCCGTCCGCCCCCAGGGTCCCGGTGTAGAGGGCGCCGACGATCCCCGTCTCGTTCCCGGTGGCACCCTCGAAGTCCGTGTGTCCCCCGGTCAAATCCCTGCCGCGGAAGTCACGGTAGACGACGGGGATCTCCACCGTGGCTGGAGGATCCTGCTCGATGGTCTGGCACTGGAAGCCCGGCTCGAGCACGCAGGTGGGCGAGCACCCATCGTTGGCGCGCAGGTTGCCGTCATCGCACTGCTCCGTCGTGTCGCCGGGGAGGATTACCCCATCCCCGCACACCGCCTGGCACGTCCCGTTGGTGCACCGGGGCTCGCGCGTGCACAGCGGGGAGCAGCCATCCCCCATGTCGTTGTCCTCGTCGTCGCACTGCTCAGTCCCCTCCACCTCGCCATCGCCGCAGACCGTGGGGACGCAGGCCTGGCCCGCCGTGGGACACTTGTAGCCGGCCTCCAGGCGGCACGTGGCGCTGCACCCATCCTGCGCCGTGGGCGGGCTGTCCCCGTCCTCGCACTCCTCGTCTCCGGCGATGACGCCGTCACCGCACTGGGCTGCGAGGCAACGGCCGCCGCCCGTGGGACAGGTCCATCCGTTCTCCACGGCGCACTGGGCGCTGCATCCATCGTTGGAGCTGGTGTTGCGGTCGTCGCAGGCCTCGCCTGTCCCGGTGCGTCCGTCCCCGCACACGTTGCGGACGCAGGCAGCACCTGCCGTGTCGCAGAACCAGCCGGCCTCTATCGCCTTGCAGTCCGCGGCACAGCCGTCGCTGGCGCTCGTGTTGCCGTCGTCGCACGCCTCACCGGCCTGGATCGTCCCGTTGCCGCAGGAGGGATTCGTCCCGCCATCCGTCCCGCCATCCGTCTCGCCACCTGGATCCGGGCGAGGCCCATCCGGCGGCCCTCCCACGCACCTCGCCACGGAGAAGAGGAGACAACCCAGCAGCATCATCGAGAAGAGAGACCGAAGGTGTGTGCCCATCTGCTGATCGTGAGATTCCTCGAAGAGCGAGTCAATCACCACCTCGGGTAGGATAGCCTTCCATGAGTGCTTGTCCTTTCTGTCAGGAGCAGATGCGCGCCACCTTTCTCAAGGGACTCCCCCGCGAGGAGTGCACGGCCTGTGGCGCGGTCTGGATCGAGGGCGAAGCCCTCGCCAAGGTGATGGGAGGCTCCATCTCGGACGCCCTGCTGCGGCGGGCGAAGGATCAGCCCGGCATATGCAAAGGATGCAGCACCCGGCTCCGATACGTGCCGAGCTGTCCCACGTGCGGTCACACTTCCCCTACGTGTCCCCGGTGTGCCACCGCGCCCCTGCCCGTCATCGAGGCGCTCGGAGTCAAGGTGGACGTCTGCGCGGGGTGCAGTGGTGTGGGGCTGGACGCGGGTGAGCTGCAGCAGCTCCACGAGGCGGCCGAGGCCCACCGGGACGAGGGACTGGATCTGCGCCCGCAGGTCCAGCCCCACACTCCGTCCCGGTGCGCGTCCTGCAAGCGCAGGCTGAAGCCCGTGCACGCCTTCGTCTGGGGTGAGAAGTTCTACTGCGGGAGCTGCGCTCCCAAGGGAGCGGCCCCCTTCGAGGTGGAGCTGACCAGGGCCCGCCCCAGCGCCCAGCCGAGCATTGGCAGGGGCCGGTACGGCACGAGGGGCGAGCTGGACGACAGCCCCACCGAGTCCGCCTTGCTGTGGCTGATCAACAAGCTCTTCGGCTGAGCCACGGGGCGCGTCAGTCCTGCTCGGACATCTCGGCGCGCCAGTGTCCCCGGTGCTCGTATGCGCGCGCGAGTTGCTCACGCAGGGCCGCCAGGATCTGCGTGTTCCCCGCCTGCGAGTAGCCCTTCAGGGACTCCTGGCATGTCGGCACGCGCGCCAGGAACTCCTTCAGCGACGCCAGCGTGAGCTGCTTCGTGTACATCCCGTACCCGAGCTTCTCCAGGTAGAGCGCGTTGATGACCTGCTCGAACTGCCCCTCCACCGGGATGGAGAGCAGGGGCTTGTGCAGGTACACCGCCTCGCTCATCAGCGTGTAGCCGCCGCCCGCCACCACCGCCCGCGCCGTGCGCAGATCGTCGATGAAGCCCTTCTCGCTGAAGGGCCTGTACATCAGGTTGCCGTCCACCACATCCCCGGTGATGTCTCTGCGCAGGCCATAGATGCGGCACTCCAGCCCGCTCTGCTTGAGGATGTTGGGAAGCTCCGTGTTCGTCGTGGACGTCTGGTACACCAGCAG
>NZ_DASPHO010000128.1:0-14296 GCF_035629615.1 Hyalangium sp. | reverse complement strand
GATCCTTGGCCATGACGGCGGGCAGCAGCGTGTCACGGTAGAGACGGTCCAGCGCATCACCCGACTCCTGGATGTCGCCCACCCAGGCGCGCTCCTCGGCATCCTGGGCCTGCTCCCAGAGCTGGCGGGTAAGCGCCTCGACGCGGGCCCGAGCCTCGGCGTGGAAGCGGGCATGACTGTCATTGCCGAGAATGATGGTGTGCGCGAGGTGGGCGTACTGGTCGCGGACGGCGGTGGCCAGCTCCAGGGCGGCACGGACCCGAGCGCTGGTCGCTTGAAGGGCATGCGTCCCCTCGTGGATCTCCGCGATGCGCCCGAGCGCGAACAGGGACGCGGCGGCGAACAGCGCCACCAGCGCCCCGAAGGCGAAGAGCAGCTTGCGGGTGATTCCAGGAGACGGGGGCATCGGGCCTCTCTCTATATAAGGAGGAGGCCGTCGCCGGGGCGTTGTTCACCGACGAGCAGCCACGCGACCGTATACTTCGGCGCCATGCGCGCACCTCGCCCCGTGGGACTTGTTCTGCTGAGTCTGTGCCTGGCCGCGTGTGCCTCCACGGACACTCCACGGTGGGAGCCCCGTGAGCCGGAGGGGGTCTCCTGGGAGGAGGGATGCCAGGACACCCGCACGCTCGAACTGCTCTGTTCCGAGGACACCTGCGCCTTCTTCCGCTGCCAGGACCTGACCGAGGCCTCAGAAGAACCTTCTGGTGAAGTGGAGCCCGCTCGCTGGCCCGGTCTCAGGCCTCCGGACGGACTTCGCAGGTGGTGGAGACACCCGCGCCGAGGTGCCGAGCCCGTCTTCGTCATCCGCTGGCACAACCACCCCGCTCCGAGTCTGAACAGCAGGCGCGGGATTTCTCTTGATCTCCTGATCAAGCATCACCTCTTCCCGCAGGCTCCGGACCTCGCCGCGTGGTTCCATCGGCAAGGGATCAACATCCACCAGTACACGCTGCTGATTTCGCGTGGGGTCCACCTCCGGATCCACAGCGGGGGACCTCGAGGAGGGCGCTGGAACGAGGAATGGCGTCAGTTCACCAGAGGCCGAGAGCGAGTGACTCATGAGGAGATCTGGCAGCACGCCATCAAGCTCATCATCAAGTATGACCTGACGGGAGCTAGCATGCTGCCCTATCGCTGATGCGCCGGAGAAGAGAGAGATGCAGTTCTATGAACTCCACGAGGACACGGCAGCAGGTTACACAGGCTATATCAGCGCCGCGTCCAAATGGGGGTTGCCCGGCTCTAGATGCCCCGCCTGTGGGAATATCTGGGCCAGCGCAGGGACCGCTTACCCCTCTGTGGACCTCTCCACTCACCCGTCTCATGCCGCCTTCCTGAAGCCCCGAGCTGAGCCCATCGAAGAGTTCGAGCGGTTGCGTGAGCTGATCCGGGCCCTGCTTCCCGCCGGAGTGCCGATCCCTCCTGGGACGCGGTTCGGTCCACTTGTCGGAACGGCCTCTGGCAGCTTTGGTGCTTTCTCCTTGCAGAATCCCTGGACGCTGCTCGTACGCCGCGAAGCGATGGAATCGCTTCGGCAAGCGGGAGTGCAGGGGCTGAGCGGCTGCAAGCCAGAGCTGCGCTTCCGGCAGAAGAAGAATCCACCTGAGTTGGTGGAACTCCAACTCGAGCCCCATGGCCTGCTGCACCCGGACTGCCTGCCGCCACGCCCTCCCCCCTGTTCACGATGTGGATTCGAGAGCTTTCAGTTGCCCGAGCGCCTCATCCTCGACAAGGCCTCACTCCCCTCGCATACCGACGTATTCCGCCTGGCCAACTTCGCCACCGTGCTCGTTGGCACCGAGCGCTTCAAGGAGGCCGTGGAGCGCCTCGGGCTCGATGGAATCCTCTTCCACGAGCTGCCGCTGCGATGACACTCCCGCCACTCCCCTCGCTCATGCCAGGAACTCCCCCTTGCGCGGAAGGGCCCCGGGCGAGCATGACCGGGGTAGCGGGTCCATCGCCCGCTCCGAGGAGAGAGCCTCACCATGGCGCCGCGCTTCAAGAACCTCGATGGCAGTGGGCCCCAGGGCTTCGACACCGTCTTTAAGTGGGCCGTCAAGGACAAGCTCGCCGGCCGCCGTCGCAAGTCCCCCAGCCGCGCCCCCGTCCCTCGCGTCGAGCCGGACCTCGCCGCCCTGGCCACCCCGCCCGCGCCGGGCGAGGGCGCACGCCTCACCTGGCTCGGCCACGCGAGCTGGCTCGTGCAGCTCGACGGCGTCTCCCTCCTCATCGACCCCGTGCTGCGCGACGCCATCAACGTCGTCATCCGCCGCAACGTGCCCCCCGGTGTCCCCTCGGAGAAGCTGCCCCCCATCGCCGCCAGCCTCGTCTCCCACAACCACTACGATCACCTGGACCTGCCCTCGCTGCAGGACGTCCGCGCCCCCATCGTCACCGGCCTGGGCCACACCCGAATCTTCCGCGGCTCGCGGCTGCCCTGCACCGAGCTGGACTGGTGGGCCTCCACGAAGGTGGGCCCCGTCACCGTCCACTATGTCCCCTCGCAGCACTGGAGCCGCCGCGGGCTCGCGGACGCCAACGAGATGCTCTGGGGCGGCTTCGTCATCGAAGGCTCCAGCGCCCGCCTCTACCACTCCGGCGACACCGCCTACTTCGAGGGCTTCAAGGAGATCGGCCGCCGCTACCCGGGCCTCGATGCCGCCATGCTCCCCATCGGCGCGTATGACCCGGCCTGGTTCATGAGCAAGCAGCACATGAACCCCGAGGAAGCCGTGCAGGCCTTCGAGGACCTCGGCGCCGCCCGCTTCCTGGCCATGCACTGGGGCACCTTCAAGCTCACCGACGAGCCGCTCGACGAGCCGCCCCAGCGCCTGGACACGGAGTGGAACCGGCGCCAGTGGCCCCGCGAGAAGCTCCACGTGCTCGCCGTGGGCGAGAGCCTCACCGTTCGTCAGGGTTGAGCCGGGCGAGCGGGTGTGGTTTGGGGAGGCCCACATGCTCCTGCCCACCCTGCTCGCAGCACTCCTCACCCAGGCTCCCCTCACCACCACCGCCGAGCGCTCCAGCTGGACGCGCACCGGCCGCTACGCGGAGGTGGAGTCCCTCTGCCGAGACTTCCCGAAGGCCTTCCCAGGCAAGGTGCGCTACGAGAAGTTCGGCACCACCCCCGAGGGCCGCCCCATGCTCGCGCTCGTCGCCAGCGCGGACGGCACCCTCACCCCCGCCGCCAACGCGAAGAAGGGCCGCCCCGTCGTCCTCTTCCAAGGCGGCATCCACTCCGGGGAGATCGACGGCAAGGACGCCGGCTTCTGGCTGCTGAGGGATGTGCTCACGGGCAAGGCGCTCCCAGGTGTGCTCGGGCAGGTGACCGCCGTCTTCATCCCCGTCCTCAACATCGACGGCCACGAGCGCTTCGGCCCCAACCACCGCCCCAACCAGACGGGCCCCGAGGAGATGGGCTGGCGCGTCACCGCCCAGAACCTCAACCTCAACCGCGACTACGTGAAGGCGGAAGCCCCAGAAACCGTCGCCCTGCTCACCTTGCTCCACGCGTGGGATCCGCTCTTCTACATCGATCTCCACGTCACGGACGGCGCGAAGTTCGAGCACGACATCTCCCTCATCATCGAGCCCGTGAAGAGCGGCCCCGAGCCCATGCGCGCGCTGGGCGCGAAGCTGCGAGACGAGCTGGTGGCGGGGCTCAAGGCCCAGGGGAACCTCCCCGTCACCTTCTACCCCTCCTTCATCCAGGATGACGAGCCGTCCTCCGGCTTCGCCGAGGGCGTCGCGCCCCCGCGCTTCAGCCAGATGTACTGGGCGACGAACCGCCGCTTCGGGATGCTGGTGGAGACCCATTCCTGGAAGCCCTACGCGCACCGCGTGAAGAGCACGCGCACGGTCCTGGAGGGCTCGCTGCGGTTCGTGGCGAGCCACGGCGCCACCCTGCGGGCCGCGGTGAAGGCGGCGGACGCGGCGGCCACCGCCGGACAGGTGCGCGAGGTGACGCTCGTCTGGGCCCCCACCGACAAGAGCCGGACGATCGAGTTCCGGGGCTACGCCTACAGCCACGAGCCCTCGCCCATCTCCAGCCAGAAGGTGGTGCGGTACGACGAGACGAAGCCCCAGGTGTGGAAGATTCCCCTCTTCGACGAGGTGCGTCCCAAGCTCACCGTCCCGCTGCCCCAGGGCGGCTACCTGGTGCCCGCGGCCCACGCGGCATGGATGGAGGCCAAGCTGCGGACCCACGGCCTGCGCTTCCAGCGCCTGGAGAAGGAAGTCCCCGCCGCCCAGGTGGAGGTGTTCCGCGCCACCGAGGTGAAGTTCCAGCCCCAGTCCTACGAGGGCCGCCAGAACGCCGCCGTGCAGGGCGAGTGGACGCGGGAGCCGCAAGCCCTGCCCGCGGGCTCGCTCTACGTGCCGGTGGCCCAGCCCGGCGTGGAGCTGATCGCCCACATGTTCGAGCCCCTCGGCCCGGACTCCCTGGTCGCTTGGGGCTTCTTCAACAACCACTTCGAGCGGAAGGAATACATTGAGGAGTACGTTCTGGAGCCCTACGCCCGCGAGCTGCTCGCCAAGGACGCCACCGTGAAGGCCGCCTGGGAGCAGCGCCTGAAGGAGCCGGCCTTCGCCTCGGATCCGCGCGCCCGCCTGCGCTTCTTCCAGGAGCGCCACCCTTCCTGGGACGCGCGCTTCAACCTCTACCCCGTCTTCCGCCTCGACGCGCCGCCGGCCGGTCTGCGCCCTGCTCGGTGAGGGTGTGCTCCCTTCCGGGAGCAGGTGCTACAGCCGTGGGAGGGGGGCTGTCCCGCTCACTCCTCGACAGGTTGGGTCAACTTCAACATGCCGAGATGTGGATGCCGGAGATGACTCGGGTATGTTCCTGGGCCGTGGCTACCTTCAGTCTCGCAGCGTTGTGGAATGCCTCCGCCATCCCCGGCCACGTGGCCGGTATCGTGGAAGCCATCGATGAGCTGCTGCCCTCGACGCAGCCGGTCGAGATCATCATCGCGCTGCGCGAGAACGAGGCCAACCTCGAGCTGAAGCTGGAGATGTCCGACTTCCCGCGGCTCGAGATGGACCGGTTCGCCTGGGAGATCAAGGCGAGCAAGGGCACGCTCGTGGAGCTGTGGAAGCTCCCCAAGTCCGAGCGGGATGCCTTCCGGGCCGCCGCCTTCTCCGGCAACGTCGTCACCGCCCCGGACTACTGGACGGCGGCCAGCACCCTGAAGGAGCACCTGGAGGGCATCACCGCGCGCGGGCTGAAGCCCATGGAGCCTCCTCGGGGGCTGCCGCACGTCAACCGGCCCGCACCCGCGGCTCCCCCGTCCACCCCGGCCGCAGCGCCCGCCCAGGCCGCGGAGGGCGACGAGCCCTTGGGGGTGGAGGCCTCCGACGAGCCGCTCGTCATGGGCGAGCCGGTGGAGGGCACGGAAGAGGCGGAGCCCATCGAGCCCATCGAGACGGTGGAGCCCGAGGAGGAGATCGCGGGCGAGCCGGCCCCCTCGGGCGAGGATCTGCGCCGCTACAAGCGCTTCCCCGTCAACCTGGAGATGGAGTTCCGCACGGAGCTGGACTTCGTGCGGGAGCACGCGACGAACATCTCCAATGGCGGCCTCTTCGTGCGCACGGCCCACCGGCCGCCCCTCGACGCCGTCGTCCGGGTGGACCTGAGGCTGCCCAACGGCGATCGCCTCCAGGGGGATGCGGTGGTGGTGCACGTGGTGGACGATCCCTACAAGGGCGGCGTGGGGCTCGCGTTCCTCAGCGACGACCCCAGCTTCGCGGAGACGCTGGACCGGTACCTGGCGAGCCTGGCCGGGTAGGCCTCAGGCCACCTTCCGTCCCTTTCCCGAGGCCGGCGGCTCTGGCAGTGCCGCAAGGCCCCCCTCCACCTGCACGACGAGGCGGCTGCGCCCACCGCCCTGCTTCACCACGCGCACCTGGGCACCGATGCGCTCGGCCAGCCCGGACACGTGGGAGATGATGCCCACCTGCCGGCCCGTGGCCTGGAGCGCGTCGAGCGTGGCGAGCGCCACCTCCAGCGTCTCCGGATCCAGCGTGCCGAAGCCCTCGTCGATGAAGAGCGTCTCCACCTGGGTCGTCTCGGAGGAGAGCGAGGCCAGCCCCAGCGCCAGCGCCAGCGAGACGAGGAATGACTCGCCGCCCGACAGGCTCGCCAGGCCCCGCGTCTCGTCGCCCATGTCCTGGTCCACCACCTGGAGATCCAGGTCGTACCCGGGCACGCGCATGAGCCGGTAGCGCCGGGCCAGCTCCTCCAGATGGGCGTTGGCGTGCAGCAGCAGCGCGTCCAGCGTGAGGCTCTGGGCGAAGACCTTGAACTTCTTGCCGTCCGCCGAGCCGATGAGCTCATGGAGCGTCTTCCACACCTCGGCTGCGCGACGGCGGTCCTCCAGCGCCTGGGCCTCCGCGCCGTAGCGCCTCCGGGCCTCATCGTCCTGATCGAGCCGGGCCTTCGAGCGAGCGGCGGCAGCGCGGTGTGACTCCGCCTCCGCGCGGGCTCGCTCGCAGGTGGCGGCCACCTCAGGCTCGGGCAGGGTGGGCGCTCCAGAGGCCTCGTGCCGGGCGCGCCAGGCCTGACGCTCCTCGAGCACCGTCCGGGCCCGCGCCAGGGCCTCACGCAGCTCCGCCAAGGCCCGGGCCTCTGCCTCGCACCAGGCGGCGTCACGAGCGAGCAGCCGGCGGACCTCCTCCAGCGTCACACCCCGGCCTTGCAGCAGCGCTCCGAGCGCCGTCTGAGCCTGCTCCCGAGCCTCGGCGGCCGAGGCCGCTGCCTTCGCTGCCTCCTCGGCGCGCGCGGTGGCCACTGCGGCGTCCCGGCTCGAGGACTCCGCGACGGCTCGTGCCTTCTCATAGCCCGTGCCGGCCGTCTCCACGGCTGCCCGCAGCGTCGTACGGACCTGCTCGGTGGGGCGGCCCTCCAACACCTTCGCGCGCGCGGCCTGCGTCTCCCGGAGGGCCTCGTCCGCTCGCTTCCAGGCCTGGGCATGCGCCTCGGCCGTCTCGCGCTGGGCTTCCTTCCGAGCCTCGGCCGCGGCCCGGTTGCCCCGCGCCTCGGTCTCGCGCGCCTGCGCGTTGCGCAGCGCCTCGTCGCGAGCGCTCCAGTCGGCCACCTGCGTCGCGCAGTGCTTCCGGAACCCCGCCGGCTCGGCCGCGAGCCGCGACTCCCACTGGAGCCACCCCGTGAAGGCGGACGCCAGATCCGCGAGCACCTGCCGCCGCGCCAGGCCTGCCTGCTCCGCCTCGCGCTCTGCCTCCCTGAGCAACCGCTCGGCCTCGGCCAGCGAGTCCTCCGCGCGACGCTGCGCCTCGAGCGCCGCCTCCAGCCGTTCGCGGCAGACCTCCAGAGCCGCCCGTGCTTCCCGCGCCGTCCGAGCCCGAGCTTCTGCGGCCTCCTCTTCGGCATTCACCGCGGTGAGCCGCGCCTGGGCCTCCTTCAGCGCCTCCTCGAGCCAGCTCCGAGCCTCCGAATCCTCCGCCTGCTCAGGAGGCAGCGGCTGCTCGAGAAGTGCGCGTGCCTTCGCCCACGCCTCACGGTGTCCCGCACGCCTGGCTGCCGCGGTGCTCCGCCGCGCCTCCGCCTGAGCCTGCCGGGGCCGAGCCGCCTGCTCCCGCGCGAGGGCCGCCGCTTCCTTCCGGGCCGCCGCAGTGCGCTCCGCCTCCAGCGACTCGACGCGCGCGGAGGCCTCCACGACGAGCCCTTCCAGCGCAGCCTCGGCGCGACCGTAGGGGTGCTCCTCCGCGCCACACAGCGGACAGGGCTCCCCTTCGCGCAGCGCCGCCCGGTGCGAGGCGAGCCCCTGAGCCGCCTGGGCCCGCGCCAGGGCCCTCTGCGCCTCCTTCGCGCCTGCCTCCAGCTCCAACCGTCGGGCGGCAGCGTCCTGGGCCTCGATCGCCGCGGCCTCTGCCTCGCGCCGGGACGCCTCCACCTCCGTGCCGGACTCCTGCTCCACCGCCGCTGCGGTGACAGCGCCGTCCCGGGCCACGCCCAGCGCCCGCAGTGCCTCCTGCCTCGCGAGCAGGGCTTTGCGGAGCGCACGCCGGGCCGCGCCTGCATCCACCCCCACCGCAGCCTCGGCATGGGTGACCTGGGCCTGCGCCATCTCCATGGCCTCGGAGCCGGCCTGCCGCTCCTGACGGCGCAGCTCCGCCGCTTCGCGCAGCCGCACCACGTCCTTGCCCAGCCGGACCGTCGCAGCCTTCGCCTGCTGCTCACTCAGGGCAGTGCGCTCATAGCGGACGAGCTCTGCTTCCCAGCGCGGCCACTCGCGCGCGAGCGGCTCCAGCCGAGAATGCGCGTCCAGCCAGGCCCGCGCCGCCTCCGCCTCCGAGCGTGCCGCGGCCTCCTGCCTGGCGATCCCCGCGAGTGCAGCGAGCGCCTGAGCCTCGGCTGCTCGAGAGGCCTCCGCCCGCTGAGCGGCCTCCTGGGCCTCACGCCGCTCCACGGAGAGCTGCGCGTCCAGCCTCGCCGCCTCGGTCAGCGCCGGGCCCGCAGCCTCTTCCGCCACCTGAGCTGCCGTGCGAATCCTGCCCGCCTGCTGCAGCTCCGCCTCCCGCGCGCCCAAGGCCGCGAGCGTCTTCTCCGCCTCCGCCGCACGCATCACCTGGGCCGCCGAGGCCTCCGACAGCGTGCGCTCGGCGCTCTCGACCGCGGCCACCGGCCCTCGGAAGACCTCGGCAGCGCGCACGCGAGCGAGCATCCCCTCCCGCGGCGCCGCGGCCTCGACCGCCTCCGTCACCCGAGCCACATCTTCCAAGGCCACGTGCTCGGCCCCCACGAGCCGGGCCCGTGCCGCGTACCACTCCACTGAGGCCGAGGCCTCCGCCAGCGCCGCTTCTGCCCTGACGCGTGCCGCCTCCTCACCCGAGAGAGTTGCTTCCGCGCCCGCGCGCTCCTCGTCCGACAGGCGGGAGATGGCTGCCAGTCCTGCCGCCATCCGCCCCAGCTCGTCCTGCTCCTTCTTGTGGCGCTCATGCGCGGCAATGGAGACCCGACTGTAGATCTCCGTCCCCGTCATGCGCTCCAGCAGCTCCGCGCGCTCGCTGGAGTCCGCGCGCAAGAAGGCAGCGAACTCGCCCTGGGCCAGCAGCGCCGAGCGGCGGAACTGATCGAAGGACAGCCCCAGCCGCTGCTCGATGGCCTCGAGCACCTCGGACTTGGTGCGGCCGAACGTCTGACCCGAGGCCACGTCCGTGAGGCTCAGCTCCTGCGGCCGGAAGCGCCCCTCCGCCTTGTTGCGCGCCCGCCACACGGACCAACGGGAGCGATAGCGCCTCCCATCCTTGCCGAGGAAGTCCACCTCGGCATGGCCATCAGCGGAGCCGCGCCGGAGCAGGCCGCGCACGTCATGGGACAACAGCCGATCATCCAAGTCCTCGCCGGGTCGTCCCACCGGCACGCCCCCGCGCCCTCCGAGCCGCGGCGTGCGATCGAAGAGGGCCAGACACATGGCATCCAGCAAGGTGCTCTTGCCGGAGCCGGTGGCGCCGGTGATGGCGAACAGGCCGAGCTTGTCGAGCGGCGACTGGTCCAGCTCCAGCGCGAAGTCACCGGCGAGGCTGGTGAGGTTGCGGCCGCGGATGGAGAGGATCCTCAAGACGCGTCCTCCTGAACTTCGGAGAGCAGCGTGTGGAAGGACTCCAACAGGGCCGGGTCCATGGGCTCCTGGAAGTCGCGGGTGTAGCGAGCCTTGAAGACGTCCTCGGGGGTGCGGTCGCGAAGGGAGAGCCCCGGTTGGGTGTCAGCGAGCACCAGGCCCGTGCCGGTGTACGAGGGCGTCAGCTTCACCAGGCGGGCCGCCTTGCCTTCCAGGGCCGCCTCCACCTTGCGGCGGAGGGAGGGCTCGGGCCGAGCCAGGGACACACACACCTCCAGATAGGGCCGAGCCTGCTCCGGGGTGTCCAGCTCCAGCTCGGGCAGCGCGGCGAGCTTCTGCAGCACCTCCTCCAGTGGAGCGGCATCACGCTCGGGCACGCGCAGCATGTCCGCGGTGCGAGGCACGGAGAGCGGGCGCACCGAGCTCAACCCTTCGCCCTCCAGCTCCACGAGGAGCACCTGATGGCGATAGTGGGCCTCGCTCAAGGAGAGGGGGATGGGCGAGCCGCTGTAGCGCACGCCCTCGCGCCCCCCGACGCGCTGAGCCTTGTGCAGGTGCCCGAGGGCCGCGTAGGCGACGTCCTCGGGGAACAGGTCCACGGGGAGGGCATGCTGGTTGCCGCCGAGGATCTTCCGCTCGCTGAGGGCAGACAGCTCGGAGCCGACCATGTAGCAGTGGCCCATGGCGACCAGGGCCTGCCCGGACTGCCGACGCCTGCGGGCGGCCTCCAGCGTGAGGCCATACACCTCACGCACGCCCTCGATGAGCCGATCTCCATCGGACTGCACGAAGGGCAGGTCCGCGGGGCGCAGGTACGGCACGGCGGCCACCCAGGCCTTCACGCGGCCGCGCGAGTCATGCAGGGGCACCAGCAGACGCTCGAAGTCGAGAGTCCCCTGGGCGCGAGGCAACCCGCCCACCACCCGGACGCCGAGGGCGGCAAAGAGCGGGTCCGGGGCATCGAGACGAGCCGCCGAGTCGTGGTTGCCGCCGATGACGGTGACATTGAGCCGGGGCAGCTTGCGGCGGGCGCGCGCGATGAAGTGGTACCAGGCCGCCTGGGCTTCGGCGCTGGGGTTGGCAGTGTCGAAGATGTCGCCGGCAATGAGGAGCGCATCGACGCTTTGGGCCTCGAGGGTGTCGAGGAGCCAATCCAGGAAGGCGGCATGCTCCGCCTCGCGAGAGACGTCATAGAGCGTATGCCCCAGGTGCCAGTCCGACGTGTGCAGCAGACGCATCCGGTACCACCCCTCCTCGGCCGCGCGCGCAGCCTCCAACACTCCAGGCTCCCGGTCCAAGCACCGGGCGGGGGGTCGCTTACACGGTCGGTCTGACATCCCGAAATCCACTAACAATTCCGGCTACTTCCACAAGTCGCCCTCCCTCGCAGGTGGAGCGCGGCGATCCCACATGGGGGGATGGCCAGCCGAGCAGGCATGGTAGGCCCCAGAGCCCGGATTCCCTGGGAGGACACGCTTTGCTCTCGCGTCTGGCCGTTGCCGCTCTGCTGGCGTTGCTGTCCGCATGCAGTACCCACCAGGTGGTGCTCCTGGACACAGGTCAAGGCGCGCTTGGGCCCTCTTCTGGCGCATGACCACTTACAGGGGAATCGAGCATCACTCGCGGGTGGGGCATGCCCCATGGGCCCAACCCGCAGCGCAAGAGGGTCGGTCGCCGGAGTTCCAGAGGAGGGAATCTGGCGATGACGCTTGAGGAGCTCGTCGAGGAGTTTGCCAAGAACGTGGCCGCGCAGACCGATTCAATCTTCCGAGGGGATACCAGCACAGGCGATGAGCATGCCGATCGGTACATCGCTGCTTTCAAGCGCCTGCGCTCTGCTGGAGATACCGGGAGGGATGCGCTCGCTGTGCTGCTAACACACCCTCGGATGGATGTACGGGTTGCGGCTGCCGCATGCCTGCTTCGCCATCGGACGACAGAAGCCAAAGCGATATTGGAAGCAGCTGCGAAGGGGGAGGGACTTGCTGCGTTCGAGGCCGCACAGGTGCTGAAAAACTGGGAGACCGGCACTTGGGCTTTGGACCCACCGTAGTTTCGACAGAGAACCGATGGAGAGCCTCACTGCGGGTCCGATGCAGGGCGGCGCCGCGGGGGGTAGGAAGGCAGATAACACGCTCCATCCCAGTCGTAGGCGTCCTCCTTGCACGGGGGTGTGAGGTTTCGCAGCGCATACCAGCACCCGCCGCGAATCACCTCCTCTCCTCCCCTGTTGCAGGGAGGCTTGCGCTGGCCAGGGAACGGGCCCTCTGGCATCGGCGACCCCACCGCCAGCACACGCTCATCTGTGAACTCGGTGGAGAGTGTCGCAATCGGAGCGTCCCTCCCGCTGTCGCCCACGGCGATGATGCCACCCTCACGCGAGTCCCTACCCCGAATGGCTTGCGCCCTCTCCTGTCCTGAGTGCGGCCACAGACGAACCACCATTGCGAGCAGCAGCACACAAGCTGCCAGTGCCCCTCTTCTCACCCAGTCTGGCGCGGAGGCAGAGGATCGCACCAGTTCGGAAGCAACCACGACATGAGGCTCTTCCCGGAGTTCTCGTCGCTTGGGCTCTTCCTTCGCGGCTACGTGCTGAACGACCGAGGGTCCCAACGCCACCGAGGGGCTCTTCCCAGGGGGAATCTCTCGCCGCCTCTCTCCCCCACTTCTCTCCTGCTCTATGGCTCGCGAGGAGTTGGCAGGAGCCCCTGTGGAGAACAGACGAACGCTCGCCTTGAGACCCTCACGCCGCGCGGCTTGCTCAAGAGCCTCGGCGGCCTCCTCGGCGCGACCGTCGAATCGCTCGTCGGGGGCAATGGCGAGCAGGCGAAGGACGAGAGCACTCTGCTCCGGGCTCACCCTGGAATTGAGCGCCTGCGGTGGCTGAGGCCCGAAGCCGCCTTCACGCCACACCTCCGAGCCTCTCTCCCCTGGGTTGGTGGGCGGTGGGTACATCCCCGTCACCAGTCGGTATGCGGTCACTCCTAGCGCGAACAGGTCATCGCATGCGCTGGCCGGATAATGAATCGTGGGGTGGCGCGCGAACGCGTGCACGAAGGCCCACGCCTCGGGGCTGCGGTAGGTGGCCGTGCCAGGAGGCAACAGGCGAGAGGTGATCGTGGCAGCACCACGGAAGTGTCCCGCTCCGAAGTCCGTCAGAAACGGGTGTCCATCCGCCAGCCTCACCAGCACGTTGTCGCCCTTGACGTCACGGTGCACCGAACCCGCCGCATGCGTGGCCGCCAGCGCCCGTGCCATCTGCGCCAGCAGTCGCAGCACCTGGCGCACCTCGGGGTTGACCCGCTCGGCCCACGCATACAGCGGCGTGCCGTCGATCCACTCCATCACCAGGTAGGGGAAGTCCCCCGAGCGGTGTGAATACACGCCGTGATCGTAGAGGCTGGGAACATGAGGGTGCTGAATGCGAGAGAGCAGCTCCGCCTCTCGTGCGAAGCGCTCATCCTTGGGCTGGAGGGCCAGCTTGAGAGCGAAGGACCCGGAACCTTCGCGGTCTGCACGCTCCACACGGTAGACGGTGCCGTAACCACCCCGGCCGCCCCAACCTCTGACACACCAGGGTCCCACCCGTGCCCCCAGGGGCAGGTAAGCCGGATCCACTTCCTGAAGGGACGGCCTCGTCGCCATCGGAGCTCTCCTGAGAGCAGGCTACCACCTGGGCCAGCTTGATGGATCCTACCTCATAGGTCCCCCTGGTAGCCGAGCGCATGCTCCCCTACGCCCGTCTCCGTCGCAGGGCCAGGACCAGCACCCACCCCAACCACGCCACCGCTCCGCTCGCTCCCACCCCACAGCCACACCCACCCTCGGGATCCTCCGGCTCTGGCTCGGGTGAGACACACGGCCCCTCTCCCACGCACACCTTGACCTCTGCCGAGGCGCTCCGCCCCGCCGTGTCGTACACGACCATGCGGACCTGGTGTGCCCCAGGCCTCAGCGAGGTCGTGTCCCACCGGTTGTGCTCGCCGCCATAGTGGTAGTGCCCGGAGTCCTGCGTGTCCGTGCTCTCCAGCACCCCATCCACGTAGAACTCCGCCTTCGTGCAGCCCACGTCGTCCACGCAGTCCCCGAAGAACTCCGCGATCGCTCCGGAGACGACCTCCTCTGGCGTGGGCCGTGTGAGCACCGCGCTCGGCGGCTCGTCCGCCTTCACGGTGATCTGGAAGGACTGCACCGCGTCCGGACTCACTCCGTTGCTCGCGCGCACCTCCACGTCCACCGGGCCCACCGCTGCCGGCGTCCAGGTGAGGACGCCCGTGCTCGCGTCGATGCTCGGCCCCTGAACGCTGCTCGTCACCGAGAACGTCGGCGTGGGCAGCCCCTCTGCCACCACATCGTAGCGGTACGGCGCTCCCACCACCCCCGTCGTGATGGGCGTGGAGGTGATGCTCGGCGCCGACGGGTCATTGTCTCGCACGGTGACGGACACTGTGCGCGCGTCCGCTCCCGCCGAGGCCACGGTGAGCGTCGCCGTGTCCCTCACGTTGTCCGCGTCCTCGGCGGCCGCCACAGTGACGGGCTGCGGCGTGTTCCAGTTGCCGGGAGTGAAGGCCAGGGTCTCGCCCTCGGTGACGGAGACATCCGGGTCGCCCACAGTCCGCGCCACCGTCACGGAGAGATTGCCCGCGGGCTGCTTGGACAGCGCCACCGTGAAGGTGCCGCTCCCGCCCTCGTCCAGCGCCAGCGACGTAGAGGACAGC
>NZ_DASPHO010000127.1:0-2302 GCF_035629615.1 Hyalangium sp. | reverse complement strand
TGGCCGAGCGCTACGAGGCCATCCAACGCCAGCTCGCGGAGCGCTCCCACGAGCCGGGTGAGGACGGCTGAGCCCTCGCCCTCACGTCAGGAGGCGGCATCGAGCGCGTCGTCGTCGCCGTCGCCGTCCTTGCCACGCTTCATGGAGCGCCCGGCCACCTCGTACTGCTTGAGCAGGCGGCGGAAGTTGGAGCGGTCCACGCCCGCGGCGCGCGCGGCGCTGGAGACGTTGTTGTTGTTCTTCTCCAGCAGCGCCGTGAGGTAGCGCCGCTCGAAGGCCCGCATCGCCAGCCGCTTGGCCTGCGCGTACGGCAGGTGCGCCAGGCTGAACACCTCCACCGGCGAGCCCGCCTGCGGAGACTCCTGGAAGCCCGGCGGCAGATCCTCCACGTCCAGCACTTCGTTGGAGGTGAGCACCACCGCGCGCTCGATGACGTTCTCCAGCTCGCGCACGTTGCCCGTCCACCGGTTCACCGTGAGCGCCTCCATGGCCCGCGGCGTGAACCCCGTCACCTTCTTCGCCAGCTTCGCCGAGTACACCTTCAGGAAGTGGTGCGCCAGCAGGGGCACGTCCTCCGGCCTGTCCCGCAGCGGCGGCAGATCAATGGTGATGACGTTGAGCCGGTAGAAGAGATCCTCGCGGAACTTGCCCTCTGACTTGGCCCGGTTCAGGTCCACGTGCGTGGCGGCAATCACCCGTACGTCCACCTTCACCGGCTCGTTGGCGCCCACTCGCTTGACTTCACCCTCCTGCAGCACGCGCAGCAGGCGAACCTGGGTGGCCGGTGGCACATCGCCGATCTCGTCCAGGAAGATGGTGCCGCCGTCGGCCGCCTCGAAGAGGCCCTTCTTGTTGTTGGTGGCGCCCGTGAACGCCCCCTTCATGTGGCCGAACAGCTCGCTCTCCAGCAGCGTCTCCGTCAGCGCCGAGCAGTTCACCGCCACGAAGGGCTTGTCCTTGCGCGCGCTGCGGAAGTGGATGGCCCGCGCCACCAGCTCCTTGCCCGTGCCGCTCTCGCCCTGGATGAGCACCGTGGCCGTGGAGTGGCTCACCGTCTCCACCAGCTTGAACACCGCCCGCATCTGCGAGGACTGGCCGATCAGATCCTCGAACTGGCTGCGGACCGTGAGCGCCTCCTCCAGCGCGCGGGTGCGATCCTTGAGCGCCTTGCGCTCGGCCGCCTTGCCCACCGTGAGGCTCAAGTCGTCGATGTTCTCGAAGGGCTTGGTCAGGTAGTCGTACGCCCCCGCCTTCACCGCCTCCACCGCCGTCTCCACCGTGGCGTAGGCCGTCATCATGATGACCTCCACGTCCGGCCGCTCGGCCTTGATGGCCTTGAGCAGATCCATGCCGGACAGGTGGGGCATGTTGATGTCCAGCACCGCCACGTCGATGGAGGGATCCTTCGCGGCCGTGAGGCCCTCCACCGCGTCGTCGATGCCCACCACCGGATAACCCTCGCGCTGGAGGATCTGGGTGACGGCCTTCAGGACGACAGTGTCATCGTCCACCACGAGGATCTTGGCGCGCTTGGGTTGGTTCACGGCAACCTCTCGAGCTGCAGGGGAATGGGGAGATAGACGGTGAAGCGGGAGCCCTGGCCGACCTGGGTGTCGACCTGGAAGACGCCACCGTGGTCCTGGACGATGCGGTACGCGATGGACAGGCCAAGCCCTGTCCCCTCGCCCGGCGGCTTGGTGGTGAAGGACGGCTCGAAGATGCGCGGCAGGTACTTCTCCTCGATGCCCGTCCCCGTGTCGGCGACAGCGAAGAAGCACCGCTCCCCCTCGCGCCCCGTGTCCACCCGCAGCTCGCCCTCCGCCTCCGGCAGCGCATACAGCCCGTTCTGCAGCAGGTTCAGCACCACCTGCGACAGCTGGGCCGGATCCCCGAACAGCTTGGGCAGCCCGGCCGACAGGTTCATCTCCAGCTTCACCTTGGGGTTGGCCTTCAGCTGCGCCTTGAACAGCACCGTCGCGTCCTCCACACACTTCGACAGGTCGAAGTGGCGCCGATCATCCGGCTTGCTGTGACGGCTGAACTTCAACAGGCTCTCGACGATGCGCTTGCACCGCAGCGCGCTCTCCTCGATGAGATCCAGCGACTCCTTGTCCGCCTCCGTGCGCCCCGAGTCCCGCTTCATCAGCTGCGCGAACGCGAGGATGCCGCCCAGCGGGTTGTTGATCTCGTGCGCCACGCCCCCGGCCAGCTGCCCCACCGCTGCCATCTTCTCCGTCTCGATGAGCCGCTTGGTGAGCGAGTGCTCCTCGGTGACGTCCCGGTAGGTGCACACCACGCGCTT
>NZ_DASPHO010000126.1:0-23405 GCF_035629615.1 Hyalangium sp. | reverse complement strand
GGCCGCCTTGCGCGCAGGATCCTCCGCGCGCCGGTACAAGGGCGGCTCCGGAATGCGCGCGAACAGCGCCGAGGCATCCGTCCTCAGGCGCTCCACCGCCGCCGCCATTCCCTGGCGCCGCACGTCCATCTGAGCCGCCCGCGCCTGGGCGGCCTGGAAGAATTCTTCAGGCTGCAAGGCCGCGCACATTAGAGGCGCCCGCCCCCCCCTGTCAGCGACGTTTCCACCCTGCGTTGGAAACTGGCTGCCTCCTCCCTTTCGGTGTACGAGAGGGTAGGAGGATGAAACACATGGGTCTGCTGAAGTTCCTGGTGTGGACGGCGTGCGCAGTGGGGCTGGGCATCTTCCTGGCGACGGGGGAGGTCGACGGCCGCACGCCGCTGGATCACATGGAGCGAGCGTGGAAGCGCGCCGTGCGCCCCTCGCATATGGACCGGGTGAAGGATGGGATGGAGCGGGTGAAGGGGGGGCTTGAGGACGCGCTCGACGAGGCCAAGGACGCTGTGAGCCGGAATCCGGCGTCCGCTCCGCGCGAGCGCATCACCCCTGAAGATCGTGAGGCAGTGAACCGCATCATTGCCCAGAAGAAGTAAGGACGCCCGCAGGGCTGATCGCGCCACGCTTCCGGTTCCGCGCCCCTCTCCTTAGCTTCGGACGAGGTGGAGGGGTGTGTGCGGAGGCGGTCCATGGCGAGGGCGCAGGGGAAGGGCGTGCAGCTGCAGTGGGCAGTCGTGGCGTGCGCGCTGATGGCGGCGGGGGCGGGGCACGCAGCCGGTCGAGGCAGTGGGCGCGTGTGGCTCGAGGCCCGTGGCCAGGAGGTCCGTGAGCAGCGCTCCACGCTCAGCAAGGTGGCGCGCGCCGCGATGCCCTCGGTCGTCTCCATCACCACCGAGCAGTCGAGCGCCGAAGCGCTGGCGAGCGGTGAGGAGCCGCAGCGGGGCATCGGATCCGGCTTCATCATCCACCCGGACGGCTACATCCTCACCAGCGCCCATGTCGTGGAGGGCGCCGGGGAGGTGACGGTGTCGGTGGACTCTCCGCGCGGCTACCCCGAGCAGTTCGAGGCCCGCGTCGTGGGCCAGGATCTCCGCACGGACTGCGCGCTCCTGAAGATCGAAGCGGGCCGCCGGCTGCCCGCGCTGAAGCTCTCGTCCGCCTCCCGCGTGGATGTGGCGGACTGGATCGTCGTGATCGGCAACCCCTTCGGGCTGGAGCACTCCGTCACGGTGGGCGTCGTCAGCTACAAGGGCCGTACGGACGTGTCCCCCAACGGGCGCGAGGGCGACTACGACTACCTTCAGATGGACGCCTCCATCAACCCGGGCAACTCGGGAGGACCGGTGCTGGATCTGCACGGGAACGTGGTGGCCATTGCCAACGCCGTGAACGTGGCGGGCCAGGGCATCGGCTTCGCCGTCCCGATCGACATCGCCAAGGCGATCCTCCCCCAGCTCAAGGCCTACGGGCAGGTGCGCCGGGGGTGGCTGGGCATCGACGTGAAGGACTTCTCGCCGGAGGTGGCCGCGGAGTACGGGATCTCCCCCCGGGAGAGCGGCGTGGTGGTCTCGGACGTGGTGGCGAACGGGCCCGCGGGGCGCGCGGGCCTGCGCCCCGGGGACATCATCGTCAGCATGAACCGCCAGCGCGTGGAGCGGGCGCACAAGCTGCGCTGGCAGGTGGCCACGCGCGGTGTGGGCAAGAGCGTGGTGCTACAGGTACGCCGCGGGGCCCAGCCAGTGAAGGTGCGGGTGAAGCTGGAGGAGCCGCCCTCCCTGGAGGCACCCGCCCCTGCGGTGGCCGCCAGGCGCCCGCTCCCTCGCAGGCCCACCAGCTCGCGCCTGGAGCCGGTGCTCACAGAGGAAGACGAGCTCCGGCCGGTGCTCCCTGCCGAGCCCCTGCTGGCGCCTGATCCCGCCCCGTCCCCCTGACGGGCTGGAGCCGGGGCGTGCCTCCTCGCTCGTCGCCCAGCTTGCGTTCCCCTCGCGCGGGCGCTACACAGTGCGCCTTTTTCGTCTCCGGAGAGCCACCTGGCGTGGCGCTCGGGACCGTTTCGCACCGAGAAGAGGAAACCATGGCCGAGGAAGCCAAGAAGACCCCCCCCCTCAAGAAGTGGCCGCGCGTGGCCAAGGCCGGCGGCAAGAAGGCGTGCTCCGTCGAGGGCTGCAAGCGCCCCTACCGTGCGAAGAGCTACTGCTTCTTCCACTACAAGAAGTGGCGCCAGGGCGAGCTGCCCCACTCGCGCTACCGCACCTGCTCCAAGGCGGACTGCCGCGCGAAGACGTTCAAGGGCGGCCTGTGCGAGAAGCACCACGCCGAGACCTACAAGAAGGAAGGGGCGGCGGCGGCCTAGCCTCGTCTCACCGGGCGCCTCCTCCGCATCACGGAGTCGAGGCGCCCTGCTTCACCGCGCGCTCCAGGTGCTTGAAGGCCGTGAGCCACAGCTCCGCCTCACGCTGAGTGAGCCGCGCGCGCAGCAACGTCTGCTCCAGCTCGTGCAGCACGTGCTCCGGTGCCTGCGGGTTGAGGAACTGCGCCGCCAACATCACTCCCTGCATCCGCTGGCTCAGCGCGTTCAGCGTGCCCATGCGCGCACCCGGCTCGGGGGCCACGGGGACGGGGGGCTGTGCTCCCTCGCGGCCGCACAGATAGAGGAGCACCGCCGCCGCCTGGGCCAGGTTCATCGACGGCTGCACCTCGCTCGTGGGGATGACGATCACGTCCGCGCAGTGGGCGAGCTCCTCATCCGACAGGCCCCGCTGTTCCCCGCCGAGCACCAGCGCCACCCTCCCCCGCGCGCTTTCCTGCGCAAGGCGTCCCACCGCCTCCTCCGGTGTGAGTGGGATGCGCCCTTTGAGCTGGGTGCGAGAAGTGGTGCCAACTGCGTACACGCAGTCGGTGAGGGCCTCGGGCAGATCGCGTGCCACGGCCATGCGGTCGAGGACCGTCTCCCCTTTGACGGCGAGCCGCTCAGCACCTCGGAAGGCATAGGTGGCGGGGTCGGACAAGATGAGACGCGAGAAGCCGAAGTTGGCCATGACGCGGGCCACCGCCCCGAGGTTGTCCGGAGAGCGCGTCTGGTGGAGGACGACCGTGAGCTGGTCAGCCAGGCCCATGCCTCCGAGTTTATCTGGCCGCGCCGGGCCGTGATCGGTATATTCCGGTTGATGCGTCGCTGGGTCCCTGGCCTGTTGCTCTCTGTCGTCGTCCTGACCGCCTGTGGCGGAACGGGCGCTCCCGCGCGCACGTCGCTGAGCGCGCGTCAGGCGCTCACCAGCTCTCCGGAGGCGCTCGAGTTCGAGCCGGCCTCCACGCGGCTGGAGCTTTTCCGCGAGCTGGCGCGGCTGTCCGAGCAAGAGGAAGGCCAGGCGGCACAGGCGCTGGTGCTGTTCCCCATTACCCAGAACGGTGAGCTGGTGGCGGCGCCCGGCTTCGACGCGCGGATGGATCTGCTGCAGGCCCCGGATGCCGGCGGTGTGCTGCAGCTCATGTTCGAAGGGCGTACGGGTGAACACTGGCCCGAGGAGCGCCGGGACAGCCTGCAGGGGCTCTCGGAGCGCGAGGCTGTCGAGCTGGTGTCGCGCACGCTGCTGATGCACTGGGGCATCCATCAGGCGGGGCCGGTGCAGGTGGACCGGGTGTCCGGCGCGCCATACGCGGTGGCCTACGTGGACGGCATCCTGCGCATCAACCCGGCTTTCCTGTATCTGGCAGCGGCCTCAGGTCCCGCTTCCACGTCGGCGAACGTCCAGTAGAGTCCGCGCCGCCCTGCACCTCCGCGGGGTTCGAGGCGCCTCGTGAACACGTCCGCACTCCGCGCGCAGCTTCCGCACACCCTCCAGCAGGTGAGCCTGCCGTCGCTGGGGACGCACTATCACGGCAAGGTCCGCGACACGTACCGCCAGGGGGATCGGCTCATCCTGGTGACGTCGGATCGGCTCTCCGCGTTTGATCACGTGCTGACGACGCTTCCGTTCAAGGGAGAGGTGCTCAACCGGCTGGCGGCGTTCTGGTTCGAGCGCACGAAGCACGTGGTGCCCAACCACGTGCTGGACGTGCCGGATCCCAACGTCACGGTGGCACGAGCGTGTGAGCCGTTCGCGATCGAGATGGTGGTGCGCGGCTATCTGACGGGGAGCCTGTGGCGGGACTACCAGAAGGGCACGCACACGGCCTACGGGCTGCCCTTCCCCGCCGGGCTGCGCAAGGACGAGGTGTTCCCGGAGCCCATCATCACGCCCGCCACGAAGGCGCAGTACGGCCAGCACGACGAGCCGATCTCCGAGGCGGAGATCCTGGCGCGAGGGCTGGCGAGCGCGCGGGACTGGGCGCGGCTGACAGAGGCGGCCCGGGCGCTGTTCGCCGAGGGGCAGAAGTGGGCGAGGACGCGCGGGCTGATCCTGGTGGATACGAAGTACGAGTTCGGCAAGGTGGGCGATGACCTGTACGTCATCGACGAGATCCACACGCCGGACTCGAGCCGGTACTGGGTGGCGGACGAGTACGAGGCGCGCTTCGGGAAGGGCGAGGACCAGCGGATGCTGGACAAGGAGAACATCCGCCAGTGGCTCATTCGCGAGCGGAACTTCTCGGGCCAGGGCACACCGCCGCCGATCCCGGATGACGTACGGGTGGATCTGGCGGAGAAGTACCTGGCGGCCTATGAGCGCATCACCGGCACTGCGCTGAAGCTGGAGCCGGGCGACGTGCACGCGCGGATCGAGAAGAACCTGCGCGCGGCCAGGTACCTGTGAGCCGGGGGCTTCAGCCCCGGTAGCGGCTCCTCCATGGGCGCAAGCCACTGGACTGTGTGCTTCTGTCCGTACTGGTACATGTACGCATGGGTCTAGAAGTAGCCCTCACCCTCTGAAGGAGCCAATCGTGGCCGAGCTCAAGACGAAGAAGACCGAAACCAGCGTCGAGGACTTTCTCGCCGGGATCACTCCTGAGAAGAAGCGCAAGGATGCGATCGCCATCAGCGATCTCATGAAGAAGGTCACGAAGTCCGAGCCCAAGATGTGGGGCACGAGCATCGTCGGCTTCGGCAACCACCACTACAAGTACGAGAGTGGACGCGAGGGCGATTGGTTCCTCGTCGGGTTCTCGCCGCGCAAAGCGAACCTCACCCTCTACATCATGCCAGGCTTCTCGAACTACGACGCGCTCCTCGCCAAGCTCGGCAAGTACAAGACCGGCAAGTCGTGTCTTTATATCCACACGCTCGACGACATTGATGTCCCCACCCTGCGAGAGCTCATCAAGAGCTCAGTCGCGGAGATGAAGAAACGGAAGGCCTGAGGCAGCAAGGCTTCCTCGGGCGGCAGCCCTACTCGCTCCGGCCGAACACCCGGCGGAAGATGTCGTCCACGTGCCGCGTGTGGTAGCCCGTGGAGAAGCAGTCGTTGATCTCCTCGGGCGTCATCATCTTCAGCAGATCCGCGTCCTTCAGCAGCGACTCCCGGAAGCTCACGCCCTCCTCGTACATCTTCATCGCGTTGCGCTGGACGACGACATAGGCCGCCTGCCGGTCCATCCCCTTGCGCGCCAGTTCCAGCAGGATGCGCTGCGAGTTCACCACCCCGCCCAGCAGCTCCAGGTTCTTCGCCATCTGCTCCGGGTAGACGCGCAGGTTCTCCATCAGCCCCGCGAACCGGTGCAGCATGAAGTCCATGACGATGGTGGCGTCCGGCCCAATCACCCGCTCCACCGAGGAGTGAGAGATGTCCCGCTCGTGCCACAGCGCCACGTCCTCCAGCGCGCTCACCGCGTAGCCGCGCAGCAGTCGCGCCAGCCCCGTCAGGTTCTCCGACAGGATGGGGTTGCGCTTGTGCGGCATGGCGCTCGAGCCCTTCTGGCCCGGTGTGAAGTTCTCCTCCGCCTCGCGCACCTCCGTGCGCTGCAGGTGGCGGATCTCCACCGCGAACTTCTCGAGGCTGGCGCCCAGCAGGGCCAGCGCCCCGAAGTACTCCGCGTGCCTGTCCCGCTGGACGATCTGGCTGGAGGCCGGTGCCGGGTGCAGCCCCAGCTTGCGGCACGCGTGCTCCTCCACCGAGGGAGGCAGGTGCGCGAACGTGCCCACCGCGCCGGAGATCTTCCCCACCGCGATGCTCTCCCGAGCCCGCTCCAGCCGGGCCCGCCCGCGGCTCAGCTCGTCGTACCAGATGGCCAGCTTGTGCCCGAAGGTGATGGGCTCGGCGTGGATGCCGTGGCTGCGCCCCATCATCACCGTGCTCTTGTGCTCGAAGGCCCGCTTCTCCACCGCCGCCATCACCCGCGCCAGCCCCTTGAGGATCAGATCCACCGCGTCCCGCAGCGTGAGCCCCAGCGAGGTGTCCAGCACGTCCGACGACGTCATCCCCAGGTGCAGCCAGCGCGCGTTTGGCCCCACCCGCTCCTCCATGAAGGTGAGGAACGCGATCACGTCATGCTTCGTCGTGCGCTCGATCTCCTCGATGCGCGCGGCGTCCTCGGGCGTGAAGTCCCCGGCCTTGGCCCGGCAGTCCTCCAGCGCCTCCCTGGGAGCCAGCCCCACCTCCGCCATGCCCTCGAGCGCGGCGAGCTCCACGTCCCGCCAGCGGCGCAGGCGGGCGACGTCGGACCAGAGGGAGGCCATCTCCTGTCGGCTGTATCGCGGAATCACTCGTGGACCTTGACGGGAAAGTCTTGCTTCGCCGCGTACCGGAGCAGTTCCAGCGTGGCGTCGCAGGAGGAGCTCAGCTTCCTGGCGGCGGTGAGGCTGATGGCCAGATCCATGCCCTCCGGCTGTGCCACCGCCAGCGCACCGGGGTTCACCTTCTCGTGGATGATGCGGTTGGCCAGCCGCCCCGCCTGCTGGCCAATGGACGTGGGGCTCGGGGCCAGCGACAGCGTGGCGCCCTCCTTCACCTGGCTGGAGGTGAGCCCCACCAGGGGAATCTTCTGCTCAGTGGCGAAGGCGATCAGCGCCTGGACGACGGCGGCGTTGGCCACCGTCTTGTCCGCCACCATCAACAGGGCGTCCACCTTGCCCTCGGCCCCGCCCAGCACCTTCTCCACCTTGCCCTGTGCCTCCACCGCCAGCGGGACGACGGTCAGCCCCACGGCGCTGGCGGCCTCCTGCGCTGCCTGCACCTGCTTGGCGGAGAAGCGCGGGTCATGGAGGATGCCCACCCGCTTCGCCTTGGGGACCATGGCCTTGAGCGCTCCCAGTTCCGGCGTGTAGTCGCTCGTCAGCGCGATGCCGGTGACGTTGGGCCCTTCCAGGCCGTACTTCTCGAAGTAGGGCACCATGACGAAGAGGACGGGAATGTCCTCGCTCAGCGAGCGGCGCGCCGCATTGGCCGCCAGGGGCCCGATCGCCAGCACCAGGGAGGGCTTCTGCAGCACCAGCGTCTTGAAGACCCGCGCGGCAGCGGTGGAGCTCTCGTCGAGCATCACCTCCTGCACGTCAGCGTTGGCCTCGGCGCGGAAGCCGGCAATCACGGAGGCGTACGGCGCCAGCGCGGCGGACTTCACCGCCACCACCTTCGGCCGAGCCTGGGCCGCGGCCATCCCCGGCAGCAGCACCGCGAGCAGGAGTGCGAGCCCGGTGCCCCTCATTGCTGGACGTCCGCGCAGCACCGGTAGCCCACGTTCAGCTTTCGCTCCGTAGGCACGGCGCTCAACCGGGCCGAGCAGCGGACGGCGGGGCGGGATTGATCGAAGGCCCCGCCCTTCAGGGTCCTGCTCGCGAGGGTGTTCTCGAACACCGAGGAGGTCCACTCGGCCACGTTCCCGGAGAGATCCGCCACCTGGTAGGCCGAGCGGCACTGCAGGAAGCGCCCCGCCTCGGCCAGCGGCCGATCGCGCGCCTGGGCGTCGTCGGTGTTGCAGAGGTTCGGATCGAAGTCGTTCCCATAGGGGAAGCGCGCATTGCCCGGGCCTTTGCATGCCTTCTCCCATTCCTCCTCGGTGCATAGCCGCTTCCCCCCCTTCACGCAGGACTGCTGTGCCTCCTCCCAGCTCACATTGACGGAGGGGAGCACGCCCGGCTGGTTAGGGTGCTCGTACTCGTCGATGCAGAACGAGGGCACCTCCACGCTCTCCAGCACGGGCTCATCGAACCCCTTGTCCGGGTCATCCTGCGCCGCGCCCCGCTTGAACGTCCCGCCACTCACGAGCTTCATGACAGGGGGACATCTCCCCGCGGGGGCCATCGCCTCTCCGGCCCCGGGTTCCGGAGGGGGAGCTGCCTGAGTGCCAGGCCCCGGACTCGGAGCCGGCGGCGGCACCGTGCCCGGCCCGACTCCCCCCGGGTCCACTCTCAGACGCTTGAGCAGCAGGTAGCCAGCGCCCGAGCCGATCGCCAACCCTGCAAGGGTCAGCAGGACCAGCCAGAGGACCGACATGGGCCGCTTCTCCACGCGCTTCACGGCACGAGGAGCAGGCGCGGCCCTCGCGGGGTGGCGAGGCGCCGTCACCGCCTGCGAGGGGTCCGTGGGCAGATCCGCACTCCCCAAGGGAGGAGCCCGGACAGGGGGCTTGGGCGGCCCCGCGGCCTTCGCGACGCCCACGGGGGGCGCAGCCATGATGGTGGCCAACATCTCCGCGTCCATGGGCTGAGTGG
The DNA here is from genome assembly GCF_035629615.1 of Hyalangium sp. Lineage (GTDB taxonomy): Bacteria > Myxococcota > Myxococcia > Myxococcales > Myxococcaceae > Hyalangium. The sequence continues at coordinate 14,824 of NZ_DASPHO010000126.1, read as the reverse complement.
CGTCGACGGGAGGCTCGTCCTTCACCAGGGGGCGCACCATCACCGGCGGCGCCACACTGGCGATGGGGAGCTGATCGGTGGGCACGGGCGGCGGCGGCTTCTCCGCGCTGCGGGCCGTGCTCGTCAGGGCCGAGCTCCCCAGCGCAGGCCCTGTCTTGGGCGCGCGGCTCGCCCCGCCCGAGCCCTTCGCCACGACAGAGGAGAACTCCGCGGCGAACTCGCCGGCCGACTTCGGCCGCGCCACCGGGTTGGTGTTGAGCGCGCGCCGGTAGAGGGCCTCGAAGGCGGGCGGGAGGTCCGGATTCTTCATCAGGACCTCGGGGATGCCGTCCGCGTCCGGCATGAGCCCGGTGAGCATCTCGCCCACGATGACCGCGAGCGAGTAGATGTCCATGCGCGCATCGATCTCGCCGCCCGAGGTGTACTCGGGGGCGATGTAGCCCTCCGCGCGGTAGCTCTTCTGCGCCTGGACGAACGGCGGCCGGGGGATGCCCAGGGCGAGCCCATAGTCCGTTACCTTGAGCAGATCCGGCAGGACGATGATGTTCTCGGGCTTGAGATCCGAGTGAGGCCCGTACCGGTGCGCGGCGTCCAGCGCGGACGCGAGCTGGGCCAGCAGCGGCTCCACCTCCCGGAGGGTGAAGGGCTGCCCCTTGGCCACCCGCATCTCCATCATCCGCCGCAGCGTCATCCCCTCGATGAGCTGCGCGGAGAAGTAGGGCCGGTCCTGATCGAAGCCCTCCTCGTACACGCGCGACAGGTACGGGTGGTTGAGCTTCTTGCCTACCTTGAGCACCAACGAGAACTGGGTGCGCTCCTCGGGTTCCTGGAGCAGGCGGGGGTTGATGACCTTGAGGGCGACCTCGACGTCATGAGCCTGGTCGAGGGCCCGGAAGACGTAGCCCACGGGCCCCGCCCCGGCCAGCTCCCGGATGGCGAAGCGCCCGGCGACGGTGTCGCCGACTTTGTAGGGCGCGCCCTCGATGCTCCCCCGACGGCGCGTGGACGCACCCGGCACCTGCCTGGCAGCTGCGTCATACTTCTGACCGCAGGTGGGGCAGGTATCGCTCGTATCAGGGACGTGGCTGCCGCAGCGGTAGCAGAGCACGAGGGGGAAGCTCCAAGTCCTTCACGGGCCGAGTGCCGATGGCCCGCACCTTCCTTATCCTGCCCTCTCCTGGGCCAGCAAGGAACGAACCTGTCATCTCCCCGTGGAACCAAACCCCCCCTCTCCCCGGGAGGTAGCCTCCAGGACGGCGACCTCCTGAATCTCCGCCGTCGTCACTGGGGCCACCACGAGCTGAGCCACCCGGTCGCCCCTGCGCAGGGTGAAGGGGTCCTGGGAGAGGTTCACCAGGATGACGTGGACCTCTCCCCGGTAGTCCGCGTCGATGGTACCCGGGGCGTTGAGCAGGGTGACGCCGTGCTTGAGCGCCAGCCCTGAGCGAGGGCGCACCTGGCCCTCGTAGCCGGGGGGCAGCGCGATGGCGAGCCCGGTGGGGACGGCCAGACGCTCCAGGGGCCGCAGCGTCCGCTCGCCCTCGAGATCCGCCCGCAGATCCATGCCGGCGGCCAGGGCCGTCTCATACCGAGGGAGCGGGAGGGGATCCGGCTGGTCGGGCCGCACACGGCGGAGCTGGAGGGTAAGACGAGGGGACATGGCCGCGGGGAGTAGCACGAGCACCCGCGGGCGTCAGCAGGGACGCGGGCGGTGCTCGGGTAATGAGCGTGCTCTGTCCAGAAGGCCGGAGAGCTTCGCCGCGCGCTCCTGGAGGCGCCCCGCGGAGAGGGGGGCTGCCTCAGGGGCGTGCGCCGCTGGCCATGGTGCGCGGCCCGGCGCGGAAGCGCAGCGGGTCCACGGGCTGCGAGGACAGCGCGAGCTGGTAGTGGAGGTGCGGACCGGTGGAGCGGCCCGTGTTGCCGGAGTAGGCGATGAGCTCGCCCCGCTCCACACGCTGGCCCACCTTCACCAGCAGCTCCGAGTTGTGACAGTAGGCCGTCGTCACGCCTCGGCCGTGGTCGATGATGAGCACCTTGCCGTTCACCGCGTCCTCGCTCGCGCGGCGCACGACGCCCTCCTCCACCCCCTTCACCTCCGTGCCCTGGGGCACGCTGAGGTCCACGCCCGTGTGCAGCTTGCGGGTGCCCAGCGTGGGGTGGATCCGGTAGCCGAAGGGGCTGGCGATGCGAGTGCTCTCCGGAACGGGCCACCCCAGGCCGAACACGGTGGTGAGCGCGAGCGCCTGGTTCGCGGCCACCTTCGCGTCCTCGAAGCCGGGCGGCAGCTGCTTCGCGAGGCGCTCCAGCGTGGGCGAGCCCCCTTCCGCCAACACACGCTCCAGGGCATAGCGCGCGGGGATGCGGCCGGCGAACACGGCGGTGAGGCGGGCGTCCTCGTTCGGGAAGTCTGCCTCGAGCGCCTCGAGGAGCTTGCGCGCGGCGACGGGCCCCTGCGCCTCGTCCAGCAGCGCCTCGGAGGGCAGGCCCAGCTCGGTGGCCAGCGCCAGCGTGGGCGTCTGCGCCTTCGGCTGGAGGCCCTTCAGCGCGAGGTAGGTCCCGTAGGCCAGCGCGCCAGCCTCGGAGATGGGCCGCAAGACGGGCACCGTGGGGACGAGTGAGGAGGTGGTCGGCCCCGAGCTGCTCTCGCCGTCGTAATAGGCCAGCAGCGGGCGGGCCGTGCTCCGGCTGTTGAAGGCCCACGCCGAGGCCCGCCGAACCAGCGCCCCCGCAGGCGTGTGGTGGTACGCCGCCCAGAGACACAGGGCGGCCATCAGGAAGTCGAGCAGGCCGCGTGCGTTGCGAGAGAACACAGGGCCACCTCAGCGCAGGAAGGAGAAGACAGGCGCGGCATCCAACGCCGCGGCGAGCGCCAGGGGCACCGCCAGCGCCGAGCCCACGAGCCCGAACGAGAAGGCCTGCCACCGGTTGCGGACGAGCTCCTCGGAGGCGGTGTCCGCGTCCTGGAGGTTGCGCAGCACCGCGCGCCACCCAAGCGTGGCGAGGATCCCCACCAGCGCCCCGAGCGCCAGTCCGCGCGCCGTCACGTCGGCCGCCCCTTCCCCCAGCAGGTTGCGCCCCGAGAGGTACACCGTGCCCTGGATGAGGCGGGCCACCGCGCAGGCCCCGGCCACTACCACGGCGGCGGTGGCGAGCGGGCGCGTCCAGCGCAGCGTGGTGGGCTTGCGCAAGAAGCGGGCGAAGAGCATCCGCCAGGTGGGGCGGGTGTCCTGCTGGAGGTACTTGCGCCAGGGCTCCTCCTCCGTGCGCTTCGACTCGCGGTAGCCGAGCGCTGGCAGGGCCAGCACCAGGTCCACGGACAGCTCCCACGCCAGGGCCAGGGCCCGGGCGATGAGGGTGCGCTGCTCCAGCGTGATGAGGTCCACCAGCCCCTCGGTGAGGGTGGAGGCTCCCACCAGCCGATCGAAGGCGGAGTCCACCGCATCCACCAGCGAGAGGAGCCGCTCATCCAGCGTGTCCGCGGCGGCGTGCACACCCACCGCGATGAGGGCCAGGAGCCCCACGGGCATGAAGGCCCAGCGGAAGCCGCCGATGAAGCGCGAGACCCCCGAGAGAGGGCCAGACGGCTGGGCGGGGGGCGGCGGCGGGCGCAGGGTCAAGAACACTCCAGGAGCAGGCTCGGGCCTTCAACGTACGAGCACCTGTGGCGATCTTTCACCGCCCCGCTTCAGGGCGCCAGAGCGCACTAGCGGTGAAGCGAAAGACGCACCTGCTGTCCGCAAGGGGCCCTCTCTGCCTGCTGGCCGACAGTGCCACCACCCCGCAGGTCCACTGCTGATATCCCCTTGCCTGTTCGTACAATGGAAATCCAGCAACACACGCCTAGCGTATAATTCACGTATTGATGGATGCACGACGCACCTGCTCCCTGTGAGCAGGCTGCAGCAGTCCCTCTGCCTCGCGCAGAGCCGCAGCACTTCCTGGGGGGAAGCTCATGACAAGGTATCTCTCGCGTGTCCGCGCATCTCTGCACGTGCGCAAGCAGTTCTCCATCGTTCCGGCGGCCGTCCTGCTTGGGTTCGTAGCAGGTGGCTGCGGCGAGCCGTGGCTGGAGGAGCCAGATGTTCCTCTGGAGGCCCGGAGCGAATCCTCCCGCCTCGAGGGGGACAACGGCTTCTCGCTCAATGGCCTGAGCAACAACGGCATGGGCACCAACGGCATGGGCACCAATGGCCTGGGCACCAGTGGCCTGAGCATCAGCTCCATGAACAGCCCCACGTTCGTTGACTGGTTCAACCAGGATCCTTCGCTGGCAGACATGGTCATGCGCTACACCGTGATGTGTGCCGTCGCAGCGGGCTCCAGCCGCACCTGGACGAACCCCACGACGGGCCTCCAGTACACCTGGCCTGGAAGACTGGGACTGACGCCGGGATGGGCGAGCGGCACCCCCTCCACCGAGCTCGAGCAGCAGGTCATCACCGCCTGCCTCGCGGCGCACACCAACAAGTACGGCATCCACGTGCCCTTCTCCATCCAGGGGCTGGGCGCCACGGGAGTTCCCATCCCCGTGGACCTCCTGGAGTTCCTCACCTTCCTCCGGAGGGAGGCCTGCTTCTTCGGCAACATCTTCCGGGATGAGGGCGTCTTCGCCGGCAGCGACTCGCTCTGGTCCAGCACGAGCAGCAGCGTGCGCGCCTGCGGGCTGGAGGTGCCAGGCTCCGGAGATCAGTGCGCGCCCATCCAACAGGTGGAGCACTGCTCGGAGATCTGCACCCCCGACCCCGCGAACAACTTCTTCCTGTCCTGCACCCACAACGGGAAGAGCTATCGGGCGATGACCACTCGGATCCGGACCCTGGACATCTTCATCTGCGGGGACGGCGTCTGCCAGGTCAGCGAGTCCTGCGGAACCGGGCTCACCCCGAACAACTGCATGGACTGCGGCTCCTGCCTCTGAAGGCAACCCGTCCGCCACAGCCTCTCTGCCACCTACCCAACAGTCCCCCTGCCCTTTAGGGCTCTCCAGATTTTTCTCGTCCTCCTATAAAAAGTTAAAACCCATGGAAAATACGCCAAGCACCCAATTCATGTCTGAAGGGGAAAAACCGCTTCTGTCGAGGGAGGCGCGGGCCGCGTGGCAGCTAGGTCCTGGCGCGCTTGCGGGGGAGTACGTGCTCCGGGCGGTGGTCGGCCTGGGGGGCCATGGCGTCGTGTTCGAGGCGGAGCACCGCATCCTCGGGCGGCGCGCCGCGGTGAAGGTGCTGCACTCACATCTGACTGACAAGGGGGTAATGCTGCAGCGCTTCGTGCGCGAGGCCCAGGTCATCAACAAGATCCGCCATCCCAACATCGTGGACATCCACGACTTCGGCGTGATGCCGGATGGCAGCCCCTACTATGTGATGGAGTTGCTGCCTCCGCGGACGCTGACCCACCTGCTGCTGGAGCGAGGGCGGTTCTCCCCTCGGCGCGCGCTGGACTACCTGGAGCCCGTCTGCGAGGCGCTGGAGGCGGCGCACCGGGCGGGCGTGGTGCACCGGGATCTCAAGGCCGGCAACGTGGCGGTGGTGTCCGACGGAGATCCGCCGCAGGTGAAGCTGCTGGACTTCGGCATCGCCAAGATCATCCACCCCGAGCCTGGAGAGCCCGGCTTGACGGCGGACGGCCAGCGGCTGGGCACCACCCACGCCATGGCACCCGAGCAGATCCGCGGCGGCGTCATCGGGCCCGCCACGGACATCTACGCGCTCGGGGTGCTGCTGTACCGGATGCTGACGGGGGACTACCCCTTCCAGTCGCAGAACCGGTTGGAGGTGGAGCGGATGCACCTGGAGGTCCCCGCGCCACGGCCGAGTGCCCGTGTACCCGTGTCCCCCGCGGTGGATGCCGTGGTGCTGCGCTGCCTGGAGAAGGAAGCGGCCCGGCGCTACCCCACCGTCAGCGCCCTCGTTGCCGCGCTGCGGGAGGCCGTGGCTCCACCGGCCTCCGTGCTGGTGGCCTCTGGCAGCCGGAGCGCCCGCGCTTTCGTCATCCATGCGGAGGCCGTGGTCGCCCCCGGAGCGGAGGACGATGCGGCGTACACCACCATCTCCGAGGTGCTCGATGGGCTGGAGCAGGAGCTGCGCGAGGCAGGCTTCATCCTCGCGGAGCAGACGGGAATGAGCCTGCTGGGCGTCCGGCTGCTCGACGAGTCCCCCTCCATCGAGCCGTCGGCGCTGCTGGCGGTGGCACGCGAGCTCCACCAGCACGCCCAGGCGCGGGCGCATGGCTCACGCGTGAGCGTCCACCTCTGTGTCCACGTGGGCCACGTGGAAGCGCGAGGGGAAGCGGAAGGCATCGAGATCACCGGTGGGCCGTTGGCGGACACCGCTGGCTGGGTCGTCCGCGATGCGAGCGGCTTTGCCACGACGAACGAAGCACGACGCACCTGCTCCTTGTGAGCAGGCTGCAGCAATTCCTCTGCCTCGTGCAGAGCTACAGCAGGGCCTGGGGGTGAGTCATGACGAAGTGTCTTGGGTGGATTTACCGGTCGCTGATCGGCCGGAGAGCCGTCTCCATCGCGCTGGCGACAGCGCTGCTTGGGTTCGTGGCAGGTGGCTGCGGCGAGCCGTCACAGGAAGAGCCAGAGCCCCCCCTGGAACTGGGGAGCACGTCCTCGCTGTTGCAAAGTGACGAAGACTTCTCTCTGGAGGGCATGGGCACCAATGGCCTGGGAACCCATGGCTTGAGCACCAGTGGCTTGAGCATCAGCGCCATGAGCAGTGCCGCGTTCGTCGACTGGTTCAACCAGGATCCACCCCTGGCCAACAGTGTCATGAAGTACGTCGTGGCGTGTGCGGCCGCCAAGAGTGACAGGCGCGCCTGGACGAACCCCACGACGGGCATCACCTACAAATGGAAGGGAAGCCTGGGGCTGACGCCTGGCTGGGCGAGCGGCACCCCGGCCACTGAGGTCGAGCAGCAGGTCATCACCGCCTGCCTCGCGGCGCACACCAACAAGTACGGCAGGAAGGTGCTCTTCTCCGTGCAGGGGCTGGATGGCAGAGGTTCTCCGATTCCCACGAGCGACCTGGAGCGCATCGTCTTCTCCGAGAGTGAGGCATGCTTCTTCGGCAACCTCTTCCGGGATGAGGGCATCTTCGCGGGCAGTGCCTCCGTCCTGCCCCCCTCGCACAGCAGTGTGCGGGCCTGCGGGCTGGAGGCGGAGTCCAGCGCCGAGGATCTGTGCGCGCCCATCCATCACGTGAACCGCTGCAGCGAGATCTGCGTCCCCGACCCCTCGAACCGCTACTTCCTGTCGTGCACATCCAACGGGAAGAGCTATCGGGCGCTGGCCACGCGGATCATGCCCCGCGACATCTACGCCTGCGGCGACGGCGTCTGTCAGATCAGCGAGTCCTGCGGAACCGGGCTCACTCCCAACAACTGCAGCGACTGCGGGCCCTGCCCCTGAAGCCACTTCGAATCACACACGACAGGTTGGCGAGATGATGATGAGGAAGTGAATGGAGACCCAGCGACCTGCCGTCGGCGGGCCCTGTCTGACTTTGGGGAGAGACCCGTGCCGCGCTGCCTGACATGCGGGCAGCGCTGGGAGGGAGGCCACCTCTTCTGCCTTCAGGGTGCCTCCCCCTCCAGCGAGCCTCCCTCCACGCCGCGGCCACCGCTGCCCGAGCTGGCGCTCCCTGGCTACGACGTGGAGCACTTGGTGGCCCGGGGAGGCTTTGGCACGGTGCTGGCCGGCCGGCGCCAGCGGGACGGGCTGCGCGTCGCCATCAAGGTGCTCCACCACCCCTCCCCCTCCAGCGGGAACGGCTCGGGCCTGGAGCTCGAGGCGATGCGCACCATCGGCCCTCCCACCGTGCCCGAGGTGTACGAGACGGGCAGGCTGGTCGATGGGACGCCTTACATCGTCATGCAGTTCATTGCCCACCCGCTGCTCTCCGAGCTTCTGACGCGGCAGCACGGTCCGACACCCGAGACGGGCCGCTGGGCGCTGGCGCTGGCGGAGGGGCTGGACACCCTCCATCGCCACGGCTTTCTCCACTGCGACCTCAAGCCGGAGAACATCTTCCTCGATGAGCGGCTGTGCTCCGTGGGGTTCTTCGACTTTGGCCTGGCGCAACGCCGGTCCCCCAGCACTCCCGATCAGAGCGCTGACCGAGGGCTCGCGCACGCAGGCACCGCCGAGTACATGTCACCCGAGCAGTGCGCGGGGCAGGAGACGCTGGACGAGCGCACGGATGTGTACTCTGCCGGTGTCATCCTCTACGAGCTGCTCACGGGCCGTCCCCCCTTCTTCGGCGTCGCCGCGGACATCCTCCAAGCCCACCTCTCTCGCCGTCCGCCCCGCCCCTCGGAGCTGGCCCCCGTACCCACCGCCCTCGAGGAGGTGGTGCTGCGCTGCCTCGCCAAGGAGCCCTCCCGCCGCTACGCCTCCGCCCGGGAGCTGGCCGAGGCACTCCGGCAGGCGCTCGAGCACTCCTCCGTGGCGCCCACTCCGCCGACGATCCCGGCGCCCCCCCCTTCTTCCTCCCAGCATCGCTCCGTGGCCCTGCTCTTCCTGCGCTCTGGCGCCAACCCGCTCGCCGTCCAGAAGGCACTGGCCCAGAGCGGCGGGCAGCTCGCCTCTCGCGAGGGGACCCGCTTCGCCGCCGTCTTCGACCCGGAGTCCGAGGCGAACCCTCTCCAGCGTGCCCTCATGTGCGCGGAGCGGCTGTGCGCCGAGGGGATGGCCGCCAACACCCTCGTCGATGTGGCCATGGTGAGGGTCCAGCGCCGCCCCCAGGGCCCCCCCCGCTACCTGACGCCCCTCTTCTCTCTCCCGGAGCGCTACCCCACCGACGAGGACCCACCCACGCTGCTGCTGACGGCAGCGGCGGTGGAGGGCTTGCCTGAGCTGGCGTGGGTCCCCGCGCCCGGGCGTCCGGGCCTCTTCCGCCAGGGACTGCGCGAAGCGACCCGCGAGGACACCAGCGTGGTGCAGCTGGAGCATGGCCTGCTGGTGGGCCGCCAGGTGGAGTTGGCGGAGCTGGTGCGCGGCGCTCGGGCGGCGGTGCAGGAACGGGCCCCCACGCTCGTCACCGTCCTGGGAGACAGAGGACAGGGAAAGAGCCACCTCGCCGCCTCGCTCCTCCAACTCCTGCGAGAGCAGGTGCCCGCGGCCCGGGTGGCCTCACTGCGTGCGCGCGAGCCCGTCCAGGGCGATCCGGAGGGCCCTCTGCGCCTGCTCCTGCGCGAGGTGCTGAGCGAGAGCGCCACCCTCCCGCTGGAGAGCGAGGCCGCCTGCCACACGCGATGTGAGGAGCTGCTGGGGGGGCCCCTCACCTACGAGCTGTGGCCCGCGGTGGCCTTCTACCTGGGGTGGCGTGCTCCCACCGATCTGCGGAGCCTGGCGGCCGCGCCAGGGGCCCTGCGCTCGTTGGCGGTGCGTGCCGCCGGCGAGCTGCTGGCGGCTACCGCCCGCGCCCATCCGCTGCTGCTGCTGGTGGATGACGCCCACTTCGCCGAGGACATGGCCCTGGATGCGCTCGAGTACGCCACCCGCGCCGAGTCCAGGCTTCCCCTGTGGATCTGCGTGCTGGCCCGCTCCGGCTTCGAGCACACCCGGCCTCACTGGGGCTCTCGGGCGGCCCGCCGCTCCACCCTCCAGCTCGGGCCCCTGCCCTTGCCGGACGCCATGGAGCTGTGCCGCACCGGGCTGCACCCCGCCACGAACGTGCCCGCGGAGGCCCTGCAACAGCTGGCCGAGCGGGCCCAGTGCACCCCCCTCTTCATCGTCGAGCTGACGCGCGGCCTCAAGCGTCAGGGCCTGGTGCGCCAGCGCCCTGGCGGCAGCTTCTACCTGGCCACGGACGAGCTGGATCGGATGCCCGAGCTCCGGCTGGTGGAGTGGCTGGTCCACCACGAGCTGGGAGCCTTGCCCACGGAGCTCATTGCCCACGCCCGCCTGTGTGCCTTGCTCGGCGGGGACTTCACCCTCGATCAGGTGGAGGGGGTGGTGAGCGCGCTGGAGCGCGAGGATGGGGCGGCTGACTTCCCCTTGGATGCTCGCCACGCCACCCGCCGGCTGGTGGAGCTGGGGCTCCTAGTGGAGCACGCCCAGGAGGGGCTCAGCTTCCGCAACGAGCTCATCCGCCTGGAGGTGGCCCGCTCGCTGTCCGAGACGCAGCGCTGGCGGCTCCACCACGCCGCCCACCTCTTCTACATGAAGGCCAGTGCCAATGAGTCGCGGCTCCTGCCCCGGCTCGCCTTTCATGCCGCCGCCGCCGGCCTGCACTCGGAGGCCGCCGCCCTCTATATCGATCTGGCCGAGTCGGCCCGCAGCCGCCATGCGTACCTGAAGGCGGAGGCCACCTACACCCGGGCCCTGGAGCTCCTTCCGGAGATCGCCGACCCACGCTGCATGACCGCGCTCCGTGGCCGTGGGCTGATGCGTTACCGGGTGGGCCGCTACGAGGACTCGCTGGCCGATCTGGCCCGCGCGCGGCAGATGGCGCGGCAGCTCGGCGACAAACACGAGGAGGTCGAAGTCCTGCTGGACGAGGCCACGGCCCTCGACTGGACCAATGACTATGTGCGCTCCGAGGAGCGCGTCCTCGAGGCCATGGCGATCGCGACCTTCGCGCTGCTGGACTCTCCCTCGCTGCAGGTGCGGCTGCAGTTGGGGATGGGCCGGGCCCAGCTGCGCCAGGGGCAGTGGGAGCAGGCCCGGACGCTGCTGGTGGCCGCGGCGGAGCTGGCCCGCAGCCAGGGCGACTCCGGCTATGAGTCACTCATCATCTCCCTGCTGCTGTTGGGCCTGATCCTCCCCAACCTGGGCCGCATCGACGAGGCCCAGCGGGTGCTGGAGGACTGCATCGCCGCCTGCACCGAGCGCGGAGACAGGCTGCACCTGGGCAGCGCCATCAACAACCGCCGCAACCTCTGGGTGGCCCGCAATGATCTGCCGCGGGCGCTGGAGGATCAGGAGCACTTCAAGCGGCTGGGGAGCGAGCTGGGGATGACAGGCTGGGAGTACTTCGCCGAGATCAACCTCGGAGAGCTGTACTTCCAGGCCGGAGACACCGGGGCGGCCGCGCCCCACGTCGCCCGCGCGGTGGAGCTGGAGCGAGACCACCCGGAGGTGGCCCCTCGGCCCTGGGGACTGCTGCTGCACGCGCGGGTGCTGGCCTACGAGGGGAAGGACGAGCTGACGCTCCAAGCGCTGCACGCCATCCGCCAGGTGCTGGCCGAGCGCCCGGGAACGGAGTTCAGCGCCCCCGAGTCCGTCCTCTTCTCGCTGGTGGAGCTGACCACACGGCCGGCGCGGGAGGAGGAGTGGAGGGCACTCCAGGCGCGCTCGGACGAGCTCTCCGTGGAGCAGGAGCCCCTGGAGGTGTTGGAGCTGCAGGCCCTGGCCCGGCTCAGGCGCGGCGAGCGCCAGGAGGCCATCCGGCTGCTGGAGGAGGCGCTCCGGCGGGCGGAGCACATCCCGAACATCATGCGCCCACGGCTGAGGCAGAGCCTGCAGCGGGCGCTCTACAGCTGAGGCCTGAGCGGGGCCGGGAGGGCCGTGCTGCCTCCCCCCGGCCTGGACGCCTCGGCCCTCGGATCAGGCCTTCGCGTCCGGCTGCGTGGGCGCGGGCGCCCCGTCACCGGGAGGCGTGGCGGCCTGCTGAGCGGCGGCGCGCTCGGCCATGGCCTCCTTGCGAGACAGGCGGATCTTGCCCGTCTTGTCGATGCTGACGACCTTCACCAGCACCTCGTCGCCCTCCTTCAGCACGTCCGACACGTTCTTCACGCGCTTGTCGGACAGCTCGGAGATGTGGATGAGGCCGTCGGTGCCCGGGAACAGCTCCACGAAGGCGCCGAACTCGGCGATCTTCCGCACCGTGCCCGTGTAGATCTTCCCGATCTCCGCCTCGCGCGTGAGCGCCTGGATCATCGCGATGGCCGCCTTCACCGCGTCCGAGTTGGCGCTGGCGATGTCCACCCGGCCCGAGTCCTCGATGTTAATCGCGGCGCCCGTGCGCGCGATGATGTCCTTGATGACCTTGCCGCCCGGCCCGATGACGTTCTTGATGTACTCAGGACGGATCTGGATGGTGGTGATGCGCGGGGCGTACTGGCTGATCTCCTTGCGCGCCTCGGGCATCGCCTTGAGCATCTCGCCCAGGATGTGGACGCGGCCCTGACGCGCCTGCTCCAGCGCGCGGCTCATGATCTCCGTCGTCAGGCCGGTGATCTTGATGTCCATCTGGATGGACGTGATGCCCTTGCTGGTGCCGCACACCTTGAAGTCCATGTCACCCAGGTGGTCCTCGTCACCGAGGATGTCCGAGAGGATGGCGATCTTCTCGCCCTCCTTCACCAGGCCCATGGCGATGCCGGCCACCGGCGCCTTGATGGGCACGCCCGCATCCATCAGCGCCAGCGTGCCGCCGCACACCGAGGCCATGGACGAGGAGCCGTTGGACTCGAGGATGTCCGACACGATGCGGATGGTGTACGGGAAGCTCTCGCTCTTGGGCGCCATGTTGCGCAGCGCCCGCTCGGCGAGCGCTCCGTGGCCGACCTCGCGGCGTCCCGGGCCACGCATGGGCTTCGTCTCGTTCACGCTGAACGGCGGGAAGTTGTAGTGCAGCATGAAGCGCTTGAAAGTCATCCCGCCCAGCAGCTCCAGCCGCTGCTCGTCATCGCTGGTGCCCAGCGTCGTCACCACCAGCGCCTGAGTCTCGCCGCGGGTGAAGAGCGCGCTGCCGTGGGTGCGCGGGAGCACGCCCACCTCGCAGGTGATCTTCCGCACCTCGGCGTGTCCGCGGGCGCCAATGCGGCCCCCGTCCACGGTGATCTGTCGCATGTGCTCGTACTTCAGATCCTCCACCACCGACTTGGCGTGCTTCTCCACCAGGGGGGTGAAGGCCTCGCCCATCTGCTCCTTCAGCCTGGCGATGGTCTCCTTCTTCACCTTGCCGAGCGTCTCGTAGCGGGCGGCCTTCTCCTTGATGGTGTAGCCCTTCATGATGCCGTCCCACGCCAGCTCGCGGACCTTGGCCTTGAGCCCCTCGTCCACGGTGGCGGCCTTGTCGTAGGCGCGCACCGTCTTGCCCAGCTCGCGGCGCAGCTCGTCCTGGATGTCCAGGGCCGGCTGCACGGCCTGCTTGCCGAACTCGAGCGCGGCCACCATGTCCGCCTCGCTGACCTCCTCGGCGCCACCCTCCACCATGACGATGGCCTCGCGGCTCACCGCCATGACCAGATCGATGTCGCTCTGCTCGCGCTGCTTGAACGTGGGGTTGGCCACGAACTTCCCATCCACGCGGCCCACGCGGATGCCTGCGATGGGGCCGTTGAACGGGATGTCCGAGACCCACAGCGCCGCGGAGGTGCCGGTGATGCCGTGGATGTCACCCTCGTTCTCCGGATCCGCGGAGATGACGCTGGCGATGACCTGCGTCTCATACGCATAGCCCTCGGGGAACAGCGGGCGGGCGGAGCGATCCACCAGACGGCTGGCCAGCGTCTCCTTCTCCGTGAGCCGGCCCTCGCGCTTGAAGTAGCTGCCGGGGATGCGGCCCGCCGAGTACAGCTTCTCCTGGTACTCCACCGTCAGCGGCAGGAAGTCGATGTCCTTCTTCTCCCGCGCGCTCACGGCCGTGACGAGCAGCATCGTGTCGCCGTAGCGCACCACCACGGCGCCATCGGCCTGCTTGGCCATACGGCCCACTTCGATGCTCAGCTCACTGTCACCAATCTTGACGCTCTTCTTCAGCATGTCCTTGCCTTTGCTTTTTCCTGAGAGCCCCTGCCGCGCACGTCCCGCCTCGCCTTTCGAGGGTGGGGCCGCGCCCCGGAGGGCCTCGGGTGATGAGCGGTCGCCAGGCCTGGGGACAGGCGGAATCGGGCAACCGCGGTCTGACTGCACGATGGGGCGCCTGGGAGCGCCGGAGAGGGATCCTGCGGAATTTTGATCCCTGGTCGCAGGGGCCGACCGCCGTCAGCCCTTCCGAACGGAAACCAAAACTTCCGCCAGCTCCTCGCCTTTGCTCCTTCCTCGCCCCTCCTCTTTCCAGCTCCGACTCCAACACCAACAAATGCGAGGGGCGCTGGTGTTACCAGCGCCCCGGGTACGACCGAGCCTACTTGCGGATGCCGAGGCCCTCGATGAGCTTGCGGTAGCGAGCCGTGTCCTTGGACTTGAGGTAGTCCAGGAGCCGGCGGCGCTGACCGACCAGCTTCAGAAGGCCCCGCCGCGAGTGGTGGTCCTTCTTGTGGGTCTTGAAGTGCTCGGTGAGCATGTTGATGCGCTCGGACAGCAGCGCCACCTGCACCTCGGGGGATCCGGTATCCGTCTCGTGAGTGCGGAACTTCGTCACGAGCTCCGACTTGCGTTCCTGATGCAACGACATGGTTCTCTCTCTTCGATACCCGCTCCGGTGGAACTTCGCTGCTGGCCACAGTCCGCGGAGGGGTACAGACTGGGCCTTTCCCTACTAACGAGCCGGGGGCTTATAAGCTTCGCCGACGCAACCGGTCAACCTTCCTGGCCTGTCTGGTTGCTCGCTGGAGGACGGGACAGGGCGAAGACGAAGACCTTCTGTCCAGCAGCGAGCCCTCCCAGCCCCTGGAACGGCTCCCGATGGGAAGGGGCCTCCACCACCAGCTGCATGTAGCGCCCGCCCGAGGCCCCCCGGTCCCCCGCCAGGAGGGTCCGGGTCCGAGGGTAGAGCCGGAGCAGGGTCTCCACGAGATCCCCGACATCGGACATGGCGGGCAGCCCCAGGCTGAGCTGGGAGCGGCCCTCAAAGGGGCTCTGGAGCGGGGGAGGCACCACCACGGTGATGTCGAGGGCCCGGGCCACGCGCTCCCCAGTCAGGCGAGC
>NZ_DASPHO010000125.1:0-2852 GCF_035629615.1 Hyalangium sp. | reverse complement strand
GGAGGACAAGGTGGTGCTGAAGCCGAAGGACGGGCAGGCGGTGGGCAAGGTGTGCGGAGCGCCCCGCGTCATCGGCCTGTCGAAGGGGAAGTTCCTGGGCCCGCGCTATTCCTTCAGCGTGGAGGAGGACACGCTCACCCTCGTCGTGGACGATGCCTCCCAGCGTACCTTCCAGTTCCAGCGTGCGGAGGTGGGGGACACGAAGGCGCGTGCCAAGGAGTAGGGGCAGCGCTCCTCGCGTTGCGCTAGGACAGGGCGTGACGATGGAACGACTGGCGAGCGTCGATGCGGCGTGGCTCCGGATGGAGGAGCCCACCAATCTGATGATGATCACCGCGGTGCTCTGGTTCGACGAGCCCCTAGACTGGGAGCGGCTGAAGGCGGTGGTGCGAGAGCGGCTGGTGGAGCGCTTCCCCCGCTTCCGGCAGCGGCTGGTGGGGACTGGGGGGCTGCTCGTAGCGCCGTACTGGGAGGAGGACCCGGCGTTCGAGCTGGAGGCGCACCTGGGCCACGCCGTGGTGCCACCGCCGGGAGACCGTGACGCCCTGGAGCAGCTCGTGAGCCAGTGGATGAGCGTTCCCCTGGAGCGCTCGCGCCCGCTCTGGCAGTTCCACCTGGTGGACGGCTTCGGGCGAGGGGGCGCGGTGCTGGTCCGCATCCATCACACGCTCGCGGATGGGATCTCCCTGGCGCGAGTCCTCCTGTCACTCATGGACGAGAGCACGGAGGAGCACTTCACGCCGGAGCCCTCGCCTCGGGAGGAGCCGCCGACGCCGGGGTGGAGGAAGATGCTGCGAGGGGTGCGCGCGGTGGCCTCGGGCACTCGCGCGGCGCTCAAGCGTGGCGCGGAGCTGCTCGCCGAGCCCATCCAGCTGGGAGACCTCGTGCGCGAGGGCTCTCGAGGGGCGGCCGCGGTGAAGCGCCTGGCGCTGCTGTCCTCGGACCCTGCCACGGTGCTCCGGGGGGAGCTGGGGACGGCGAAGCGCGCCGCGTGGTCGGAGCCCATCCCCCTCGAGGAGGTGAAGGCCTTGGGCCGCGCCATGGAGAGCACGATCAATGACGTGCTGCTCGCGGCGCTCACGGGGGCGCTGCGCCGCTACCTGGAGGAGCGGGGGGGACCGGTGGAGGATCTGCGCGCCATGGTTCCGGTGAACCTGCGGCCGCTGGATGAGCCCATTCCCCGCGAGCTGGGCAACCGCTTCGGGCTGGTGTTCCTGGACCTGCCGGTGAAGGAGGAGGATCCGCGGCGGCGGCTCCGGGCGCTCAAGCAGCGCATGGACGTGCTGAAGCGCTCGCCGGAGGCGGCGTTGACGTTCGGGATGTTGGGGATGGCGGGACTGGTGCCGGTGGCGGTGGAGCGGGCGATGGTGGACGTGCTGGCTGCGAAGGCCTCGCTCATCATGACCAATGTCCCCGGGCCGCGGCATCCGGTATTCCTGGCGGGCACGAAGCTGGCGGGGTTGATGTTCTGGGTGCCGCAGTCGGGCAAGGTGGGCCTGGGCGTGAGCATCTTCAGCTACGCGGGGCAGGTGACGGTGGGAGTCTCCGTGGATGCGGGGCTGGTGCCGGATCCGCATCGGCTGGTGAGCACGTTTCGGGACGAGCTCGCGGCGCTGGCCTCCGCGGCCGCTTCCCCGGGGACTGCGCCCGCTCCTGGCTGAAGGGGCTCAGCTCCCGGCGAGCTCGTCGTAGCCCCGGCCCTTGAACTGGAGGAGGCAGAAGCCATGGCCGAAGGGGTCGGCCATGAGGGCCATGCGGCCCCACTCGAGCTCCTGGATGGCCTTCTCCAGCGTGGCCCCGTGGGACTGGGCCCGTTCCACCGCGGCCTCCACATCGGTGACGACGAAGTCCAGGTGGATGGGCGTCCAGTGGCGGCGGTAGTCCCGGAGGGAGGAGGCGCTTGGGCTGGGCTGGCTTGCGGCGGGCTTGGCGAGGATGTCGATCGCTGCCGAGGCGCCGAGCAGCTCCGCGCCCTTGTCCCCGAACCGGCGCCCGACCTTCAGCCCCAGCACCTGGGTGTAGAAGGCAATCCCTCTTTCCAGATCATCGACGTCGATGCAGACGCGCAGCTCGAGCATGATCCTGGGAATCTATCTCCAGTCCTGCTCTGGAGGCGTGAACTCCTCCCACTGGAGCGGGACTTCGCCCGGTACCTGGAGTGCGGAGTGCTGGCGCATGGCTTCGCGCGGGTGCGCTGCGAGAGTTGCAAGGACGAGTTGCTCGTTGCCTTCTCGTGCAAGGGACGAGGGGTGTGCCCCTCCTGCAACGCGAAGCGAGCGCATGTAACGGCAGTGCACCTGGTGGAGCGCGTGCTGCCGCGCGTGCCCTATCGGCAGTGGACGCTGTCCTTTCCGCATCGGGTGCGGTGGGTACTGCTGAAGGAGGCGGGACTGCTCTCGGACGTCCTCACTCTCTTCCTGCGCGCGGTTTCGCATTGCAGCGGCGGGTCGGACAAACCTCACGAGGTTCCACGGCGTCTTTGCTCCAGGCGCCAAACTGCGGCGATTTCTGGTCCCTGCCGGCGGGGAGGAGGCGGGGCCGCAGGAGGGGAACCCGTCGTTGGCCCCAGGGCGAGAGGAGCTGCACAAGAGGCGCATGCCCCCCCTGGACTGGGCCGGACTGCTGCGCCGGAGTTTCGCGTTGGACATTTTCGCCTGCGCCCGTTGCGGAGGCAGGCGCCGGGTGTTGGCCAGGCTTACGGCCCGGCAAGCGGTGCGCTCGATATGGGAGCCAGGGGCCACCCCAGAGCGTGTGGTGCTGAATTCACAGGCGCTTGAGCCAAGCAGCCCCAGGAGGCTGCTGCCTGCCACTGCAGGGGCCAGGCTGGGCACAGGTGTGCCTACAGCGGCTGT
>NZ_DASPHO010000124.1:0-4336 GCF_035629615.1 Hyalangium sp. | reverse complement strand
ACAGCCGCTGTAGGCACACCTGTGCCCAGCCTGGCCCCTGCAGTGGCAGGCAGCAGCCTCCTGGGGCTGCTTGGCTCAAGCGCCTGTGAATTCAGCACCACACGCTCTGGGGTGGCCCCTGGCTCCCATATCGAGCGCACCTCTTCGGCATCCCCACCTTCCTGCTGTTCTGGGACAGCCGGCTGCTGGGGAAGATGAGCCAGTACTACGGCCGGGAGTACTGGCTCGGCGTCGTCCGCGAGCACCTGCCCGCGGCCTCCTGAGCTCATTAGATCTCCTCCGGACTCCTCGCGGCCCTCCCCTCGTGCAGCAGTATCATCGGGCTTCAGCGGCGCTGACCTCCACTGGCAACACCACTGCCCAACGCCAACAGCGGCAGCAGGACATGGAAGGTGGCCCCCCCTCCGGGCGTATCCGTGACTTCGAAGACGCCGGCGTGGGCCTGCACCACCTGCCGGGCGATCCACACCTCGAGCCCGGTGCTGTAGTGCTGCGTCGGGACAGCCCGCTCGAAGTCACCAAAGATGCGGGCACGGTCCTCCGGAGACAAGTCTCTGCCGTGGCCCGTCACGCTCAGACGCGCCGCCGCCCCCTCCTTCAGGAGTGACACCTCCAGCGGACACGCCGGCGAGCCACGCATCGCCTGACGCAAAAGACTTGCCAGGACGTGCGCGATGCGGGGCCCGTCACAGGGAGCCACCACCTCTGGCTCCACCCGCAGCGTGACCGAGCACCCCACCCGCGCGAACTCCGCGTTCATTCCCGCGGCCACCTCCTGCACCAAGGCCGATAGGTTCACCTCGCTGCGCCGCAGTTCCAGTCGTCCCGCGGCCAACTCCGAGACGACAAGCAACCCCTCCACCAGCGAGGAGAGCTGCCCCACCTGCCGCGCGGCGGTACCGAACCGCTCAGCGAGCCGCGCGTGCGATTCCGGACTCAGGCCACGCTCCAGCAACTCCAACTGCAGGCGAAAGACAGCCAGGGGCGTCTTGAGTTCATGGCCAGCAACGGACAGGAACGCATCCCGGGCACGCACCGCTTCGCGCAGGCCCTCGGCGAGCGCCTCCTGGCGTGCCAGGTTCCTCCGCATGCGAGACAGCTCCAGCGCGGTGCGCACCCGCGCCAGCAGCTCGCGGGCGGAGAAAGGCTTGGCCAGGTAGTCGTCCGCGCCCGCCTCCATCCCCTCGATGGCGGCCTCCTCCCCCGCCCGCGCGGACAGCATCACCACCGGCAGGGCTCGTGTCTCGGGCGCCTCGCGCAGGGCGCGTAAGAGCCCAAAGCCACCCAGGCGCGGCATCATCACGTCGGTGACGACGAGATCCGGAGCTCGGACACGCACCGCCTCGAGGGCCGCTTGTCCATCCGCCACGGCCTCCACCTCGAAGAGGGGTGAGAGCGTGCGCGTCAGGTAATCGCGCAGGTCCGCATTGTCGTCCGCCACCAGCACACGCCCTAGCCGCTGCGTCGACTCTCCGTGAACGCTCTTCAGGTCCCCCTGAAGAGATGGCGTTTCATCTTCCTGTCGCAACCACCCGAGCACTTCCTGGACATAAGAATCTGCGCGCGCGGTCTCGGCCTCCGCGGCTTGCGCGCCAGGAACCGCTCGTTGATCTGCCGGCAGATGGCCGTGCCCCAGAGGAAGCGAGATGGTGAAGACGCTGCCTCGGTCCCCCTCGCTGTCGACGTCCACGCGGCCTTTGTGCAGCCCGACGAGCTCCTTCACCAGGGCCAGGCCAATCCCGCTGCCCTCGTGGCTGCGCGCGCGAGCGCCCTCCACCCGGTGAAAGCGCTCGAAGATGTGCGGCAGCTCCTCGGGCGAAATCCCCGTGCCCGTGTCGTGCACTCGCAGCAGGACCTGGCTCTCTTGCTCTCGGAGCGACACGGACACGCCACCGCTGAAGGTGTACTTGAGCGCGTTGGACAAGAGGTTG
Source organism: Hyalangium sp. (assembly GCF_035629615.1). Lineage (GTDB taxonomy): Bacteria > Myxococcota > Myxococcia > Myxococcales > Myxococcaceae > Hyalangium. The sequence continues at coordinate 2,405 of NZ_DASPHO010000124.1, read as the reverse complement.
AAGACGACCTTCTGCCAGGCTTCGATGTCCACCCAGACAGGTTCGGAGAGCGGCGGGCACTCCACCGTGAGGGTGAGCCCCGCCCTGCGGGCCGCCGACTCGAAGTGGTTCACGAGCTGCGTGGTGAGCGAGGAGAGGTCGACTGGCTGGAACTTGGCCTTGGCTCGTCCCGCCTCGAGCCGCGAGTAGTCGAGCAGTGTGTTGACGAGCTTGAAGAGGCGGTTGCCGTTTCGCAGCACCAGGGCGAGTCGCTCCCGCTGGGACGGTGGCAGCGGCGCGTTCATGTCGGAGAGCGCATCCTCCAGCGGCCCCAGCATGAGCGTGAGCGGCGTCCGGAACTCGTGCGACACGTTGCTGAAGAAGGCGGTCTTGGCGCGGTCGAGCTCGGCAAGTGCCTCCGCCCGTTTGCGCTCGTCCTCATAGGAGCGGGCATTGCGGAGCGCCACGGAGACCTGGCCGGCGAACAACTCGTAGAACGAGCGGTAGCCCTCATCAAGCTCGCGGTTGGGACTGATGCCGGCCACCAGCACGCCCAGCGTCGCCCCTGGCTCGGCGGAGGCGATGGGCATCACCAGCGCCGAATGGGCAGCATCCTTCCAGGGGCCTCCCGTCAAGGCGAGCCCCTGCTCCAGGCGCTCCACGAGCACGGTCTTCCCGCGTAAGGCCGGGCCCAGGGGCCACATGACACCGTCTTCCGAATCGGGTCTCGCCACCGTCGGTGCCGCGTGGGCGCCGCGCTGAAGGCCAATACCAGCCGCGAGCGCGAGCGTCTTTCCGTCCGGCTCGCGGAGGTACAGAAGCGCGAAAGGCACATCGAACGAATGGGAGGCCATGGTGGCCTCGATGTCCAGGCAGGTCTTCTCGACGCTCTGGGTCTCGCCCGCTTTGATGGCCAGATCACGCAGCAGCCGGGTGCGCCGCTCACCGAGGACCTGTTGGGTCACCTCGCTGCAGACGCAGAGCATGCCGGCGATGCGTCCTTCATCATCGTCGACCGCGCTGTAGGAGAGACTGAAGTAGGACTCTTCCCGGTAGCCCGCACGCTCCAATGGCAACATCTGCGCGGGAACCCAGTTGGGGATCCCCGTCGATATCACCTCATGAATCATGGGCCCGATGACTTCCCAGGACTCGGATTGAGTCTCTCGGATGGAGCGCCCCAGTGCCCCAGGATGCTTGTCTCCAATCAGGCCAATGTAGGCCTCGTTGTAGATCTGAATGAGCTCGGCGCCCCAGAGGAGAATCATCGGATAGCGCGAGGACAGCAGCGTCTTCACGGTGGACTTGAGGCTCTGAGGCCAGGTCTCGACAGGCCCCACGGGTGTCGCAGCCCAGTCGTGGGCGCTGACCCGCACGTGCATCTCGCTCGGGCCGATGAAGGGAGTCTTCTTGCCGCCTCCTTGCTCAGGCATCGAAACCCACACCGAAGGTGTCCTGGGTGGCGCCAGGTGATGGAGGAACAACCGACCTTTCGACCCTCACGCTGCTCGCACGAAACATGAGGGTCCGTCACTACTACAGAAGGCGAGTAACAAAGAAGGCGAGAATGCCCTCTTGAACCTCCCTCCATATGGACTTTCATCCCATGGATCTTCGCCTTGCGTTAGAGGCTCTGGACCTCTCCGCCAGGCGGGGGATTGCCTCCCCCATCGATGCTCCCCATGGCCGCGTCGAGCACCGGAGCCGAAGGGGGCGATGAGCCCACCTCGGGCGGCAGCTCGGACGGCGCGCTGAGATCAATGCCCTCCAGGCTGCCCACCTGGAAGAAGGCCGTGAGCCGGCGCAGCGCGTCCGCCTGAAGGGCCAGCGACTCCGCGTCCTTGGCCAGCCCCTCCGCCGCGCGCGTTGCCCTGGGTGGAGCGCTCCACGGCCGCCATGGCCTCGCTCATCATGCCCACGCTGGTGGACTGCTCGCGCGTGGAGGCCGCCGCCTCGTGCACCAGCTCCGCCGTACGCTGGATGGACGGCACCAGGTCCCTCAGCTGGCGGCCGGACTCCTCCGCCACCGCCCAGCTGTTGATGGCCAGCTCGCCAATCTCCCGCGCCGCCGCCTTGCTGCGCCCGGCCAGCCGCCGCACCTCGCCGGCCACCACGCTGAAGCCCTTGCCGTGCTCGCCGGCCCGAATGGCCTCGATGGCCGCGTTGAGCGCCAAACGATAGGAGAAATGGAGGCCCATTGGCGGGGTGCGGCCCCGGGCCCAGCGGGGAAGGAGTGCTGCTGCCGGGTGCCACCCGAGCCGTTGGCCGGGCCCGTGTCCCGGCCCTACAGCCGCTGTAGGCACACCTGTGCCCAGCCTGGCCCCTGCAGTGGCAGGCAGCAGCCTCCTGGGGCTGCTTGGCTCAAGCGCCTGTGAATTCAGCACCACACGCTCTGGGGTGGCCCCTGGCTCCCATATCGAGCGCAC
>NZ_DASPHO010000123.1:0-14984 GCF_035629615.1 Hyalangium sp. | reverse complement strand
CCATACTTCCGCGCCAGCATGTTCTCCGAGGGAAGAAGTCCCTGCTCTGGCAGCAAGCCCAGTGCAATAACGCGCTCCAACTGCTGCTCGACGTGTGCGACGAGCCCCATCCGTTCCATATCCGCCACCCTCCTCGTTGCCTGTGTCCGGCAGCACATCAGCTCAGGCTGACATGAGCGGCGGTGCGGGGAGTAGCCCGTGCTGCACACCCGTTCGGCACTGGGAGCCATCGGCACGCCCTCCTGTGGGAATCCGGGGACGTGGCCTGGCGCTACCGTGCGCCTCGCCTCTGCTTCACTTCAGCCACCGGGCCGCCGTGGACCGCAAGGCGTGATGGACCCACGGTGCCCAGCGCCGCAAGCGGGAATTGAGCTCATCGAGCGCTCGGTGCCGCAGATCCTTCGCGCTCTGACCGGAGGCCCGGGCACGCATCACCGCCTGCTCCAGCGCCTCGAAAGTTCGCAGGAAGTGCAGAGCCCCAACGCCCCCTTCCAAGATCGGAGGTGCGGACTCGGACACCTGCTGCTCGCATGTAGCGAGACCGTTGAGGAACACGGGCTCGAAGATGGCCGCGAGTTGCAGCGGCAACGCGGCGACCTGCCCTGGCCTGGGGTCTGGCACGTGGAGGGGCATGCTCGCAAGCCGGTCGCGATCGATGACAAGCGCGTGGAGCAGCCATGGGTGCTCGCGGAGGTGGGCCAGTTCCAGATGATCACCGAGAGGGAACGGGATCTTCGTCTCGACGTAATCCTCATCGCCAGGCACGGCTCGGGCCATTCGGCGGAAGGCGCGTGAAACAGCCCAGGCCGCCTCTCCTTCTCGGAGCGCCTGGATGAGCTTCTCAAAATGCCCGGGATAGACGAGTCCCGACGCCTCGAAGAATGCCAGGTACTGGCCTCGGGCACGGCGGATCGCCTCGTCCATCAGCCCATCGGGCCGGCCTCTCACGTGCTGGAAACGGAAGCCCTCGATGCGCCGGTACGTCTCTAGCGTGCGCACTGCGTCGCCCGGGCCCGTCGCGACCGGCTCCGGCTCCACCAGGACGATCTCGAAGGGCCGGTAGCGCTGGCATGCGAGCGAGAACACAGCCTCATCGAGCAGATTTCGGTGCTCAGGCCCGCTCCAGAGCACGATGCTGAGCAGCCCCGGCTCTCGGTTCGCTGCGACGGGCTCAGAGGTGACTCGCACCAGGGCGTAGAGGAGCATGTCATCCACGGTCCCCGGTGCGAGCTGGGCCAGGAGCTGGCGGAGGGCCCGCTCCGCACCCACGGCAAGAGAGCCCCGCGGGGGAGGATCGGTATGTGCCTCGCGATGCACCACCCGCAGGCCGCACGCCGAGAGGCATCGCAGGAAGCCGACCTCGGAAGGTCCCTGGCGCGAGGGAGCACCCTCGATGAGGGTGGCGAGTAACGCGCCGGCCGCTCCAGCATTGTCGAAGCCGAGGAGGAGCTCGGCCTCCGGCGCCACCGCATGGACGGAGCGGAGACGGGCTTCGAGCCCCTCCCCTTGAACGCGCTCCATCAGGACGACATGGGTCGGCGCGAACCTCCGCAGCACCTCCAGCTCGGACGCTCCCCCTTCCCACACGGAGCAGCCAGCGGCAGACAGCGCCTGGGTCAGCCCCTGATCCTTGCCCACCACCCCCACCCGGCTGCCTGGCACCACGCGCCCAAGCACGAAGGAGCGCAGGCGTGTCCCCTCGCTCTCCGCTCCGCTCTTCGCCAAGTCGAGCGGGCTCACCATCGCGGCTCCGCGAACGTGACGCCAGGCATCAAGGAGCGCAGGCGCGTATCCATGTCCTGCGCTCCACCATCCGCTGAGTCGGGCATGCTCACCATCGCTGCTCCGCGAACATGAAGAGGTGCCGGAAGTCGGCGACACGCGCCATCGCGTCAGCAGGGCGCTCCACCGTGGGCAACGAGAACGGCTCACCGCCCAGCGCTTGGTACTCGCGCAGGCGCTCCTGGGCGAACACCGCGTCGCCGTACTTGGCTCCGAGCAGCGCGGCACTGCGGCGCACGCTCAGCTCCCGGCGCGCGGTAATCTCTCGATCCAGGGTGTAATGGTGCACGAGCGCCCGCGGGGCCACACGGACGGAGAAGCCCACGGCGCGCGCCCTCCACGAGAGATCCACGTCTTCGCAGTACATGAAGAAGCGCTCATCAAAGCCACCCACCTCGCTGTAGAGCTCCCGCGTGAGCAGCAGCACGCACCCGGAGCACCACGGTGTCTCATGCGTCCCCGGCTCGTAGGGCTTGGGGTGCTCATCGGGGAACAACCGCGCCTCGACGAGCCCCGTGCGTCCAGGCCGCTCTGCCTCCGCCACCAGCTCCGCGAGGCAGCGGGGGTGCAGCACTCCGTCCGGGTTCACACACAGGTAGTAACGTGTCGCGCGGGATGCGAAGGCTTCCTTCATCACGCGGTTGTGTGCTGCCCCGAAGCCGAGGTTTGCCCCGGAGTGTCGATAGTCCGCCCCTGGCGCGAGCCTTGCCAGCTCCGCGCGCAGTGCGTCCGTCGGTGAGTTGTCCCACCACACCACCCGAAGCGCCGGTGTCCCAGGAGTCTCCTGGTTCAGGCGCAGCGCAGCGCACAACCGCTCCAGCTCCTTCGGCGCATTCTGGTACAGGACGATACCCACCCAGAGCGCGGCCTCTTCCGCGCGTGCGCCCGCTGTCACGAGGCGACCCACCTGGGCATCAGTTCCAGCTGCGCCGTCCCCTCGCTCTCCACTCGCCAACGGTGCACGGGCCTCGCCACCCCCGAGTCCCCGATCGCCGAGCTCACCTGGAAGCGGCAGGCCTCCTTGTGCTCGTCATATACCGCTCCAGTCCCGGCTCGCGCTGCCACTTCAATGCTGTACTCCCCCGCAGTCAGCCCGATGCGCTCGATCACCAGCACCACCTTGCCCTGAAGCCCCAATGGCTTCGGCAGGTTCAGCCCTTCGGCCGCTGTGCTCGTCTGGTAGACCAGGACCCCGTCGGCTCGCTTGAGCACCACTGCCAGGTCCACCGCTTCCACGGGCTTCACCGCGCTGTAGCCCACGTGCAGCTCCAGCCCCGCCTCCGTGTCCACCTGACTGACGGCCTCGCCTCCTTCTCCCCTCAGGCTCACCTCCGTCAGCTTCAGCTCCCGCTCCACCACGGGCACCGCCGCTGCCACGGGCGCGGGCTCCAGCTCCGGCAACGCTCCTCCATCCGCAGCTATCGCCGCGGGCACCATCACCCGATCCTGCTGCTCCGCTAGCTCCACCGCTCGCCGGTACTCGCTCACCACCTCTCCCGGCGCTCCCAGCTTCCGGATCCTCCCGGCGTCTATCCACGCCGCCATGTCACACCACCTCTCCACCGTCCCCAAGTCGTGCGTCACCAGCACTATCGTCTTCCCCGCCCTCTTGAACTCCATCATCTTCCCCAAGCTCTTCTTGCTGAAGTGCTCGTCTCCCACCGCCAGTATCTCGTCCACTATCAGGATGTCTGGCTCCACGTGTGTCGCCACCGCGAACGCTAGCCTCATGTACATCCCGCTCGAGTACGTCCTCACTGGCTCATCTATGAACTCGCCCAGCTCGCTGAACGCGATGATCTCATCCATCCGCCCCTTGATCGCTGCTCGCGTCATCCCCAGGATGATTCCGTTGATGAGGATGTTCTCCCTCCCGGAAAAGTCCGGGTGGAACCCCGCTCCAAGGTCCAGCAGCGCTGAGACTCTTCCGTTCATCTCGATGCTCCCGGAGCTCGGCGCATAGATGCCCGTCATCAGCTTCAGCAGCGTGCTCTTTCCAGAGCCATTTCGCCCTATCACCCCCACCGTCCGACCTTGAGGGATGACCAGGTCGATTCCTCGCAGCGCCTCGATGTACGTCTTCGCAGGACGCTCTCGCTTGCCCGTCAGCCACTTCACCAGCTCCGTCTTCAGCGTCGTGTACTCTCGCCGGATCGTGCTCTTCTTGAAGTGCTTGACGACGTTGCGGATGACGATCGCGTCCATGGTTCCTGTCTGGCTCAAACCGGCGATATCCCTACACCAGACGGCCGCCTGGTCGCGAGCTTCGCGGTGAGTTCGGGCAGGCAGGCAAACCGGGGCCTCTCACCCCTTACCCCCCAGCGGACATCCAGCCTGGGCGGCGCTCTGAAGATCCGCAGCCCGGTCGGTACCCGACAGCACTGCTTTCCCCCGGATGACCGGATGGTATAGGAGGCCCCCCATGCGTGAGCTCTCCCAGCGCCCAGCGGCTGGCGCCGACTCCGGACCTCTGATGGAGGAAGACGGTGTCGAGCCAGCGCCGACTCCTGCCACCGGCCTCGGCACGGTCGCCGACCTCGCCGAGCGGGCAGGCGCTCAGTTCCTGCGGTTCGACGAGCTGCGCAGAGGCACCGCCACCGACACCGAAGGTGCTGACGCCGAGCGGACCCTCACCGAGTTGCTGCGGGAGCTGCGCCGCCGCGCCCCCAAAGGAGCCGCGTCCTTCATCCCGGGCCCACGCCCGCTCTCGCTCTACGCCGACATCCTGGGCGCGGTCACTCAGCGCTTCTCCTCGAGGGCCCTGCCCCGCTGGCGCCGGAAGGCGCAGCGGGCCCTGCTCCTGCTCCAGATCGAACTGCTGCGCCCGCAGTTCAACTTCAACAAGCAGCTCCTCGCGGCGCTCTCGGAGGTGGAGAGCTTCGGCGGGGGAGCCGGCCATGAGCAGGTCCAGAACCGGCTCCGCCAGACCCTCGAGCCGCTCACCCACCCCGCCGTCTGGCAGCACGAGTCCCACCGCACGGGCCCCGCCGCCAAGGCCGTAGGGTTGCTCAAGCGCTCGGGTGTCACCGTCCTGCTCCCCCTGCTGCGCCCGGCGCTCGAGCGCATGCGGACCTGGAACCGCCTCGCCCTCGAGGTGCTGCTGGCCGCCACGGGCGAGACCCTGCCCTCCAGGGCTCAGGCCGATGAGCTGGTGAGTCGCCTGGAGGCCGCGGCTGACCCCTGCCCGCCGGACATGGATCTCCCGGACCTGTGGAGGGACCTGCTCGTGCCTCAGCGGGACTTCACCCGCGAGGCCACCCGCTTCATGGCGCGTCACCTCGCGATCTGCCCTCCCATCTCGGAGGAGGAGTACCGCCAGTGGTGCGCCACCGTTGAGCCCCCGCGGATGAGCTCCACCGTCCGGGCCCTCCACCAGCTCCGGCAACGGCCCTCCTTCTCCGTGCTCGTGGCGGCACGCGAGGTGAACCCCGAGCACTGGCGGGAGTGCGTCGCCTCGCTGCTGAGCCAGATCTACGAGCCCTGGGAGCTGTGCATCGCGGGCCCCGAGCACGAGCTGGAAGCCCTGCGCGGCCACCTCCCACCCGAGTGGGCCAGGGATGGCCGCTTGAGCTTCACCCGCACCCTCGTCAGCGCCGCCCACGCAGGCGCCCTCAATGCGGCCGCCCGCTCCGCGCGGGGTGACGTCCTCGCATTCCTGGAGCCGGCCGACCGGCTCGCTCCCCATGCCCTGGCGGAGATGGCGCTCACCCTCGCCTCTCACCCTCATGCCGGCATGGCGTACTCGGACGAGGACCGGTTGCAGGGCACGGGCCTCCGCCGCCTCCCCTTCTTCAAGCCGGACTGGAGCCGGGACATGCAGCGCGCGTGTGACTACGCCACGCGACTGCTCGTCATGCGCCGCGAGAAGTTCACGCAGCTCGACGGCGTGCGCGAGGGCTTCGACGGCGCCGAGCTGTTCGATCTCGTCCTGCGCGCCTCGGAGGCCTCCACGCCGGTGGCGCACGTGCCCGCCGTCCTCTACCACCGCCGGGAGACGGCGCGGGCCTTCCACTTCGTCAACGCGGCAGCCCATGTCGCCCTGTCCCAGCACCTGCAGCGCTGCGGTGAGGAGGCCGAGGTCAGCGTCACCCGCAGCGGCCTGCTGCGCGTCCGCCACGCGGTGAAGGGCACTCCGCGCGTCTCCATCATCGTCCCCTTCAAGGACAAGCCGGAGCTGCTCAAGCAGCTCTGGAGGACGTTCCGCGCCCACACGGGGTGGGAGGACTGGCAGCTCATCCTCGTCTCCAACAACTCGGTGGACCCGAGGACCCACGCGCTGCTGGCGGAGCTGGACGACCCGCGCATCCTCAAGCTCACCTGGGACCATCCCTTCAACTACTCCGCCCTCAACAACTTCGCTGCCCGCCATGCCACAGGCGAGCTGCTGCTCCTGCTCAACAACGACATCGAGCTGGTAGAGGACGGCTGGCTGGAGGAGCTGATCGCCCAGGCCCAGCGGCCAGAGGTGGGCGTGGTGGGTCCGCTGCTGCTGTTCCCCAATGGGACCATCCAGCACGCGGGCGTCATCCTGGGGCCCGGCGGCTTCGCCACCCATGCCTTCTGGAAGGGCCGCCCGGATGACGCGTGGACGCCGTTCGGCCGCCCGGACTGCCCCCGCGACTACCTGGCCGTCACCGGCGCCTGCATGATGATGCGCCGCGAGCTCTTCGAGCAGGTGGGCGGCTTCGACGAGCGCATGGTGGTGTCCGGCAGCGACGTGGAGCTGGCCCTGCGGATCATCGCACGAGGCCTGCGGTGCGTGTACACACCCCACACGCACCTGGTGCACCACGAGTCCGCCACGCGGAGAGGCCATTACATCCCGGATCGGGACGCGTGGCTCTCCTACAGCGCCTTCCGCCCGTGGACCCGCCGCGGCGATCCCTTCTACAACCCGAACCTCACCTTCACCACCATGGACGTCTCGCTGCGCACGGACGATCGCAGCGCGGAGTCCCTGGCCGTACAGATGCTCGCCTGGGAGCTGCCAGGAACACTGACCCTGCTCGGGCCCGGCTGAACCAGAAGAGGTGCAGAGGACATGAGCCCAGACAGTCCCTTGGTGACCGTCATCATCCCCGTGAAGAACGGGAGCCCCCTGTTGCGCGACTGTCTCGCCGCCGTCTTCCAGCAGAAGACGGACTTCCCGTTCGAGGTGCTCTGCGTCGACAGCGGCTCCCAGGACGACTCGCTGGAGATCATCCGCTCGTTCCCGGCACGGCTGATGGAGATCGATCCGGCCACCTTCGGGCACGGCCGGACGCGCAACCTGGCCATCGAGCACAGCCCCACCCCCTTCGTCGCGCTCCTCACTCAGGACGCGGTGCCGGCGGATCGCGCGTGGCTGCGCGAGCTGATCGCCCCCATGCGAGACAACGAGCGGGTGGCCGGTGTGTTCGGCCGCCACGTGCCGCACCCGGGCTGCATCCCGGCCGAGGCCTACATGCTGGAGCGGCACTTCGCGCACTTCGGCGCGGACACCACGCTCTTCCGCATCCAGCCCGGGCCGGAGGGCTGGGCTGACTACGACGCGAACCGGCCCTTCTACCGCTTCTTCTCCGACAACAACGCCGCGCTCCGCCGCTCGGTCTGGACCCGCATCCCCTACCGGGACGTGGAGTTCATGGAGGATCAGCTGTGGGCGTCGGACATCCTGGAGGCGGGCTACATCAAGGCCTACGCGCCCCGCTCCGTGGTGCGCCACAGTCACAACTACTCGCCCTGGGTCCAGGCGCGCCGCACCTTCGACGAGGCCCGCTACCACCGCGAGTACTTCGATCTGAAGGACATGCCGGGCATCCGCCGGCTGCTGCGCGAGCGCCTGCTCCAGGCGAAGCAGGACATCCAGCGGCTGATGGCCGATCCCCAGGAGCAAGGAAAGCTCTCCAAGGCGGCGGTGTCAGCCGGCCGCAACATGGGCCAGGCGCTGGCGTGGTTCCTCGGGGATCGGCACGAGCTGCTGCCCCAGGCGGTGGTCCGCCGCCTCTCCCTGCACCACCAGCTCAAGGGTGACGCGGACGCGCGCTCGGGCCACACCGGGCTGCTCGAGGACGTGCGGGGGACGGTGAAGCGCTCGCTGGCCAGGCACGGCAAGATCGACACGGCCAGCGAGCTCGTCCACAAGGCCGCTCATCACTGGAAGCAGTACCGCAGCGAGGGTGCCTCCCGCACCCTGCTCACCGTGCGGCGCGCCCTGCAGGGCCCTCGCAAGAAGCCTGGGGACTGGTGGCAGGATGATCCCTACCGGCTCCTCTCCCAGCCGCCCAAGGCCCGCGCCGTGGTCCCCCCGCCGAGCCCTCGGAAGCTGGATCCGGATCACCTCCTCATCAACTGGGTGATCCCGCCGTTCAGCCGTGGCGGCGGTGGCCACATGACAATCTTCCGCACCATCCACTTCCTGGAGCGCCTGGGCCACCGCTGCCGCGTCTACCTGACGAACAGCGAGATCCTGCCGCCCGAGCCCATGCGGCTCCAGGCGATGGTCCACGAGTGGTTCCTGCCGATCCAGGCCCCCGTGCGGCACCTGGGGGATGACGAGGAGATGGAGCCAGCGGACATCGTCATGGCCACGGCGTGGCACACCGCCTACCGGGTGCGGGCCAGCCACTGCGCGCCGGTGAAGGCGTACTTCATCCAGGACTACGAGCCGGCGTTCTTCGCGGTGGGCGCCGAGTGGCAGCTGGCCGAGGACACCTACCACTTCGGCTTCTACGGGCTCACGGCGGGCCCATGGCTCGAGTCGCTCATGCGCACGAAGTACGGCATGCACGCCCGGAGCTTCCCGCTCGCCGTGGACCATGACGTGTACTACCCGGATCCGGTGCTCCGCGGCGGCAACCGCAAGGTGTTCGCGTACATGCGTCCGAACACGACGCGCCGGGGCTTCGAGATCGTCGGGCTGGCGCTGAAGCAGGTGAAGGAGCGGTTCCCCGAGGTGGAGATCCACATCGCCGGGGCGCCGATTCCGCCCTCTGTGCTGCCCTTCCCCTTCGTGGGCCACGGGGTGCTGGACTTCGACGGGCTGCGGCGGGTGTTCTCCAGCAGCGACGTGGCGGTGTGCCTCTCGTTCACCAACTACAGCCTGCTGCCCCAGGAGCTCGCCGCCTGTGGCTGCCCGGTGGTGGACATCGACGTGGAGAGCACCCGCGCGGCGTACCCGGAGGGCGCGGTGGTGCTGGCGCCACCGACGGCGGCGGGGGTGGCACAGGCCGTGTCCCGGCTGCTCGAGGACGAGACGCTCCGCCAGCGGCAGATCGCCGCGGGCTTCCAGTACGTGCGCAGCCTCTCCTGGGAGCAGTCGGCGGTGCAGGCCGCGAGCGCCCTGCGGGAGTTCGCGCTGTTCGGCACTGGCAAGGCCGCCCACCCGGCTCCCCTGCTCGGAGTCGTGAGGTAGCGTCTCCATGGCAGAGACACGGTCAACGGCGGCGAAGGTGGGCGCGGTGGCCGTGGGGGCGCTGTTGGCGTTCTATGGGTTGCTCATCGTCGCCCCCTGGCACTTCACGTTTCCCAGCGCCGGTCTCGACTACTCGTGGACCATGGTCATCGACCGGGGCTATGCGACCGGGGCGCAGTGGGGCCAGGATCTGGTCTTCACGTTTGGTCCCTATGGGTTTGCCTATACCTACCTGTTCAGTGAGCAGACCTTCACGGCCTCGCTCCTCATCAACCTGCTCCGGGCCGGAGCCCTCTTCTATGCGCTCGGGTGCCTGCTGCGCCCCCTCGGCCTCACGGCGATTCCCCTCGCGCTGATTCTCGTCGTCCCCTTTGAGAGCAACGGACGGAATGACTTCGGCTTCTTCTTCCTGCCCCTGCTGATTGCCCTCTGTCACTTCCGGCGGCCGACGCCGGTCTCCACGCGCCACCTCGCCGTCCTGTCGATCATCGTCGGCTTCGGTGCCCTGGTGAAGCTCACCTTCGCGGTCGCCGGCTTCCTGTTCCTGGGGCTTGTCGATGCCGATCGCATGCGCCACAGGCGGGCTCCCATCCACACACCGCTCCTGCTGATCACCTTCCTGGTCCTCTATGTCGCGGCGGGCCAGCAGCTCAGCCACCTCCCCGCCTATCTCGGGCTCTCCCAGCAGATCATCTCCGGCTACACCGACGCGATGTCCCTCTGGGGCAGCGCGCGGGAGCTCACGGTGTTCCTGGTCCTCAGCGCCGCCGTCTTCGGTGCCGTGCTCTGGGAGGAGCTGAAGGTCTCGACGGACAGGGTAGGGAGCCTCCTGCTGCTGCTCGTGCTCTCCCTCTTCTGGTTCCTCTGCTTCAAGGCCGGGTTCGTGCGGCATGACATGCACACGCTGACGTCCTGGGCGGCGCTCGCGGGCGGTGCCATCGCTTATGGAGCGATGGCATGGCATCGAGCGAAGTCCCAGGATCCAGCCGCACGTCGCCTCCCCGCCGTGATCCTGCTCACCGCGGCCATCATCTCTTCCACGGCCCTGGCGCTGCTCTGGCATGGCTGGGATCGAACGCAGCTCCTGGGTCAGCTCCGTCGCAGCTACTGGGACATCCCGGTGGCCTCCCTGGGCACCCTGGGCAGGGCGTTGGCAGCGCCAGGTGCGTGGTATCGCGGAATGGTCGAGGTGCAGACCCAAGCGCTCCAGCAGCTGGCGTCGCAGCCCGGCATGAAGGAGCTGGAAGGACTGGATGGCTCGATCGACACCGTCCCTTCCATTCAGGGCTCGCTCATCGCCAAGGGCCTGGACTATCGCCCGCGCCCGGTCTTCCAGGAGTACTCCGTCTACACGCCCGCCCTGATTGCGGCCAATGCCGCCTATCTCTCCGGACCGAAGGCACCGGACTATCTCCTGTTCGCCCTGGACACCCTGGATGGGCGGCACCCCGCCGCAACCGAGGGCGCCCAGTGGCCCCTGATCCTGGAGCGGTACGAGCCTCTCCGGCTCACACAGAACGGCATCCTCATGCGGCGTCGGAGCGAGGGCCTGACGGAGCGAGTCCTCGACCCCAGCGGGGCCACGGCCACGAGCCTCCAGTTCGGCGCCGAGCTGGCCCTCCCCAAGGGACACGAGGGCACGTTCCTCAAGGTCCGGGTCCGCAAGAGCCTGGCGGGCAAGCTCAGCAACCTGCTCTTGAAGTCTCCGCAGCTCTTCCTCGTGAGCCGCCTTGTGGATGGGACGGAGCGGCGGCACCGGCTCATCCCGGACATGGCCGTGGAAGGCTTCATGATCTCCCCGTACGTCGACAGCGAGCTCGCCCTGGCGGCGGTGGTGGCCGGCGTTCCAGAAGCCCTCGCCTACAGCAAGGTCGTGTCCCTCCGGGTGGAGCCAGAGAAGCGCGGCCGGTTTGCCTACGACGACCGGATCGACGTCGAGCTGATCCCCATGCGCCTGCGCCACTTGCGTCCACAGGACCCTTCGTCGCCGTTCGCGAGCCCCCTCCTCCTGCGCGGCGCCGCCTCCAAGAATGCCCTCGTGGCGCTCCTCGCGTCAGCGGGCCCGGGAAGCGTGGACACCCGGATGGACTCGGATGTGCTCTTCTCCCATGCACCGAGCACCCTGTCGCTGGCAGTCGGCCCGGCCCAGCGCATCCAGGTCAAGTTCGGGCTGCGCGAGGGCTCCTGGCAGGACGGCGGCGCGACAGATGGGGTGTGCTTCCGGATCAGCTCCGAGGCCCCGCCGGGCACGCAAGCCCTCCTCTGGGAGCGCTGCCTGGATCCGGCCGCCAACCCGGCGGATCAGCAGGAGCAGGCTGAGAACCTGGACGTCCAGCTGACCCACGGTGGCCGCCTGATCCTGGAGACGGCCTGCCGCTCCCACTGCTCCTGGGACTGGTCCTATTGGAGCGCGGTGGAGATCGATCCCTGAGTGACGCCGCGCGGCCTCACAACCTCAGAGAGAAGTCCTCGCGCTTCAGCGTGAGGTGGGGGTTGTAGTACGGGTCTCCGCCGCGCAGGACCCGCGCCCAGCGCTCTCGCATGAGCATGTCATCCTCGGGCGGGTGCAGCGTCCCCCGGGTGGCGGACTCGAAGTGGTAGAGCCGGGCGTAGGGCGTGTAGACGATGAGGTAGCCCCGCTCGCGCATCCGCAGGCACAAGTCCACGTCGTTGAAGGCCACGCGCAGCTGCTCGTCGAAGCCCCCCAGCTCTTCGAAGACGCCGCGGCGCACCATCATGCAGGCCCCCGTCACCGCGCTGTAGTTGCGGATGACATCGGCCTGGTGGATGTAGCTGGGCTGCCCCTCCTTGTGCAGCTTGAAGGCATGGCCGGCCACCCCGCCGATCCCCATCACCACGCCCGCGTGCTGCACGGTGTTGTCGGGGAAGAGCAGCCGGGCTCCCACGGCGCCGACCTCGGGCCGCTGGGCGTGCTCGAGCATGGCCTCCAGCCAGTCCGCCGTGAGCACCTGCACGTCGTTGTTGAGGAACAGCAGGTACTCGCCCGTGGCCTGGGCCGCCGCGGCATTGTTGATGGCCGCCCAGTTGAAGGGCTGCTTGTCCGTCAGCACCCGATGGGGAGGCGAGAGCTCGGCGAGGTACCGGAACGTCGCCGGCTCCGAGCTGTTGTTGTCCACCACCAGCAGCTCATAGTGAGGGTAGGAGCTCTTGGTGCGGATGCTGTCGATGCACTGCTTGAGCAGCTCCACCTTGTCCTTCGTCGGAATGATGATGGAGATGCGCGGCTGCGCCCGGAGCTTGTAGCGCACGGCATAGAAGCCGCGCGGATCCACGACGACGAAGCCCTCACGCCCGCGCCGCTCCAGCGCCTCCTCCAGGGCCTTGCGTGCCGCATCGATCGTGTACGGCTTGGCGGCGACCGAGACCGAGGTGGACTGGGGGAGGTTGCGCCAGTGGTAGAGCACCCGAGGGAGGTGCGCGATGCGCTGGGTCCGCTCCGTCAGTCGCAGCAGCAGGTCGTGATCCTGGCTGCCATCTAACAGGGACCGGAACCCCCCTACCTCGTCGAGCAGGCGCTTGCGCACCACGGTCAGGTGGCAGATGTAGTTCATCGACAGGAGCAGATCCGGTGACCAGTCCGGCTTGAAGAAGGGGGTCTCCCGGCGGCCCTCGAGATCCAGCTTGTCCTCGTCGCTGTAGAGCAGGTCGAGGTCCGACTCCGCGTTGAGGCGCCGCACCACCTGATACAGCGCCTCCGGGGCAAGCTCGTCATCGTGATCGAGCAGGGCGACGAACTCGCCCTCCGCCAGCTGTAGGCCGGCGTTGGAGGCAGCGGAGATGCCCCCGTTCTTCTGGCGGATCGTCTTGATGCGAGGATCCTTCTCCGCGTACTCGCGAAGCAGCGGGGGAATGTGCGGCTTCTTGGAGCCGTCATCCACGAGACACAGCTGCCACTTCGGGTAGACCTGCCGCAGGACCGAGTCGATGGCCTTGCGCAGCCACACCTCGTCCACATCGTAGACAGGGGTGACGATGCTGATCAGCGGCTGGTAATCCAGGCCGGCCACCTCCAGGCGCATCCGCTCCAGGTCCGCGGGAGTGGGGGTGTTGAGCTCCACCCAGCGGGCATACTGGGCCTGGCGATCCACGGTGGGCGCGGCCTCAGGGGACTGAGAGGAGGCCGCTGGGGCCTCGGGCGCAGCGCCGTTACCCGGGCTCCTCCCCACGGCGCTCTTCAGCAGTCGCTTGCCCTTCTGGTAGAGGTGACCCCGCAGGGTGTCGGGGGGCAGGATGCTCTCGCGCAGCGCCCAGTAGCGGTTGACCAGCCTCCAGCCCATGCTCGTGGAGATCGTCTCGAGCGAGCCCCGCAGCTGCGCCACCAGCGCCTCCTTGCGTGCCAGCTCCGCCGTCTTCAGATCCAGCGCCTCACCGAGCCGCTGGATGTCCGCGCGCGCCTGACGCAGCTCCGCCTCCGGCGTGCGGCCCAGCGCATGGCCCGCCTGCGGCTTGCGTGCCACGGACAGCCTGGAGCCGAGCTCGATGAGGAGGGACTTGAGGACCGTCGCCTCGGTGCCCCGCGTCTCGAGCAGCGTCTCGAGTCCCTCGGGCACCGACTCCCCCACGGCCAGCACGCCCAGGCCCTGTCCCTGATCGAGCTCGAAGCGGGGGAAGCGCGTGGCCAGCTCGCCCCACAGCTCTCGCGTCCCGGGCCTGTCTGCTCGGACCTGGGTGCCCTCCAGAAGAACGACGGCCGAGCGGCTCAGCCGGTGCCTCCAGGCCTCGAACTCCCGACGCGCTGCCTCGATCGAAGCAGCGCCGCGAAGGAGAAGCAGATCCACCGAGCCTTCCGCGAGCTGAGGCCCGGCCTCACCGCTCGCGCCCGTCCAGAGCCGGGAGAAGCGGCCATAGAGGGGATCATGGTGGGCCCGCAGCGTCACCAGCTCCGGGCTCTCTTCGCTCTCCCAGGCTCCCAGGGCATGGCAGCTCGCCTCGAGCTTCAGCTCATCCACCGCCTGGCACAGGGCACAATACGACACACCCTCCCGCGTCCCCACCTCCACGAGGGTCCGCGGACGGAGGAGATCCACCAGGAGCATGAGGAGCGGGAGGTGCTCGGTGGAGACCGCTGAAGCGCCAGGAAGACGAGGTGCCGAGAGGCAGAGGGGATGAGCCAGCAGGTTGAACATGGAAGATGGGATCCGCGAGAGGACAGGCCCCTATCACGAGCTGCCCCACCTCGGCAGCAGTTCCAGCTTCGCCGTCCCCTCACTCTCCACTCGCCAACGGTGCACGGGCCTCGCCACTCCCGAGTCCCCGATCGCCGAGCTCACCTGGAAGCGGCATGCCTCCTTGCGCTCGTCATGAAGCGCGCCGTTGCCCGCCCGCACCGTCACCTCGAAGGCGTACTCCCCCGCTGTCAGGCCCAGCCGCTCGATCACCAGCACCAGCGTGCCCTGCGGCCCCAGTAAGCCTGGCAGATTCACTCCTTCACCCTTTGTGCTCGTCTGGTACACGAGCAGTCCGTCGGCTCGCTTGAGCGCCACTGCCAGATCCACCGCTTCCACGGGCTTCACCGCGCTGTAGCCCACGTGCAGCTCCAGCCCCGCCTCCGTGTCCACCTGGCTAATGGCCTCGCCTCCTCTCCCCCTCAGGCTCACCTCCATCAGCTTCAGCTCCCGCTCCACCCCTGGCACCGCCGCTGCCGCGGGGGCGGGCGCTGGCGCGGGCTCCAGCTCCGGCAGCGCTCCTCCATCCGCAGCTATCGCCGCGGGCACCATCACCCGATCCTGCTGCTCCGCTAGCTCCACCGCTCGCCGGTACTCGCTCACCACCTCTCCCGGCGCTCCCA
>NZ_DASPHO010000122.1:0-3019 GCF_035629615.1 Hyalangium sp. | reverse complement strand
GCACCACGTGGCTCATGGCCAGCTTCACGTTGCCGCTCATCACCTCGTGGTCGCTCTTGGCGCGCCGCTCGCCAATGCCCACGCAGTTGAAGGGCCGGACGATGGTGTAGGGCAGCTTGTACTGCTCGAAGGCGCCCCGCGCGAAGTACTCGCACGCCAGCTTCTGGAAGCCGTAGGTGGACAGCGGCGGCGGCGAGGTGAGCTGCGCTCCCTCCGGCGTCGGGTACACCGTGGTGCTCTCGAAGACCATGGAGCTGGAGAGCACGGTGATCTTCTTCAGCGGCTTCTTGTTCTTGTGCGCCCAGATGGCCGCGTCGAACGTGGAGGCGATGATGCGCTCGTTCTCCGCGAGCAAGTCATACGCCAGCTCGTGGAAGTAGCTGATGCCGCCGATCATCGCCGCGCCCGCGACGAGGTGATCGCAGTCGGCCACCAGCTCCTTGAGCAGCCCCACGTCCTTCGCATCGCCCTCGACGGAGCGGTACTTGGGGTTCTTGGAGTAGCTCTTCTCCACGGGGCCGTACTTCGAGTGGTTGTCGAGCCCCACGACTTCGTAGCCCTGGGCCAGGAGCTCCTCGACGAGGTAGCCCGCGATGAAGCCCGACGCTCCAGTGATCAACGCCTTCAAATCCTGCCTCCGTGACCGAGATGGTTCCACACGTCCACCACGGGCTTGCCGCGGAAGTCGAGTGTCTTGTACCGCTTGTGGGGAGCTCCGATGACGAAGAGGTCCGCCTGCTCCAGCACTTCCTGCTCCGCGCGCAGGCGCGGATCATTCTCGACGTACGGATCGCAGGTGAGCACCTGCGAGGCGTGCAGCTCGAGGATCTTCTTCAGCTTGTAGGAGAGCGACTCGCGCGTGTCGTCGCTCTCCGCCTTGAAGGCCATGCCCAGGATGCCGACCTTCTTCTGGCCCAGATCCGGCCAGCGCTGGAGCATCTGGTGGACCACGAACTGGGGCAGGCCCTCGTTCACCAGCATGGCCGAGTGGCCCAGGAAGAACTGGTTGTTGTTGAAGGCCGACATCTGCATCGTGTCCTTGAAGAGACACGGGCCAGCGGCGAAGCCCGGCATCGGCAGGTGCGCCGCGCGCGGGTAGTCCTTCTTCATCGCCTGGAGGATGCGGTACGGGTCCAGGTTCCACTCCGAGGCCACCATGTAGAACTGGTTGGCCACGGCGAAGGAGATGTACCGGTAGACGTTGGTGAAGAGCTTGGCTAGCTCCGCCTCCAGCGGCGCCAGCTCGATGAGCTCCACGCCCAGCGGCGAGAACAAGTCCCGCGCCGCCTTCACCCCTTCCGGCGAGAAGCCGGAGATGATCTGCGGCAGCTGGCGGATCTCCTTGAGCGCCACGCCCTCGGCCACGCGCTCCGGGCAGAAGGCGACCTCCACCTTGCGGCCGCGCTGACGGAAGTGCCGCTGCACCCGCTCCGAGGAGCCCGGGTACACCGTGGAGCGCAGCACCAGCGTCTGCCCATCCTTCAGCACCTCGTCCAGCTGTCCGAGCAGCCGGTCGAACACGGCGAAGGACGGGTTGAGGTGCTCGTCCACCGGCGTGCCGATGACGGCGATCAGGATGTCGCAGGTGGACAGGTGCTCCGGCGAGGTGGTGACAATCAGTCCGCGGGCCAGCGCCTCCTTCAGCGCCTGCTCGCCGCCGTCGTCACGGAAAGGCATCTCCCCGCGCTTCACCTGCTCTACGGCCGCGGCGTTGATGTCATAGATGATGATGTCGTGATGGGGAGCGAATGCGAGCGCGAGTGGCAGACCGACATGTCCGCACCCCCCGATGATGGCAACTTTAAGTCTCATGGGCGTGGTGCCCCGTTCGCGGGGCGAAGCCCCGTCTACGGGTTCAGCGGCGCGAGGTCAAGACGCCTCGCCAAGCTGACAGCGGGCCGGAGCGGGGGAGGAAGCGTACCTACCCCGGCCCGCTGGACAACGACCCAGCACACCGGCGGCGGGAGAAGGCAAGGATGGAGGGGCCCTGCCGCCCGTGCTGAGACTCAAGGTGCTGCTCTCCCATGGAAGACCCCATTGACCCCAGGTCCAATGTGCCCCGCGCGGGGCGCGCCCCAGGCCCCAGGGCAACCAGCCGGGGCTCAGACATTCAGCGGGCGGTCGACGCCAAGCTGGCAGGCCAGCATCGCCATCTGCGTGCGGTTCTCCACGTCCAGCTTCCGGTAGATGCTGGTGATGTGGGCCTTCACGGTACGCTCGGTGATGCCCAGACAGGCGGCGATCTTCAGGTTGTCCGCGCCCGAGGCGATGTAGCCGAGCACCTCGCGCTCCCGGAGCGTGAGCCGGTGGAGCACTCCCCGGGGGCTCTGTGCGTCCTCCAGCACGATGGGACTGGGGAACAGCTCCGGGGGAACCAGCCGCTCGCCACGCGCCACGCGTCCCACCGCTTCCAGCAGCGTCTCGCAGCTCACGTTCTGCTTGCACAGGTAGCCCGCGGCGCCCGCACGGAAGCAGCGCTCCACCTCTGCCGCGTCCCGGTTGGCTGACAGCACCAGCGGCCGCACGTGCGGATGGAAGTCATGCAGCATCTCCACGGCCCGGCAGCCATCGGAGATCTCCTGACGGTCCCCATGCTCCAGCCGCAGGTCCACCAGCGCCACGTCCGGCGGATGCTGCCGCGTCTGCGACAGGAACTCCTCCACGGTCGAGCCCCGTGCGACCACCTCGAGCCCAGAGCTCTCGAAGAGCATCACCAGGCTCTCGAGAAAGATCTGCTGGTCTTCGAGAATGCCGACCCGAATGGGGGGGGTGGCGGGTTCCATGACTGACCTCCAGGGTTGCTTGTGCTTACCAACCGAGTGCCATGAATCTAATGACACCCGGACAATCCAGACCAAGAGCCTGCTCGAATTTCCGGTCGCTTAGTGTTCAGCATGAGAACCCAAGGCGTCGTGCTCGGCCTCCATCCGCTCGGCTGGCAGGTGGAAGTGGACACGGCCGATCGCTCTGACCCTGAGATGGGGGCAGACCGCCCTCACCTTGGGCATCCCCTACCTTG
>NZ_DASPHO010000121.1:0-26694 GCF_035629615.1 Hyalangium sp. | reverse complement strand
CATCAACGAGTGCTGCGAGCGCACTCCCTCCACCACCAGGGCGCGCGGGTGCAGCGTCAGCCGTACCTCGCCCGTGACCTGGGCCTGCGAGGACTCCAGGTACGCCTCGAGATCCCTTGCCAGCGGGTCGAAGAAGTTCCCCTCGTGGAGCAGCGTCCCGTAGAGGTTGCCCAGCGTCTCCTTCCAGAAGAGCTGCTTGCCGGAGAGCACCAGCTTCTCCAGCTCCCGGTGAGCGGTGATGAGCATCACCGCGGCCGGCGCGTCGAAGCCCACGCGCCCCTTGATGCCGAGGATGGTGTCACCCAGGTGCACGCCGCGCCCCACGCCGTAGGGCTGGCCCAGCGCGTTGAGCTCGGCGATCATCGCCACCGGGGCCAGCGCTTTGCCCTCCAGCGCCACCGGGCGCCCCTTCTCGAAGCTCAGCACCAGCGTGCGCGGCTTGAGATCCGACGGCACCACGCCGGCCGGGTAGGCGGCCTCGGGCAGGGTGCTCCACGAGTCATGCGTCTCCCTGCCACCGACGGAGGTTCCCCACATGCCCTCGTTGACGGAGTAGGCGCCTGTCTTCGCCGGGAGGTGGATGCCGCGCTCGGCCAGGAAGGACATCTCCTGGGCGCGGCTGAGGCTCAGCTCGCGGATGGGGGTGATGAGCTCCAGATCCGGCGCCAGCGCGCGGAAGGCCACGTCGAAGCGCACCTGATCATTGCCGGCGCCGGTGGAGCCGTGGGCCAGGGCCTGGGCGCCTACCTGGCGCGCCATGCGGACGACCTCGGTGGCCTGGCAGACGCGCTCGGCGGAGACGCTCAGGGGGTAGGCCTGGCCGCGCAGCACGTTGCCAGCCAGCAGGTGGCGCAGGTAGTCCTCGAAGAGCAGCGCGCGCGCATCCACCGTGTGGTGAGCCACCGCGCCCAGACGGGCGGCGTGATCCGGCATGAGCGCCAGGGCCTCGGCAGAGAAGCCGCCGGTGTCCACGGTGACGGTGGTGACCGCGTGGCCCTGCTCGCGCAGGTAGATCACGCAGAAGGAGGTGTCCAGACCACCGGAGAAGGCCAGCACCACGTGTTTCTTGTTCATGTTCTTCGAGGTCCTCACGACTGCGACTGCGGGGTTACAGCTGCCAGATGCGCTCTGCAGAGGTGCCGAGCGCGCGATGGGTGTCGGTGAGCCAGGAGCGGGCGGTGGCCAGCTCGGCGCGGGCCTGGTCCAGCGCCAGGTTGCCGGCGCCGCCCAGGTGGGTGGCCGTCAGCGCGGCCCGATCCGGCTGGAAGGTGCCGCTGGAGAGCTGCTGCGCCACCTCACGGTAGGCATCCCGGAAGGGCAGGCCCTTCCCGACGAGCACGAAGGCCTGGTGGGCCGCGTACAGCGTGTCGTCGCAGGCACGGGCGGCGGCCTCGGCGCGGATCTTCAGCACGGGCACCAGCCGCGTCAGCACATCCAGGAGCTCGCGCAACGAGCCCAGGGCCGCGAGGGTGGGGCGCTTGAGGAGTTGGAAGTCGCGGTGGTAGCTGGAGGGCAGTCCCCCGGCCACCTCTTCCACCTGCCGGGCCAGCCCGCGCAGCTCCCGGCAGCGGGCGCGGGCCAGCTCCACCACGTCCGGGTTCTTCTTCTGCGGCATGATGGACGAGCCCGTGGTGAACGCATCCGGCAGCGCCAGGAAGCCGAACTCCTCGGTGCTGAACAGGGCCACGTCCCACAGCCACTTCTCCAGGCCTCCCGCCACGGAGCACGCCCACGCGAGCGTCGCGGCCTCATGCCGGCCGCGGCTGTTCTGCACGTCGATGGGGCTGCGCTGCACGCGGGAGAAGCCGAGCAGGGTGGCCACGTACTGACGATCGATGGGCAGCGGCACGCCGAAGCCCGCCGCGGCGCCCAGGGGGCAGCGATCCAGCCGGGCCCACAGGCCGCGCAGCGCCTCCAACTCCTCCAAGAGCCCCTCGGCGAAGGCGGCGCCCCACAGCCCGAAGGTGCTGGGCATGGCGCGCCGCAGATGGGTGTAGCCGGGCATCGGCACGTCGGCGTGCGCCTGCGCGAAGTCCAGGAAGGCCCCCGCCAGCTCCGCCGCGCGAGCGCCGAGCACCAGCACCTCCTCGCGTAGTAGCAGCCGCAGGGCCAGCTGCACCTGATCGTTCCTCGAGCGTCCCAGGTGGATGCGCCGGCCAGGCTCGCCCACGCGCTCCACGAGCGCCGCCTCCAGCGCGGTGTGCCCGTCCTCCTGCTCAGGCCGGATGGTGAAGGCTCCCGCCCGCGCCTCGTCATGGAGTGCGTGCAGGGCGGCCACCAGCGCCCGCATGTCCGCCTTGGGCAGCAAGCCCACGTGGGCCAGCATGCGCGCATGGGCGGCGCTCCCGAGCGCATCGTGCGGCGCCAGGGCGAGGTCCACCCGCGGATCATCCCCGACCGTGAAGAGGTGGATCGCCGTATCCAGCGCCAGCCCCTTCGACCAGAGGGTGTCGTCAGCCATGGGCGACCTCCTCGAAGTAACCGCGGATGAGCTTTTGGTAGAAGGCCACACCGGCCTCCAGCTCCGCGAGGGCGAGGTACTCGTCAGGCTTGTGAGAGCGCAGGGTGTCGCCCGGGCCCACCTTCACCGCGGGCAGGTTGCCCAGGAAGGCCCAGTCCGATGCGGTGCTCGAGCCCACGGGCGCCGCACCCGCGGCCGCCACGGCCGCCCGGACGATGGGCTCGCTGAGAGAGGTGGACTTCGGAAGGTAGCGCGCGGAGTGGACCTGCACCTCGCTGCGCAGGACGCCAGAGAGGTGGGTGGCCACCGCCGTGTGCTCCATGCCCGGCGTGGTGCGGATGTCGATGAAGAACTCGCAGCGATCCGGCACCTGGTTGCGCGCCAGTCCGCCCTGGATCTGGGTGACCTGGGCCCGGGCCTCGCCGAGCAGCGGGTGCGGGGGGAAGCGCAGCTCGGCCAGGGTGGAGATGTCCTGCGCCGCCTGATGGATGGCGTTCAGCGCATCGGCGCTGTGGGCGTGGGCCACATGCGCCGAGCGGCCATGCGACACGCAGCGCAGCAGGAGCATCCCGCGCTGAGCGATGCAGGGCTTCAGCCCGGTGGGCTCACCCACCACGGCCGCATCCAGGGGCCCGAACGCCGACAGCACCGTGCCCAGCCCGGCGCCGCCCGTCTCCTCCTCCGCGGTGAAGGCGAAGACGACCTCGCCCCGGCCCTCCAGGACGTGAGGGTTCTCCAGCAGTCCGCGGGCCGCCAGCAACAAGGCGGTGACGCAGCCCTTGGCGTCATTGCTGCCCAGCCCGTACAGCCGGCCCTCGCGCCACAGCGGCGCCTGCGGCTCCAGCGTCCACCCAGCGCACGGGGGAACCGTGTCCAGGTGCGAGTTGACGAGCAGGCGCCGAGGCCCGCTGCCCACGGAGAACCACAGGTTGTGGCCCTGGCGCTGGACGCGCGCACCCCAGCCCTCGGCCCAGGTGGACACCAGATCGGCGATGCGTCCCTCTTGGCCGGAGACGCTCGGGGTGGCCACCAAGGCCTCGAGCAGGGCCGCCGGCGTCATGCCGAGCCCCCAGGGGCCCGCGCAGGAGCCTCCCGAAGCACCATGGTGCCGCTGCCCTCGTTGGTGAAGACCTCCTCCAGGAGCGCGTTCGGCTGCATGCCGCTCACCAGGTGCACACTGGTAACGCCGCCCACCAGCGCGGAGCGGATCGCGTGCACCTTGGACACCAGGCCCGGCGACATCTGCCCCTCCTGCTCCAGCGCGGCCAGGTCCGTGAGCGTCGCCTGCGGGACGAGCGAGGCGGGATCCTCCGGCCGCCGAAGGAGCCCCGCGGTGGGCAGCAGAAAGAAGAGCTTCTCCGCGGCGAGCGCCACAGCGAGCGTGGCAGCCACCGTGTCGGCGCTGGCGTTGTAGACGGTGCCCGAGGGATCGCCGGCCAAGGGAGCCACCACCGGCACATAGTCTCCGGTGCGCAGGTGCTGGAGCAGGCGCGTGTCCACGGACTCGATGTCACCGACGAGGCTGTAGTTCCCCGGCCGGCCCTGCTCCCACGCGGCCTCGGCGCTCGCGTCCCCGGTGCGCCGCCGGGCCTTGAGCAGACCCGCATCCACGCCGCTCAGGCCCACGCACGGCACGCCAGCGGCCTGCAGATCGGCCAGCAGATCCATGCGGACCTTGGCGGACATGGCGTCGAAGGGCGTGTTCAGCTCCGGGCCGGCCCCGTGCACCACCACGGGCTGGATGGAGAAGGTCCACAGCAGGGCGATCTGCTCGCACACCGCGCGCCGCAGCCGGGCATCCCCCAGCATGGGGCCGTCGACCAGCACCACGAACGTCTTCCGGCGGAACTGCCGGACATAGCGCGCGGCGGAGCGCAGCGCAGCATAGGGATCGGGAGAGAAGGGCAAGGGGGACCTCGAAGGGGGTCAGGTAGACTGGAGCCAGTGGAGGATGGAGCGCTGGACGTGGAAGCGGTTCTCCGCCGTGTCCACGACGCGGCTGGAGGCGTGATCCAGCACCTCGTCGGAGACCTCGACGTTGCGGCGCACCGGCAGGCAGTGGAGGAAGATGGCGTCCTTGGCGGCGCGGGACATGGAGCGCCGGCTGGGCATCCAGCCTGAGTACGAGGCCAGCAGCGCGGCCACATCCCCAGGGGCGTGCCCCGCTCGGGTGGCCGGGCCCCACGCCTTGGCGTAGACGGCGCGGCTGCCGGAGAGCGCCTCGTCCTGATCGTGGGTGTAGGTGACGCTGCCGCCGGTGGCCTTCGCGTACGCCTCCGCTTCGGCGCGCACCTGCGGGTGCAGCTCGAAGCCGGGCGGGTGCGCCACCCGCACCTCGCAGCCCGCCGCCGCGGCCGTGAGCAGGAACGAGTTGGGGACCGCCTTCGGCAGCGGCTTGATGTGCGGCGCCCACGTCAGCGTCACCGGCAGCTTCTTCGTGGAGCCGAAGTTCTCCCGGAGTGTGAGCACGTCCGCCAGCCCCTGGCAGGGGTGCTCGCGCGCCGACTCCATGCTCACCAGCGGCACGGTGACGTGGCGCCGGAAGGACTGGATCACCGAGTCGAGCTCATCCTCCTCGTCACCCCCGCCGCCCGAGAAGGCGCGCACCCCGAGCATGTCCGCGAAGCGCGACAGCACCGGTGCCGCTTCCTTGATGTGCTCGGCCCGGTCCGCGTTCATCACCGCGCCGACGCGATCCTCCAGCTTCCACACGCCGTTGCCCACGTCCAGCACGATGGCGTGCCCGCCCGAGCGCAGCATCACCGCCTCGAACGACGTCCGCGTGCGCAGCGACGGGTTGAAGAAGACCATGCCCAGCAGACGGTTCTGGAAGATGGGGCCAGGGGACTGGCGCTTCCAGGCGGCGGCCTGCGCGAGGATCTGCTCGACGCCCTCGGGGCCCAGATCCTGGATGCGGGTGAGATGCCTCATGGCTGTGGGGTCCTCGCGATGCGGGAGGGATCCTCCGGCCTCTTGCATATTCGCGCATAAACTCTGCATCGGGCCGAAGGAGTTGTGCATATTATTCGTTCCGACGCGCAGCGCAATATGGAAATTTCCCGTAATTTTCGCGGAGCTCCGCGCGCATACCCCAAAGGGTACTTGCGTGCATATGCACGGGCCTTCATGGTGTCGGAATGCCCGCCCATCTTGATGAAGTCATCCTTCGACTGCTGGAAGTGAACGAGATCACCGATCAGGCGGTGCTCCAGCGGTTGCTGACGGAGGAGGGCTTTGCGCCGAGCCAGTCCACGCTCTCGCGGCACCTCAAGCGCTTGTCGATCCAGAAGGTGAGCGGACGCTACCAGCGCGTCGAGCCAGGGCCGTCCGAGCCAGCGCAG
Source organism: Hyalangium sp. (assembly GCF_035629615.1). Taxonomy (GTDB): domain Bacteria; phylum Myxococcota; class Myxococcia; order Myxococcales; family Myxococcaceae; genus Hyalangium. The sequence continues at coordinate 20,892 of NZ_DASPHO010000121.1, read as the reverse complement.
GCGGTCAACGTGCTGGAGGTGCCTCCCAACCTGCTCGTGCTGAAGACGGCGCCGGGCTACGCGCAGGTGGTGGCGGTGATGGTGGATCGGGCGCCGGACATCCCGGGGCTCGCGGGGACCGTGGCGGGAGATGACACGATCTTCATCGCAGTGCGGGATCCGTCGCTGCTGGCCGAGGTGCGGGATCAGGTGGAGCGGCTGCTGCGGCTCACGCCTTAGCGGAGCCGCAACGGGCCAGGGTGCTGCGGCCCCCGAGGCTGCTTCCTGGCAGACCTCGAAGGCGTGACGCGGAGACGGTCAGCGGGTCAGGGCTGTGCCGGCTCTCCTCCGGAGAACTTGGGGGTGACGTGGGTGTTGACGAGCTCGGAGGGCTCACGCAGCAGCTTGAGCCCCGTGCCCAGCGGCAGCCACTCCTCGCGCAGGGAGGCAGTGCCGAGCGCCGAGGCGCGGATGACCAGGGCGGTGGACACCTCCACCATCTGGTGATCGCTCACCTCCATGAGCTCGGCCCGGGCGCGGATCGCCTGCTGCTCCCCGAGCACCTGCGAGGCCTTCGCCTCATCGAGCACATAGATGAAGGTGCGGAAGGGGCTCGGGCGGATGCTCAGGCCGGGGCCGACCTGCGCGCCCTTGCTCTCCAGCCGCTCCGAGGGCATGGCCTTGCCGGGGCACCCGAGCTGGAGGCGCACCGGGGCCCGGGCCATGCCTGCCTTCTGCCAGTCCGGGTGGCCCTGCTCCAGCGCGGCCAGGTCCGCCTTCAGGGCTCCCAGCAGCTCCTCGCTCCGGCCCTCCAGCGCCGGGTCCAGCTCAACGCAGACCTGCAGGCCGCTGCGCTCGGACACCAGCAGCGCGTTCTCGGTGGTGAAGTGGACGTGATCCGGCTCCTCTGTCTCGGTACCGCAGCGGACTCCGATGACCAGCACGCTCAGCATCGCGGCCACATGGGCCAGCTCCTTCATGGATGACGTTCTCATGGCGCTTGATCCTTTCAGTACGTGTTCTGGTAGTTGCCGATCCGGGTGACGGCGGCTTTGTCATTGGCGGTCGGGTACCAGACGGTGGAGGGGCACCCGTACAGATCGTTGTGCATGACGCTGGCCTGGCAGTCGGTGCCGTAGCCCGCGGGGTCCTTCAGGCCCAGCACGTGGCCCGTCTCGTGGTTGATGAACTTGCGCGCGCGCGTGTCGTAGCCAGAGACGTGCTCCGCCTGCAGATACGAGTACATCCACTTGAAGTGGGTGTGGCCGCCCTCGTAGACGGGGTTGTCGTGCACGACGCAGCTGTAATAGGTGCCGCACAGGGACACGTTCGGCCAGTCGGTGTTGATGTGGTACTCGGTCCCGATCGAGGCGCGTGTGGCCGAGTCGATCTGGTGACACGGCTTCGCCGCGCGCCATAGGTCGACCTTCCAGCTGCCGGTGCCATCCCAGATGTTGGCGGAGGCCAGCTTCGCGAGCGTCTCCTCGATGAAGTTGGCCATCCGGGTCTGGTCGATGGACCCGGTGTGCGACTGGATGCAGTACTGCTCATCCAGGCTACCGGGGGCGGTCGCCGTCCCGTTGTTGCCGTGAATCGTGGAGATGTGGAGCTGGGTCGAGCCCGTGTGCGAGTGGGACGCGTAGGCCACGGGGACATGGCGCCAGGCGACCACCGACAGCACGGCGACCCAGGCCAGGACAATCCAGCGGGGGCTGCGGGGACTGGGGGAGACTTCCTTGGGGGAGTGGAGGGACATGGGGACTTCTCCTGGGTACGACGAGACAGGAAAATACATACGACATAGTATTTTACACAAGTCGGCCGCAAGCTCAAGCTGTAATTCAAGGATTAAATGCGAAAACGGCGAGTGTGAAATTTTACGTTCTGTCCGTGTGTGTCTCAGGTTTGGGACGGTATGTTCTCGTATTTTAAGGGCACCCGCGTGGCGAGCACATACTCCTATTCAAGGTTTTTCCGCTCTAGAGTTCGTCTCGGGCTTGTCCTTGTTCCTCGATTTGTGTACATATCGCGCGGTTTTTTTTGGCACTCGAAGCGAGGTACAGAATGAACAGATTGTTTTCAAGGTTCGTGGGTTCCGTAGCACTGACTTTGGGCTTGGCGGTGGTGGGCTGTGGGGCCCCTGACGCGTCCACCCCCGAGGACACGCAGCTCCCGGCCACCCAGAAGGTGGAGCTGCGCATCGTGACGCCGGACGCCCAGAAGCTGCCAGAGGAGGCGCGCGCAGCCCTCCTCAAGGCGATCCAGGGCCGCGCGGAGCTGGCGGGGACTGTGTCGCTGATCAGCCTGCGCCTGGAGGGAAGCTGGGCGCTGGGGACCCTGACCGCGACCGATCTGAGCAAGCCGCTGGCGGTGGGCGAGGAGTCTCACCTCACCATGGAGAACATGACCGCGGTGCTCCTGGTGCAGACGGAGCAGGGCTGGGTGGCAGCCCTCAACGACGATGAGCATCTGCGCAGTCTGCTCGCGCTCGTGCCCGAGTCCGGCCTGGAGCCGGCCGCCCGGGCCGCGATGTTCCCGCGCAAGGGCGAGCAGCAGCAGGCCCTCTCAGCCTTCTATGACAGCTACAAGTTCTTCTGGCCCGCGGGCGTGCCCTTCCGCATCACCCAGAGCTGGCACGATCCGTCCACCTGGAGCGGCCAGTTCAGCGCGTACATGGGCATCGACTTCGATGTCCGCAACGCCACCAACTCGGACATCGTCGCGGGCGCTCCGGGCACGGTGACCTATGTGTGCAATGACGGCACGCAGATGCTGCTCACCATCACCACCAGCGGCACCACCGAGAAGGTGGGCTACCTGCACCTCGAGACGGCCTCGGTGAACGCCGCGGGGATCCGCCAGGGCTCGGTGGTGAACTTCGGGACGAAGCTGGGCCGCATGCTGCCCTCGGATGGAACCACCATCTCCACCAACTGCGGCACCTCCATTGGCACCCACCTGCACATGTATCTGCCGTACCGCGGCGTCGTCATCGACGGGAAGACGTTCGCCACCAGCAGCGTGCCGACGGGCCAGGATCTCTACTCGTCCCATGGCACCCCTCCGCCGGCGAACGAGGTCATCGTCGACAACACGAGCACCCGCTTCACGAAGTTCGGCCCCACCCAATACTGGTACACGGGCAACGTCGGCTACGGCGGGAGCGTGACCTGGACCTACGCGGACGTGGTGCAGAGCAACTACGCCCAGTGGAAGCCGGCCCTGCTGGGCGCTGGCTACTACACCGTCTACGCGTACGTCCCATCGAACTACGCCACGTCCGTGCAGGCGAAGTACCGCGTCTTCCACAACGGCGTGAACAACTACGCGACGGTGAACCAGAACATCTACTCGAGCGTCTGGATCAGCCTGGGCCGGCACTACTTCAGTGGCAACGGCACCGAGTACGTGGAGCTGTCGGACAACACCGGTGAGCCGCTGAGCCAGTCCCGCATGGTCGGCTTCGACGCCATCCGTTTCGTGAAGGGCTAGCCCGTCCTCCGCTTCATTTCCTCCCACGAAAAGAGAAGCGCCCCATCCCGGGAGCGGGGTGGGGCGCGCGCTCTCTTCCGAACGGCGAGGAAGCCTACGCGGACTTCAGGGGTGCCTCCTTGCGGGTGTTGTCCATCAGCACCTTCGCGAAGCTCAGCCCGTCCGCGGCGGCGTCCGCCTGGATGGAGTCGCCCGGGGTGAACTCGCCGGCCAGCACCTTCAGCGCCAGTGGGTCCATCAGGTACTTCTGGATGGCCCGCTTCAGCGGCCGCGCACCGTAGGTCGGGTCGTAGCCGCGCTCGGACAAGAAGCTGCGGGCCGCATCCGTCAGCTCCAGCGTGAGTCGCTTGTCGGCGAGCAGCTTGCCGAGCCGCGCCAGCTGCAGGTCGACGATCCGGTGGATCTCGCTGCGCTTCAGTGGCTCGAAGAGGACGATCTCGTCCACGCGGTTGAGGAACTCCGGCCGGAAGTGGCTGCGCAGCGCCTCCATCACCTCGCTGCGGGTGCTCTCGTCCAGCGTCTCCTTGCCTGCCATGCCCTCTTGGAGGGCCTGCGAGCCGATGTTGGACGTCATGATGAGCACCGTGTTCTTGAAGTCCACGGTGCGCCCCTGGCTGTCCGTCAGCCGGCCCTCGTCCAGGATCTGCAGCAGGATGTTGAAGACGTCGTGGTGGGCCTTCTCGATCTCGTCGAACAGGATGACGGAGTAGGGCCGCCGCCGCACGGCCTCGGTGAGCTGCCCGCCCTCGTCGTAGCCGACATAGCCCGGAGGCGCGCCGACGAGCCGGGACACGGCGTGCTTCTCCATGTACTCCGACATGTCGATGCGGATCATCGCGCTGTCGTCATCGAAGAGGAACTCGGCCAGCGCCTTGGCCGCCTCCGTCTTGCCCACGCCCGTGGGGCCCAGGAAGATGAACGAGCCGATGGGCCGGTTCGGATCCTGCAACCCGCTGCGCGCGCGGCGCACGGCGTTGGACACCGCCTCCATGGCGCTTCGCTGCCCGATGACGCGCTGACCCAGCCGGTCCTCCATCTTCACCAGCTTCTGGACCTCGGCCTCCATCAGCTTGGACACGGGGATGCCCGTCCACTTGGCCACCACCTCGGCGATGTCCTCCGCGTCCACCTCCTCCTTGAGGAACTTCTGCGTCTTTTGGAGCTCGGCCAGCTTCTCGTTCTGGACCTTCAGCTCCTTCTCCAGCGAGGGGATGACGCCAAACTTCAGCTCCGCCGCCTTGTTCAGGTCGCCCTGACGCTCGGCCGCCGCCTGATCGTTCCTCGCCTTCTCCAGCTTCTCCTTCAGCCCGCGCAGGGTGGTGATGGCCGCCTTCTCCGCGTCCCAGTGCGCCTTGAGCGAGGTGAAGCGCTCCTTGAGATCGGCCAGCTCCTTCTCGATCTGGCCCAGGCGCTCCTTCGAGTGCAGATCCGTCTCCTTCTTCAGGCCCTCGCGCTCGATCTCGAGCTGCGTCATCTTCCGCCGCAGGTCGTCGATCTCGGTGGGCATCGAGTCGATCTCGATGCGCAGCCGGCTGGAGGCCTCGTCCACCAGGTCGATCGCCTTGTCCGGCAGGAAGCGGTCGGCGATGTAGCGGTGGGAGAGGGTCGCAGCGGCCACCAAGGCGTTGTCCTGGATGCGCACGCCGTGGTGCACCTCGTAGCGCTCCTTCAGGCCGCGCAGGATGCTGATGGTGTCGTGCACGGAGGGCTCGCCCACCATGACCGGCTGGAAGCGCCGCTCCAGCGCCGCGTCCTTCTCGATGTGCTTGCGGTACTCGTCCAGCGTGGTGGCGCCGATGCAGTGCAGCTCACCTCGCGCGAGCAGCGGCTTGAGCAGGTTGCCGGCGTCCATCGCGCCCTCGGCCTTGCCGGCGCCGACGATCGTGTGCAGCTCGTCGATGAACAGGATGACCTCACCCGCAGCGTCGAAGACCTCCTTGAGGACGGCCTTGAGGCGCTCCTCGAACTCGCCGCGGTACTTGGCGCCGGCCACCATGGAACTGAGATCCAGGGTGATCAGCCGCTTGTTCTTCAGGCTCTCGGGCACGTCTCCATCCACGATGCGCCGCGCCAGGCCCTCGACGATGGCCGTCTTGCCCACGCCCGGCTCGCCGATGAGCACCGGGTTGTTCTTCGTGCGCCGGCTGAGGACCTGGATGCAGCGGCGGATCTCCTCGTCGCGCCCGATGACGGGGTCCAGCTTGCCCGCGCGGGCGGCGTCCGTCAGATCGCGCCCGTACTTCTCCAGCGCGCGGTAGGTGGACTCCGCATCCTGGCTGGTGACGCGGGCCGAGCCGCGCACGTCCTTGACGCCGGACAGCACGCGGTCGCGCGTCACGCCCGAGGCCTTCATCACCTCGCCGATGGTGCCCTTGTCGTGGCTGAGCGCCAGCAGCAGGTGCTCGGAGGAGACGAACTCATCCTTGAGCCCCTTGGCCTCGTCCTCGGCCTTGTCGAACGTCTTCAGCAGTCGCTGGCTGAGCATGCCGCTCTCGCCGCCCTGCATGCGAGGGAGCTTCTGCAGCGCCTCGCCCAGGCGGGCCGCGAACAGCTTCGGATCCGCGCCGATCTTCCGCAGGATCGGCTCGACGATGCCGTCCTTCTGGCCCATGAGCGCGGCTGCCAGGTGCTCGGGCTCGTAGTTGGGATTGTCCGCCCGACGCGCCAGGGACTGACCCTCTTGGATCGCTTCCTGCGCTTTCACTGTGAACTTGTCGAGTCTCATAGCCCCAACGTAAGGGCCGAACCCCCCTTGGCAAGGAATGCGTATTACAAAGTCCACGGAATACTTCGAGCTGCTAGGAATCTCGGGGCTTTCGGGTTGGGGAGTTGCCAGAAGGAGAGAGCCCGGCTATACGCCGCGCGCCTCGCTGGGGGGTCGTTCTCTGGAAGCTCACGGTGGTTACCTCATTCGACTCGAGACATTCCGGGGCCTGCCGCTCGTCCGGCTGGCGCGCGAGGCGCTTGCGCTCGACGGAGTGCCCGGCCCCCTGCCGAGCCTTCACGTCACGGTGATCCGGCGGCGGAAGGTGGTGCGGCTGGCCTTTCTGGGGCCGCAGACGGCGGGGGCTCGCGGTGCACGCTGGCACGCGGATCACCATGCGCTCCCACGGCTGCTCTCCCGGGCGGCGAACGCCACGGTGCACGTCTACGCCTACGAGCCCGAGGAGGGCGAGGAGGTCATCGCCTACGGCAACGGCCGCCGCGTGGGCGGTGATCAGGTGGCCTACGGGGACGTCGAGCTGTCTGGCGAGGAGGAGCAGGACGACGCGGCCTTCAAGCGGATGCGGGCGCGCTGGCCGATGGGACACCTGGCTTACGTCTTCGGCCTCACGCGCGAGGAGCTGCTGGGGATGCCCCGCGCGGCCTCGGGTGTGGTGCTGACGCTGGATGCGGAGGACACGGAGGAGCGGCTGGAGGGGCTGCTGCCCAGCCCTCAGCTGTCCCGCGCCACGTCGGACGCAGCCTGACGCTTACTCGGTGGGGCCGTCCTGGGCGATGACGACCTGCCGCACGCGCTCGCTGCGGAAGTACTGGCCGAGCAGGACGAAGCTGCCGGCCACGAAGGCCGTCAGCCCTCGGTAGAACCAGGTCAGCACGGCAGGTCCGTACTGCTTGACCGCCTCGATCTGGGTAGCGTCCCACTGCGCGGGGAAGGGACCTTTCACCAGGGCCGCGCCCATGTGGTCGACGACGACCTGGAACTGGGCTCCGTCAATGGTGCGCAGGAACGCGGCAAGGAGGCTGGTCCAGCAGAGCAGCCGGCGCATGCCCTCTCGAGGGAGCCCTCCTGGACGCAGAATGCGGGCGGCGGCCACGAAGACGAAGGCGCAGGCCACCGCCAGCGAGACGAGGAGGAAGGAGCGCGGCTCGCGCATGGAGTCCTCGGCGGAGAACTGCGCCATGAGCAAGTGCGCATTGAGTGCGTTATCCCCCTGAGCGCCCGGGCCCGAGTGGATGGCCTCCTTGTACTCGGAGAGCTGCGCGAGCCGGGAGATCTCCACCACGGTGGACATCCCGATCAGCCCCGAGATGAGGAGACACAGCACCGCGGCAATGTGGATGTCGCGGGGCAGTCTCGAGGGCTGAGGGGTGGGCTCACTCACCGCTTGCTCGCCTCGACGTAGCGAAGGCGCAGATCGGTGAGGACGGTGGCGAAGAGCTTCTCCTCCTCCTCGGTGAGGTTGCCCCGCGTCTTGTCGCGCAGCAGGGAGAGCAACTCCAAGCTCTCGTGAGCCAGCTCCAGGTTGCGCTCGGTGCGGCCCGTATCGGGGTTGGCCGCCTCGCCCAGGTGGATGAGGGTGGTGGAGGCCAGCCCGATGATGAAGGTGTTGAAGGCGATGGCGCTCTGGCCCGCAGCGGGGAGCGCCTCACCCCGCATCACGAAGGTCTCGCCCCGCTTCTCGTCCGTCATGGCGTCTCAGCGTCCTCGGGCTCCTCCTCGCCCTCGCCCTCGCCCTCGTCCTCGTCGCCCTCGAGATCCTCGTCCTCATCCGTGTCGTCGAAGTCATCGGAATCCATGGACGTGGACACCGTGGAGGCCTTCTCGGCCACGTCGGGCAGGCCCTTGATGTGGCGCTCGTATGCCTTCTCGTCCAACTGGCCGCTGCGCAGGTAGCGCTCCGCAGTGCGCTTGTCGAGGTGCTTCGGGTCCAGGGTATCCGCCATGTTCAAATCCTCGGAATCTCTTGTGAAAAGGGCGCGCCACCTTATAGCAGAGGCGCAGCCTGTCAACGCCGCCCGCCCCGCTTCTGGAGCCGATGAACGCCCCCGACCATCCCCTGCTTCCCCGAGGCCCCTATCTCTTGTGTGACGATACCGTCCGTCCCGAGCTGCCGCTGGGGGAGAAGGCGGCTCGCCTGCTGGCCGGAGGCGCTCGCATCCTCCAGCTTCGGATGAAGCGCACACCGCCTCGGGACGCTCTGGCCGCCGCCCGGGAGGTGGTCGCCGCCTGCCGCCGCGCCGGGGCGTTGTGCCTCCTGAATGATCGGGTGGATCTGGCGCTGCTGGCGGGCGCGGATGGGGTGCATGTAGGAGACGAGGATCTGCCCCCGGAGGCGGCGCGCGAGCTGCTGGGCGCTCGGCGGCTGGTGGGCGTCACGGTACGAGACGCGGCGGGGGCTCGGGTGGCGAAGGAGGCCGGGGCGGACTACGTGGGCGTGGGGCCTGTCTTCGGGACGACGACGAAGCAGGTTGCGGCTCCCGTGTTGGGGGTGGGGGGCTTCGCAGCCGTGGTGCGGGACAGCCCGCTGCCAGTGGTGGGGATTGGCGGGGTGGGGCTGGCGAACATCGCGCAGGTGGCGGCAGCGGGCGCGCATGGGGCGGCGGTGGCGTCGGATGTCCTGCTCGCCGAGGACATGGCCGAGCGCGTGCGCCGTCTGCTCGCCGCGTTTGACATGGGCGTGCGGGGGGCTAGCCTCGCAGGCTCTCCATGACACCTCCTCTGAGACACGGTCTGCCGCCGCGGCGGCCTAACATCGGCATCTCCCCGGACTGGATCGAGGCGGGCCCCGACACTCCCTTTGCGCGCTACGAGCTGAAGGTGACGTACGCGGAGGCGGTGCTGCGCGCGGGAGGGTTGCCCTTCGTGCTGCCGTACTCGGACGATCCCACATGCGTGGAGGCGTATCTGGATCGAATCTCCGGGGTGGTGATCACCGGGGGCGCCTTTGACATTCCCCCGACGGCCTATGGCGAGACGGCGCGGGAGGGCATGGGGCCGACGAAGGAGGGGAGAACGGCCTTCGAGACGGCGCTGATGCGCGCGGCACTCAAGCGGAACATGCCGGTGCTGGGGATCTGCGGCGGCATGCAGCTGCTCAACGTGGTGCTGGGCGGCACGCTGTACCAGGACATTGCCCGCGAGCTGCCGGAGGCACGCGAGCACGAGCAGAAGCACGATCGCACCCATCCGCAGCACCCGGTGGAGGTGCGTGAGGGCTCGCTGTTGGCAGAGGCGGTGGGGCGTGGGCAGCTCATGGTGAACTCCACGCACCACCAGGCGGTGAAGGCGCTGGGCAACCAGGTGGTGGCGAGCGCGACGTCGTCGGATGGCATCACCGAGGCCATCGAGTCCTCCGCTCATGCCTTCGCGGTGGGCGTGCAGTGGCACCCGGAGTACATGCTGATCAACCTCCCGGTGCACGGTGGCATCTACAAGGTGTTCATCCACAAGGCACGTGACTACCGGCGGTGAGCGTGGTTCCTCGCGTTCTGCTGTTTGCGGGCCATGAGCCCACGGGTCGTGCAGGGCTCCTGGCGGACGTGGCTGCAGTGCGGGCGATGGGTGGAGCTCCCGTGGCTGTGCCCACGGCGCAGACAGCCCAGGGCGCCACGATGTTCCAGTGGGAGGCCACGCCGGCGCGGGTGCTGAGGGCCCAGGTGGCTGCGGCGCGCGAGCTGGGGCCGCTGAGTGCGGTGAAGCTCGGCATGGTGCCCGACCCGGCGCGGCTCGCGGCGATCCGCGAGGCGCTGGACGGCTTGGATGTCTGGTGGGTGGTGGATCCCGTGGTCCGAACCTCGAAGGGGCAGAGCCTCTCGCGCCTCTCGGTCCGGCACTACCTGGGCTTGGCGGGCCCGCGGGTGGTCCTCACGCCGAACCTGGATGAGGCAGCGTGGCTGCTGGGGCTGCCGGCCGTGCGCACGGTGGAGGAGGCAGCGGAGGCAGGCGGAGCGCTGGTGGCTCGTGGCTTCGGGGCGGTGCTGGTGAAAGGCGGCCACCGCGCACGCGGGGCTGTGGATGTGCTGTGCCTGCCGAGCAAGACACGACTGCTCACCGGCCAGCGCCTCCCCCGGTCACCGGAGCGTCGCGGGACGGGCTGTCGGCTGGCTTCGGCGCTCGCAGTGGAGCTGGGCCGAGGGCGCTCGATAGGGGCCGCCGCCAGCCAGGCCAAGGCGCACGTGAGCCACTATCTCCGCACTGGCGGGGAGTAGAGCCAGGCCGGCTCACTCGGGCTGCGCGAGCTGCTGAGTGCGCCCAGGAGCGTTGACGGCACCTACTGGAACTCGCCTCGGGCGCGGCTCTCGAAGCGTGTGAACTCCGAGAGGAAGACGAGATCGATCGAGCCCACCGGGCCGTTACGCTGCTTGGCGACGATCAGCTCCACGGGGATGACCGTGCGGGCCTTCGCAGCCTCCTCCCCATCGGGACCGCCATCATCCTGGTCCTCGCGGTGGATGAACATCACCACGTCCGCGTCCTGCTCGATGGAGCCCGACTCGCGCAGATCGCTGAGCATGGGCTTGCCGCCCTTGCGCTCCTCCACCTTGCGGTTGAGCTGGCTGAGCGCCATCACTGGCACCTCCAGCTCCTTGGCCAGCTGCTTGAGGGAGCGGGAGATCTCGCTCACCTCGAGCTGCCGGCTCTCCACCTTGCCCTTCTGGTGCATCAGCTGGAGGTAGTCGATCACGATCAGCGACAGCCGCGGATCCTTCTGCTTGAGCCGCCGTGCCTTGGCGCGCAGATCAAACGGCGACAGGCCGCCCGAGTCGTCGATGTAGATGGGCGCGTTGTAGAGCGCGCCGGCCATCTCCTGGAACTTCTCCTCGTCGTGCGGAGTGAGCCGGCCACCGCGCAGCTTCTTCATGTCCACGCGCGCGCTGGAGGCCAGCAGACGCATCAGCAGCTGGTCGGCGGGCATCTCCAGGCTGAAGATGGCCACCGCCTTCTCCTCCTTCAGCGCCGCGTGCATGGCGATGTTCATCGCCAGCGACGTCTTTCCAATACCCGGGCGCGCCGCGAGGATGATGAGCTCACCGGGGTGCAGGCCCGTCAGCTGCATGTCCAGATCCACGTAGCCGGTGGACAGGCCCGTCACGCCCGAGGACGAGGCCTTCATCTTGTCGAGCAGATCGAGCGTCTGCTCCATCAGCTCGCTGACGGCCCGGAGATCTCCCTCGCGCCGCTTCTCCGCGAGGTTGAAGAGCTTGCGCTCGGACTCGTCGAGGATGACCTCGACGTCCCCCGTCTCCTGGCTGGCCATCTCCAGGATCTCGCGGCCCACGTTCGCCAGCCGCCGCCGCAGCGCCTGATCCCGGACGATCTCCGCGTACTGGACCACGTTGTGCGTGTAGGGCACGCCTTGGTCCAGGGTCATCAGGTACGCCGGTCCGCCCACCGCCGCCAGCTGCCCCAGCACCTTCAGCTCCTCCGCCAGCGTCAGGTGGTCCACCTGACGCTGCGTGGAGTCCAGCTTGAGCATCGCAGAGAAGATCGCCCCATGCTGCGGGCTGGAGAAGTCGTCCGAGTGGACCACCTCCGCCACGTTCGCAAGGAGGGTGTTGTCCGCTAGCACGGCGCCGAGCACCGCCCGCTCCGCGGCGAGATCCTCGAGGACCTTCCGCCCTTCACGACCATCGAGCACGTTGGACATGGCTTTCCCCCTCACTTTACAGGTAGGGCTGACATCGGTGGAAAGGGCCCCGTGTGGGCCCCTTGCTCTCCGGGTAGGCCCGGGCTCTTGGCCCTGTACGCGGCGCAAAAAAAGGCCGCCCGGGAGAACCCGGACGGCCTGGAGAGCCCTTCAGGGAAGGCTCTACTCTGCGACGACCTCGACCTTGATCTTCGCCGTCACCTCGCGGTGCAGGCGCAGCTCCACCTCGTGGGTGCCCACCGTCTTGATGGGCTCCGGGAGGTGCAGGCCACGGCGATCCACCTGCTGGCCCTGAGACGCCAGCGCCTCGGCGATGTCCAGCGCGGTGACCGAGCCGAACAGCTTGTCCTGCTCGCCCACCTTGCGCTTGAGGGTGACCTTGAGGTTGCCGATCTTCTTGGCCGTCGCCTCGGCAGCGCCCTTCAGCTTGGCGTTGCGCGCGGTGATGACCGCCTTCTCATGCTCCAACTGGCGCAGGTTCTGCTCGCTGGCCAGCACCGCCTTCTTGCGCGGCAGCAGGTAGTTTCGCCCGAAGCCGTCCTTGACGGTGACGAGCTCCCCGGACTTGCCGAGGCCGTCGATGTCTTCACGAAGAATGAGCTTCATATGCTGTCTCCGAAAATCCCGGACGGGGCGCCTAGCCCACCATCGCGTTGTAGGGGAGGAGCGCCAGGCCCCGAGCGCGCTTGATGGACACCGCCACCTCACGCTGGTGCTTCGCGCAGTTGCCGGAGATGCGGCGGGGGATGATCTTGCCGCGCTCCGTGACGAAGTACTTCAAGGTCGCCTGATCCTTGAAGTCCACCTTGGCGTTCTTCTCGGCGCAGAAGCGGCAGACCTTCTTGCGGCCAAAGCCGCGGCCGCCCCGCTTGTCATCGTCCATGCCGCCGCCGCGATCGCCGCGGTCGCGATCACCGCCCCGGTCACCGCGGTCACCGCGATCACCGCGGTCACCACCACCGAAGCCGCCGCCGCCGCCGCCGCCGAAGCTGCGGCCGCCACCTGATCCACCGCCGGAGCGCGAGGGCCCCGAGGAAGAAGTCTTGTTATCCGTACCGTTCATGAGCGTTCTCGTTCTCGAACTCGAATGGGTTCGTGAAAGACCGGGGGGCGGTTAAGCCTCCTCGGCGGCCTCCTCCTCGGTGTCGACCACCTCGTCGACCGGCTCGCCACGGAAGGGCAGGTCTCGGTCGGGAGCGCCCGGACGAGACGCGTCCTCCACGTCGCCCGCCATCTTCACGTCCTCGAGCACCGGCCGGGACTCGGGGTCCACCTCATCGGCCAGCTTCACGGACAGGTAGCGCGTCACCTCGTCGAGGTTGCGCAGGTTGCGCTCCACCTCGGCCACCATCCCGGGGTTGCCCAGGTAGTGGGTGTGCACGTAGATGGCGCGGGGCTGCTTGGCGATGGGGTACAGCGTCTTCTTCTTGCCCCACACCGTGAAGCGGATGACCTTGCCACCCTCGCGGCTGACGATGCCGCGGACGCGCTCCTTGATGCGGTCCACGTTGTCGTCAGTCAGCTCGGGCTTGACCAGGAAGATGGTCTCGTACTCACGAAGCCGCTTAGCGGCCTGTGTCTCAGCCATGTTTCTCTCCCCTTGGGGTCGAGTGCCCCCCGGCCAATCCGGGGAGCGGGGAAACGGTCGTCCGGCCGAGAAGGCCGCACGCCGGGGACGGAAAACCGCGCGCCGTCACCCTCGCGCTTCGTCCCGTGCGAACCAACACGGGAGGATGGAAAAGAACATCCCCTCCCACGGAGAGTGGAAGGGAAGGGCCTTCTACGGGGGGCCTACCCCCAAGTCAAGGCGGGAGGCTCCGTTCTCCCACCCCGGCTGGAAGGCTGCAGGGGCAGGGGGGCAGGCAGGCTGGCGGCCCCTGGCGTGGGCCTCGAGGGCGGCTTCGCAGGGGCATCACATCCGGGGCCTCCGGACTCCAGCCCGGCTGAAGGGCGCGGGGTTCTTCCTCCGGCAGGGTGCCGGCATGGGAGCAGACCCTGGCGCTTGCTTCGTCCACGGCTCAACCCCAGAGGTCCATTCATGTCTGTCTCCAAGCGAACCCATGCCTCGAAGTCCAAGCGCCGCGCCTCGCAGGCTCCCGTAGGTGCCGAGGCCCTCGGCCTGCAACTCTCACCCGTCTTGACCCAGAAGCTCTCGGCGATCCGGCTGAACACGGCCGACTCCGCCAAGGACGAGGTGCGCGCGCTCGCACTCCAGCGTGCGGACATCGCCCCCAGCGTCGCGACGCTGTTTCAGGCCTCGCCGGTGCGCGCCCTCAACTTCACCCGAGGGGTGGTCGCCAACTGGCGCGACGACGTCGAGGCCGAGCAGGAGTCCGAGCCGCTGGTCCAGTGGGCTCGCCAGTCCGGGCCTACGCAGCGGCAGATGGTGGCCCGTGCATTCCGGCTGCAGGGCAAGGGTGCGCTCGTCATCCACAACATCGGCGGCATGGAGGAGCCCGATGCCCAGGCCTTCATGAAGGACTACTTCGAGGCGGGGGGCGACATGGACGATGTGGCCGAGTGGTTCCAGCGTGCCGGGAGTGCGCTGCGGACCGAGCGCGCACAGGCTCCCGGCGTCGAGTTCTTCGGCAAGATCGTCGACTGGTTCAAGAAGGCGGTGAAGACCGTCGGGGATGCGCTCAAGGCCGCGGGCAAGTCCCTGGTCGATGCCATCGGCAAGGTGGTCAACTGGGCGGCGGACAAGGTCGCGGACTTCGTCGAGGGGCTGATCGCCGCGGGCCGCAAGGTGGCGGAGATCCTCGGTGAGGCGCTCAAGAAGGGCGTGGCCGCCGTGAGGAAGTTTGCTCGGGCGGTGCTCGACGCGGGCCGCTCGCTCGTCGAGGTGCTGTCCTGGGCGGCCAAGCAGGTTGCCACCACCCTCAAGGAGGTCGTCGACGAGGTACTCAAGGCCGGCCGGCGGGTCGCGCAGATCATCGCCGCGGTGGCCAACCAGGTGGCGTCGGTCGTCCACGCCACGGTCCGGGCGCTCGTCCAGCTTGGCCGGCAGGTGAAGGAGATCGTCGACGGCGCGATCAGCCTGGCCGCCGGGGCCCTGGAGCAGCTCTTCAAGGGGCTCCAGCTCGCGGGGAAGAAGCTGGCCGAGGTGGCCAAGGAGATCGTCCGCTTCGCGGGGGAGACCCTCAAGAAGATGGTGGTGGGGCTCTACAAGGCCTTCCGCCAGGCCGCGGACATCCTGATCGCCTTCATGAAGGACCAGCTCGGCACCCTCCGCATGGTGCTCGAGGGGCTGCTGGCGGCGGGGCTCCAGCTCGGCCGGGCCGTGGCGGACATCGTCACCCACGTGGCCGAGCAGTTCCGTGAGGGCTTCTTCAAGGGACTCATCGCCCTGGGCAAGAGCCCCTTCCTCATCATGAAGGCCGCGCTGGAGACCGCGGGCGGGGTGGCGGCCCTGGCCCTGGCCACGCTGCTGGACGTGCTGGGCGGGCACCGGGAGCTGACGGCGGAGGAGAAGAAGCAGGCCACCCGCATCTACGGCACCTCCATCGATCTGAGCCGCGTGAAGGTCGCCGTCGCCTCCATCCCGGCGGACCTGATCAACCTGGTCAACGGCGGACGGCCCTTCACCACCATGTACGTCATCAACTTCTCCTCGAAGGCGAAGATCGACATGAAGACGCTCATCCACGAGCTGGCGCACGTCCACCAGGGCGTGGTGGATGGGCCGGTCTACATGATCCAGGCCATCGAGGCGCAGCTCGGCAGCGAGGGCTACTCGGTGACGGATGCCATGCTCCGGGAGCGCAAGAACGACCTGAAGAAGTTCAACCGCGAGCAGCAGGCGGTGATCGCCGAGGAGTTCTGGTACGAGGCGTTTGGCCAGCTCGAGGCCGCGTACAAGGGGCTGGACAGCCGTGGCCTGGACGTGAACCTGCTGCGGCCCTACGCCGAGCAGTTCAAGCGCACCGGGCCCGTCCGCACCCGTCCCGTCCCGCTCCACCCCATCCCGGCGGTCACGCTCCCGCGTCTCTCGCCGATCCGGATCCCGGCCGTTGAGGCGGCTCGCACGGCGCGGCGCCCCTCCGCCCGCCGCAAGACGGGTGGCCGGACGGCACGGCGCGGCGCCCGCTGAGGGGCTCAGGCCTTGCGGTTGTAGCGGTTCATGGCGGCGGCGAGCCCCTCGCGGGCCCACGTCTCCGCCATGTCCGCGGCCCGGCCGATGAGCTCCTCGAGCTGGCGCCGCTCGCCATCGTCGAAGTTGGAGAGCACATAGCCGGCGACGCGCTCCTTGGCGTTGGGTCCCTCCGGCTTGCCAATGCCGACGCGCAGGCGGATGAAGCTGTCCGCCCCCAGGCTCTGCACGGAGCTCTTGAGCCCGTTGTGCCCCCCCGTTCCTCCGCCCGCCTTCAGCTGCAGCCGGCCAAAGGGCAGATCCAGCTCGTCGTGGATGACGAGGATGTCCTCCACCGCGACTTTGTAGAAGCGCGCGGCGTCCGCCAGCGAGCGCCCCGACAGGTTCATGTACGTCTGCGGCTCCAGGAAGAGGATGCGCTCGCTGCCCAGGGTGCCCTGGCCCACCCGTGCCTGGAACTTCTCCTGGTTCAGCTCCGCCCTGGCGCGAGACAGCAGCGCCTCCACCACCATGAACCCGATGTTGTGCCGGTGGCGCTCGTACTCGCGCCCGGGGTTGCCCAACCCGCAGATGAGCTTCATGGCAGGCTCCTAAAGCAAACGGGGCCGGCCCCGAGAGGCCAGCCCCGCTTCGGACGAACCGAGGGAAGGTTACTTCTTCGCCGGGGCCTTGGCTGCAGCGCCCGCCTTGGCGTCGCCCGCCTTGGCATCGCCCGCCTTGGCATCGCCCGCCTTGGCCGCACCCGCCGCCGGGGCCGCCGCAGCACCCGCCGCCGGAGCCGCAACAGCAGCCGCCACCACGACCTCCTCGCGCTCGGGCGCGGAGACCACGGCCAGGGTGTAGTTGACGTTCGTCTTCACCGACACGCCCGCGGGGAGCTTGATGTCGTTGATGTGGAGCGCCATGGCGATCTTGAGGGGAGTGACATCCACCTCGATCTTCTCCGGGATGGCCTGCGGCAGCGCCCAGACCTCGAGCTGGCGGCGGGCCTGGGTGAGCAGACCGCCATCCGCGGTGCCCACGGCCTTGCCCACGAGCACCAGCGGCACGTTCACCTTCACCTGCTCGTTGTCGCTCACGGCGATGAAGTCAGCGTGGAGGATCTCCCGGGTGACGGGATCCTGCTGGTAGTCCTTCAGCAGCACCTGGTGGGAGGCCCCATCGAGCTTGATCGTGATCAGGGTGTTGAGCTTGTGCGGGGTGTTGATGGACTGCTTGATGGACTTCGGCGCCACCGCGACGTGGACCGGAGCCTTGAGGTGCTTGCCGTAGACGACCGCGGGCACCAGGCCCTGGGCACGCAGCTTGCGGGCCGCGCCCTTGCCGGAGCCTTCACGGGACTTCGCCTCGAGCGTGCTCTTGTCGACTGACATGGGGAATCCTCTTCAGGGGACTGCGAGTGTCCACCGGGCCCCTGGCGCTCTCGGCATCCCGCCCCTATGGCGAGCCCCGAAGACGGCGCCTCCTGTGAGGGAGCCGATGGAGTGGAGGTGGCACATGCCAGTCAGCAGGCCCGGAGTCAAGCCGCCCGCCAGCCAGGCGCACGCCTAGACGAACAGGGAGCTGAGCGAGTCGGCCCGGTGGATGCGGGCGATGGCCTCGCCGAAGAGCCGCTCCGTGGTGAGCACCCGGATCTTCGGGCAGGCCTGCGCGGCGGGCGCCAGGGGCACCGTGTCCGTGAACACCACCTCCTCCAGCACCGAGTCGGTGATCCGCTGGATCGCGGGCCCGGAGAGGATGGGGTGGACGGCATACGCCAACACCCGGCGCGCCCCCTTGTCCTTCAGCGCGGCGGCCGCCTGCGCCAGCGTACCGGCGGTGTCCACCATGTCGTCCAGCAGCACCGCGTCCTTGCCCTGCACGTCCCCAATGAGGTTCATCACCTCCGAGGAGTTGGGCTGCGGGCGCCGCTTGTCGATGATGGCCAGCCCCGTGTTCAGCCGCTTGGAGTAGGCCCGCGCGCGCTCCACGCCGCCCGCATCCGGCGACACGAGCACCATCTCCTGCGGGTCCGGGAAGCGCTTGCGCAGATCCTCCAGGAACACCGGCGAGCCGTACAGGTGGTCCGACGGGATGTTGAAGAAGCCCTGGATCTGCCCGGCGTGCATGTCCATGGACACCACGCGGTTGGCCCCGGCCACCTCCAGCATGTCCGCGATCAGCTTGGCGGTGATGGGCGTGCGCGGCGCCACCTTCCGGTCCTGTCGCGCGTAGCCGTAGTAGGGGATCACCGCGTTGATGGAGCCCGCGCTCGCCCGCTTCAAGGCGTCGCAGATGATCAGCAGCTCCATCAGGTGATCATTGGCCGGCGGGCACGTGGACTGGATGATGAAGACGTCCTGGCCGCGGACGTTCTCGCCGATCTCGACGTGGATCTCCCCGTCCGAGAAGCGCCCGACCGTCGCCTTGCCCAGAGGCCGCTTGAGGTAGTCGCAGATCCGGTGTGCCAGCCCCGGATTGGAGCTGCCAGAGAACAGCTTGAAGTCGCGCGAGGGCTGCATGGGGCGCGCTCCTAACCTGCCCGCGCCCGCAAGGGAAGCGCCTTAGTCGGCCTCGGCCGCCGCCATCAGGTTCTGCGCGGCGTGACCGTTGTGTGTCTGTCGCTCGTACTCGGAGAGGATGATCCGCTCCATCTCGCTGCGCGTGTCCGCGTTGAGCGGATGGGCGATGTCCTTGTACGTCCCGTCCTTGCGCTTCTTCGCCGGCATCGCGATGAAGAGCCCGGACGCGCCGTGGATGACCTTGAGATCGCGGATGACGAAGCAGTGATCCAGGGTGATGGTCACGTAGGCTTTGAGCTTGTCCTCTTCGACCGGAAACACCCTGACGTCGGTGATATTCATGTTGGCCCCCCACCAGAACCCGAAAGAGCGGTGTTGGCGGGAAGCCTGGGACGGAATGACCTGAAAATGCAAGTCCCTCGCTACTCACTACGTCGTGCTGCTGTCATACGAGGTGGGGCCAGTGGCGTATGAGGTGGGCCAGGAACGCGAGGTGGTAGACGTTGATGATGGCGTAGATGACGGCCCCGGCGCGGATGGCCAGGCGGCTGGCCCGCATGCCCCGGTG
Organism: Hyalangium sp.; assembly: GCF_035629615.1. Taxonomy (GTDB): domain Bacteria; phylum Myxococcota; class Myxococcia; order Myxococcales; family Myxococcaceae; genus Hyalangium. Next base: position 1,890 of record NZ_DASPHO010000121.1, on the reverse strand, counting down.
GAGGCACAGCAGGGACAGCCCCGCGTTGACGATGATCAGCTTGGCCACCATGAAGACCAGAGGGGAATGCTCGTAGGCGACCCGCATCAGCGGGTTGAGCTCCTCGGCCACCTCGAGCTGAAGAAAAGTCAGGGTGAAGAGCCCGTCCAGCAGGTTGAGCACCAGCAGTGCCACCGAGGCTGGTGAGAGGTAGAAGGACCCCAGTGCTGCCCAGAAATCGCGCCCCTGCTGCTGTGCCGTCGCCGCCACCCGCCGCCTCCCCGTGAGAATCCTGGGGGTAGGCTCTTCAAGACTCTTGCCAGCGCCTTGAGTTCCTCAGGTAGGGGCAGGCAGGCAAGCGTGCGCGGAGGCCCGCCGTGACAGGTGGGCCTGCACGGGATCATTGACTCCGTGGGGAGGGTGATTGAGTATCCGCGCGCCCTCCGCCCCTCCTGGACGAAGACCTTCGCGTGCACCAATTCCCCAAAGATATCGGGTGGATAGAGGTCATCTGCGGCTCGATGTTCTCCGGCAAGACGGAGGAGTTGATCCGCCGCGTGAAGCGCGCCGTGTACGGCAAGCAGCGCGTCCAGGTCTTCAAGCCGAAGCTGGATGACCGCTACGACGAGACCCAGGTGGTCAGCCACTCGCAGCTCAAGCTGGTCTCCACGCCCATCGAGAGGGCTGAAGAAATTTTCTACCATCTGTCGCCTGAGACACAGGTGATCGGAATCGATGAAGTCCAATTCTTCGGCCCCGAGGTGGTGCAGGTATGTGAGGCGCTGGCCAACAAGGGCCTGCGCGTCATCTGCGCCGGGCTGGACCAGGACTACCAGGGGCGCCCCTTCGAGCCGATGCCGCAGCTGCTGGCGGTGGCCGAGTACGTGACGAAGGAGCTGGCCATCTGTGTGGTGTGCGGCAATCCGGCCAACCGCTCGCAGCGGCTGGACTCCCGAGGGGAGCGGGTGGTGGTGGGGGCGGCGGGGGCCTACGAGGCGCGCTGCCGCAAGTGCCACGTGGCGGAGCCCACCGAGGCCACGCCGCCGCAGACGCTGAAGCTGTTCGACTGACTCAGGAGAGGGAAGCGTCCGATGCGCGACACGCTCTATGCCAACGTCCCATTCCGGCTGAACGAGATCACCCACCGGTATGGCCCTCAGGTCCACCTGGTGGGAAATCCTTTTCTCCTCTCGCAGTTGGCCACGCTGTGCGCCAAGGGGACGGTGCAGCCGCAGATCAACCGGCTGGTGGAGCTGCTGTACTCGGATCTGGTGAAGACGGTCATCAACGCGGAGTTCCCGCGGAAGATGGTGGCCATCCCCACGCGGATGGTGGACTCGACGCCGCAGGGCATCTTCCAGGGCGAGGTGATCGACTCGCACACGCGCGTGGTGACGGTGAACATCGCCCGGGCGGGCACGCTGCCGTCGCAGGTGGCGTACGACTTGCTGAACGTAACGGTGGATCCGACGCTGGTGCGGCAGGACCACATCATCATGAGCCGGATGATCGACGCGGAGCACACGGTGGTGGGCTCGAACATCGGCGGGGCGAAGATCGGCGGGGACGTGGACGACGCGATCATCCTCTTCCCGGATCCGATGGGGGCCACGGGCGGCAGCCTGGCCACGGCGATCTCGCTCTACAAGACGAAGGTGCCTGGCAAGCCCCGGCGCATCATCACGCTCAACCTGATCGTCACGCCGGAGTACCTGCGGAAGATGACGACGGAGCACCCGGACGTGACGATCTACGCGCTCCGGCTGGACCGGGGGCTGTCCCCACCAGAGGTGTTCGGCACGGAGCCGGGGACGCACTGGGACAAGGAGCGGGGGCTGGATGACCGGCAGTACATCGTTCCCGGGGGCGGCGGCTTCGGGGAGATCATGAACAACGCGTACGTGTAGGGGA
>NZ_DASPHO010000120.1:0-17091 GCF_035629615.1 Hyalangium sp. | reverse complement strand
TTGCCCGCGCCCGAGTCGCCGGTGATGAGCAGGAAGGGCTCGCCCTTGAAGCGCTCCAGCACCGCGCGCTGCTCGCGCCGGCGGCCGAAGAAGAGGGCGCGGTGCTCGGCCTCGAAGGCCTGGAGGCCGCGGTAGGGGTTGCCCTCGGGGATGACGCCGACAACGGTCTCGTCCCGGCCGATCTGCTCCAGCGCCTCGAGCATCGCCGCGGCCGAGGAGTAGCGCTCCGAGGGTTCTCGACGCAGGCAGCGATCGATGACGGCGGCAAAGCTCGGGTCGACGCCGGGAGCGGCCTCGGCGAGCGGGCGGGGCTCCCGGGAGCGCACCACGTCGGAGAGCTCGCCATACGCGGGCTGTCTCTCTAGCAGGCGGGGATACTGCCGTGGCGGGAGCGTGCCGGAGCAGAGCTCGTAGAGGAGCAGGCCCAAGGAGTAGAGATCGCTCCGCGGCGTCGCCGACGCACCTCGGAAGAGCTCGGGTGCCATGTAACGAGGTGTACCGGCGGCGCGTGCACTGCTCGGGCCCGTGGAGGATTGGGGATCGACGAGCTCGGCCAGGCCGAAGTCGAGCAGCTTCACTTCACCTGCGGCGGTGAGGAAGGCGTTGTCCGGCTTGAGGTCGCGGTGCAACACACCCTGACGGTGTGCCGCCGCGAGCCCACGGACCAGACCGATGCCCAGGCTCAAGGCCCGCCGCCAGGGCACGGGCAAGGGCAGCTCGGCCATGCTCTGCCCGACGAGGTACTCGGAGACGATATACGGGTGGCCCTCAACCTCACCGACACGGAAGACGGTCACGACATTGGGGTGCTGCAGGCGCGCGATGGCGCGAGCCTCGGTCATGAAGCGCTCTCGGGCCCGGGTGTTGGGCTGCTGCGAGGCGATGAACTTCACCGCCACCTGCCGGTCCAGGGAGCGGTCGTGCGCCAGGTAGACAACGCCCATGGCGCCGCGGCCCAGGCGACGGACCAGGTGGAACTCATCGAACGTGTTGGGCGGGGCCCATCCATCTGCGGAGGGTTCGGGTGGGGACTCCTGGCTGACCGCCTGGCTCAGGCTCCCCTGAGCGACCATGACGAGGAGCGCATGGCAGTTGTGGCAGTCGGCCACGTGGCGGTGGAGGCTGGCCCGAGTCTCCTCTTTCAGCCGTCCGCCCACCAGCTCGGCCATCAGCTCGTCAGTCAGGCAATGTAGATGAGCCTTCGCGACACTATGCGGCATGGGTGGCTCTGAGAGGACTCTGGAACGACACTATTCCATGCTCGCCCGCCCATGCTGGCGGTAGGCTCGGGATTCAGGAGACAGAATCCCAAGATGGCTGAGCCCCCCAAGGATGCTACGGAGTTCGAGCCCGTGCTTCGTCGCGCCTGGGAGACGGGGTGCCGCCGGTGGCCGCAAGTAGACCTGCCCGCGGACGTCTTCATTCGACATCTGCTCCGGCTGCTGCCCGAGGACTCTGACGAGGGCTCGCTCGAACTGCAGATCATGCCGTTGGATGTGGAAGGCCTCTATCTGGCGTGTGCCTGCGTGAATCATGTGCCGGGCGCCCTTGAGATGCTGGAGCGCAACTACCTGGCGAAGCTCCCGGCGTTGCTCGGGTACCTCAAGCTGTCGGCCGCAGTCCTCGACGAGGTCTGCCAGCGAGTCCGCACCCATCTCCTGGTGCGCACGCCGAAGGCTGGGTTTCGGCTCGCCGAGTACACGGGCCGTGGTGCGCTGCTGATCTGGATGCGTGTCATTGCCGTGCGCATGGCCATCCAGCAAGGCATCGCGACTCGGGAGACGTCGGATGAGAGAGCCCTTGCGGCTCTCGAGGCCGTGCCAGCGTCGGGAACGGACGCGGAGCTCGAATTCATCAAGCGCCGCTACGGCCACGAGTTCCGCCAAGCCGTGGGCGAGGCCTTTGCCGCGCTGTCGAGCGATCGGCGATATCTGCTCCGGCTGTATTTCATCGATCGGCTGCCGATGACCAAGATAGGGCCGCTGTTTGGCAAGGATCAGTCGACGATCTCTCGTTGGCTCAAGGAGGCCCGAGAGGGGGTCTACGACGACACGAAGCGCCGCCTCCAAGAGCGCCTCCGCCTTTCGTCTCATGAGTTCGAAAGCCTCATGGATGCGATCAAGAGCCGGTTCGAGATGAGCATGAGCCAGCTCTTGAAGGAGGAGAAAGAGAAGGATGAGGAGAACTGAGACTGTCTAACAAAAATGAGGTTTGAGACAATCTGGCCGAAGGGCCATAGCGCTCAGCCCCGACTTTTGTTAGGCGCTCCGAGCGGCGCTCGGGAGTCATGACGCAGATACGCTTGCCCTACGGTTCGAGCAGCTCCGCGCTGGCCAAGGGGCCGTTGCCAGCGTGGCCTCCGGCGACCAACACCTGGCCCGAAGGCAGCAGGCAGGCAGTATGGTGGGAACGGGCAGTGGTCAGAGTGGCGAAGGGCGACCATGTCTGGGAACCAGGGTCATACACTTCCGCGCTGGCGAGGGAGATGGCGGTCATGCCTCCCACCACCAGCACTTTTCCCGAGGGGAGTAGGGTCGCGGTATGATGGGCGCGAGCCGTGGCCATGGAGCCCACCTGCGACCAGCGGCCTGAGGCGGGATCGTAGAGCGCCGAATCGGAAGTGCCACCCCCCGCCACCAGGACTTGCCCTGAGGGAAGCAGCGTGGCCGTATGGTGGGCACGGCCCGTCATGGACGGAGAGCCCGCCAGCGTCCAAGAACCCGTCAATGGGTCATAGAGCTCCGCGTCGGCCAGCTCACCCCTGGGGCCGTATCCGCCCACGACAAGCACCTTGCCCGAAGGCAGCAGGGTCGCCGTATGCCCGTAGCGGCCTGTTCCCATGGCACCCGTCCGAGTCCACTTCTCAGGGGCTGCGCCGCCATACAACTCCGCGCTGGCCAGCGCGCCCCCAACTCCAAATCCGCCGACGATGAGCACCTTGCCTGAAGGCAACACAGTCGCGGTGTGCGCGGTGCGGATCTCGGCCATGCTGCCAGCCGGTGACCAGGACTGAGTGCTGGGTAGCGCCGGATCGTACAGCTCCGCGCTCTTGAGAGTGCCGTCAATGTTGTTGTACCCACCGGTCACCAGCACCTTGCCCAACGGGAGCACGCTGGCCGTGTGGCCCCTGCGAGCCTGGCGCATGTCATCCTTGGGAGACCAGGTGTGGGTCGCTGGGTCGTACTCCTCGACGGTGTTGTGTCCATCATGGGTGGTATAGCGGCCGGTCACTAGCACCTTGCCCGAGGGCAGCACGCTGGCCGCGTGGTCATGCCGGGCTATCACCATGTTGTCCGTGGAGACCCATTGAGGACATTTCCGGGAGATGTCGAAGGACATCGAGGAAGAGAGGCCCGAGGAATGGCGGATCGAGATCTGGAGGGAATGAGTGGTCAGGCCCTGCCCACATTCGGGAGCCGTCCAGCGGATCTCACTCGAAGTGGGGGTGTTGCTCGGGGCGCTGAAGGCTCCGACCTGGCTCTGCCAGAAAAACTCCAGGGTACCCTCGCGAGGCGAGCGGGCCCGGACGTGAAGAGTGACCGTCCCGCCTCCAGGCGTAGAGGAGGCAGACTTCCAGGACTCCAGAATCTCCGGGGGTGTGTCGAGAACGACACCCGCATCCTCCTGCTCGGAAACTCCGCCATCCGTTGGGATGAAACCTCCATCCTCTGCCGAAGGGTAGGACTCGGGAGGGGTGTCTTCTTCCGGCCATGAGGGGGACGGTTCCTGAGGACCCGGGCCGCAGCCATATACCGAGCCAAGGATGACCACCACGAGCAGCAAAGGCTGCGCGCTTCTGCGCACGTATTTCATGACCCCTCCAGGGATGACCGCTCATCGCGTCAGCAATTTGGAGGCCCAAGCAATGCAGGCCCTTCATGCGGCTTCCCATTCGGCAGGAGAGAGGTGGACCGCGGGCTATGCAGAGAATTTTTCGTGGCGAGACACTGCCAGCCCGTGAGGGGTGCCTCCAGACCCTGTCCGATCTCAAAGAGGGCGGAGCTGGGACACGAGGGGGTGGGGGCCGTGGCCCTGCTGGCACTGCTCGGAATGCTGCGCCTGCGCCGTCGGAGTCCCGGAAGCGCTAAGAGCCGAGCGCCTTTCGACTCAAGGCGTACGCTCCCCAGCTCAGTCCTGCGCTGAGAAGCAGCAACACCACTCCGATCAGATGTGCCACCAACACAAGATCGTCGTATTCACCCCCGCTTGTTCTGTGAACGATGACGAGGAGAAAGTACGCGGGTGGCAGAGCTGAGAACGCCAGCACCCACACCCCCAATGCGAGGATCCCCAGCAGGACGCGTTCCGTGGTCGTGCGCTTCACGCGTCAAGTCTGCGCCAGACGCGTCGGCTTCGGAAGAGGTGGCCTGGAACTGCTCGCCTGAACTCGCGCCATGCAAAGCAACCTCAGCCCCTACTTCCTCCTCAGCGCGCTCATGCCGCGAGAGCTTGCTATGGCACTCAGTGCCACCTCAACCTCCTGTGGCTCGGGACGCTGACACGGGCAGCAGGTGCTGTCACAGCAGAACCGCCCTGACGCGCCGCGCCAGTCCCCCTCCGAAGCTGCCATGGAGTCTGCCATCACAAATGCTGGTGTCCTGGGGGAACGCCTCCTCGCAGCGCCCTTTGACTGCCCCTGGCCGGTAGGCGAAGTTCCGCGAACCCATGCGACGCATCCCTGATGCCTCCCCCCGCGGCCGCGCCATCACCGTGGACCTCGAGGGCGAAGCCGTCCCCGCCGTCGAGGGCGAGCCCGTGGCGTGCTCCCTGCTCGCCGCCGGTGAGGACGTCCTCGCCCGCTCCATCAAGTATCACCGCCCCCGCGGCGCCTTCTGCTTCGCGGCCGCCTGCTCCCACTGCCTCATGCGCGTGGACGGCCTGCCCAACGTCTACACCTGCCGCACTCCCGCCCGCGCCGGCATGAGGCTGGAGCGCCAGAACGCCTTCCCCTCCGCCAAGATCGACCTGTTCGGCACCATCGACTGGTTCTTCCCCCGAGGACTGGATCACCACGAGATGTTCGCTGGCGTCCCCGTGGCCGAGCAGGTGATGGCCAAGGTGGCGCGACAGCTCGCGGGGCTCGGCCTCCTGCCCCCCCACGAGGCCCCGGCCCGGCTCCCTGCACGGATCCTTCGCATTCGCGTGGCCGTGGTCGGCGGCGGCGCGGCAGGGCTGGCCGCAGCGAAGGTGCTCTCCGAGCGCGGTGTCCCCTTCCTCCTCCTCGAGCGAGATGAGCGCGTCGGCGGCCGGCTGACCCGAGGCGCTCCCCTGCCCGACGATCCCGCCGTCCCCGAGGTGGCCTCCCTCCCCAAGGGCAGCGTCCTCACCCGCACGCACGCGATCGGCCTCTACGATGACGAGGGCGGCCGCTTCCTGGCCGCGGTCGCGCAGGAGCCCGAGGGGCTGCGCTTCCTCCAGATCCACGCGGACCGCATCCTGCTCGCGCCCGGCGGCCACCCGGGGCTCCTGCCCTTCGAGAACAACGATCTGCCCGGTGTCTACGCAGGCCGCGCCGCCAGCATGCTCCTGCGCGAGCATGACGTCGCCCCGAAGGCGGCGGCGCTGGTCGGGTGGGGCCCGGAGCTCCACGCCCTCGCCCGTCTGCTGGAGACCCACCGCACGAAGGTGACGGCGGTGGTGGATCTCCGAGGCCCGCTGCCCGGTGGCGCGCACTCCACGGCCTGCGTGGGCAGCGAGCCCAAGGCACACGGGCTCAAGAGGGTGGGCTCCTTCAGCTTCACCCGCGAGAACGGGAAGCGGAAGAAGGTGGACTGCGACGCGGTGCTCGTCTCGATCCCCCCCAGTCCCAGCTTCGAGCTGGCCCGCCAAGGAGGCGCAACCGTGAACTTCGACGCCGAGCGCGGCCTCTTCGCGGTGCAGGCGGAGGCGAATGGCAGCACCGCCGCCCCGGACCTCTTCGTCGCGGGAGACATCACCGGCGGTGGTACGGCGAGAGAGGCTGCGGCCGCGGGTGCACGCGCAGCCGAGGCGCTCATTGGAGGGCTGTCATGAGCAAGGCGCTGATCTGCTCCTGTGAGGACGTCACCGTCGAGGACGTCCGACACGCGCTGTCCCGGGGCTACAACGATGTGGAGTCGGTGAAGCGCTACACCGGCTTCGGCACCGGCATCTGCCAGGGCAAGAGCTGCCTGGCCGCCGTGGCGGCGTTGATCGCCAAGGAGGGCCCCCTCAAGCCACCGGGGATCCAGCCCTTCACCCCCCGTCCCCCGCTCTACCCCACCGAGATGTCCCTCTTCGCCACCACGCCCGTGGACGAGTCCCGGCCTCCCGTGGGCGGCGTGCCCGAGGAGCTCGGCACCTTCCCGCCCGCGCTGCGCCCAGCGGCTCCCCTGCCCTCCAAGGCCAGGGTCGTCATCATCGGCGGAGGGGTGATGGGGCTGGCCCTGGCCTACAACCTCAGCCTGCGCGGAGAGACGGACGTGGTGGTGCTGGAGCGCGGCTACCTCTGCGCGGGCGCCTCCGGCCGCAATGGCGGCGGCGTGCGCATGCAGTGGGGCACCTCCGCCAACATCGAGCTGGCCAGGCGCTCCATCGATCTGATGAAGCAGTTCGCCCGGGATCTCGGCATCAACGTGTGGCTGCGCCAGGGCGGCTACCTCTTCCTCGCCAAGACGGCGAGCGTGGCCAAGCGCCTGGAGCGCAACGCCGCGCTCCACAACAAGCACGGCGTCCCCACCCGCATCATCACCGCCGACGCCGCCCGAGAGATCGTCCCCGGCCTGACGATGAAGGGCGTGCTCACGGCCTGCTTCAACCCGGAGGACGGCGTCATCTTCCCCTGGCCCTTCCTCTGGGGCTACGCCCAGCACTGCCTGAAGAAGGGCATCAAGGTCGAGACCTTCACGAACGTGACGGGCTTCGAGAGCTCCGGTGGCCTGGTGCGCAAGGTGAAGACGGATCGCGGCGACATCGCCTGCGACACAGTGGTGCTCGCCGCGGGCGCCTGGAGCCCCGAGATCGCGAAGCTGGCGGACGTGAAGCTGCCCAACGAGCCCCACCGCCACGAGATCCTCAGCACCGAGCCCCTCAAGCCCTTCCTGGGGCCGCTGGTGTCCGTGCTGGACTCGGGCCTGTACTTCAGCCAGTCCATGCGCGGCGAGATCGTCGGCGGCATGGGCGACCCGAAGGAGCCCGCTGGGCTCAACATGGGCTCCACCCTGCGCTTCGTGGCCCGCTTCTCCCAGGCCCTCATGGAGCAGCTCCCCCAGGTGGGCCACGTGAAGGTGCTGCGCCAGTGGGCCGGCTGCTACGACGTGACGCCGGACAACAACCCCGTGCTCGGCCGCACCCCCGGCCTGGAGAACCTCCTCCAGATGTCCGGCTTCGTCGGCCACGGCTTCATGATGGCCCCCGCCGTCGCCGAGCGGATGGCCGCGTGGATGGCCACCGGCGAGCACGATGAGCTCTTCCACCGCTTCAACCTGCGCCGCTTCACCTCGGGCCGGATCGAGCGCGGTGAGGACATGATCATCGGCTAGCCACTACGGGCTTTCCCTGTATTGAACCTGAACAGATAAAGAAGGCGACTGTCCTGGAAGACGCCACCTCAGTACCTTCTTGTAAAAGTCTGAACTCTCAGGGAAACCTGCCCGGACTGTTCAATCTCTTTACATCCTGGGATCGGCCACGGGTGTTGCCTTGCTCCAGCCGTAGGGTGCCCCCTCCGCCTCATTTCCAATAAATCCAGGCATTTAATTCGTTGGCACGGCAGGTGCTAGTACATATGCTGCAGATACCTTCACCCCAGGCGTAATCCCCTGCTGGACGGCGGATTGGCTGGGAAGACGGGTATCCAGACATCCCCCGCTGCCTGGCGGAGCGATCAGTGCTGAGAACAGGGTGAATCCCCCCATCCTGTTCTCGGCCCTCGCTGCTGGGCGGAGCGACCGGCGCTGAGGACAGGGTGAATCCCCCCACCCTGTCCTCGCCCAAGGCGGCAGCCTCCCCAACTGCCGCCATTTTTTTTCTCCTTCGCGCTACGCCGGAGAGGGCGTCCCCTGCTGCAGCCGGCCTGGGCTCCCGGTCAGTGCTGGCACCGCTGTGCCGGAGTGCTCCCGGCGCTCCCGCCCCACCCACCGGCCCAGCGACCGCCGCACCCGGCGCGGGAGGCGAGGCAGCAGCTGCATCACCCAGCGGTGGCCCCACCCCGGGTACACGAGCGGCTCCCCGCGCTCGAAGCCAGCGAGGGCCTCACGGGCACACCGCTCCGCAGACACGTGGAAGAAGGGCCTGGGCCCCGAGCGCTCCCCTTCCGCTGAGAGCGCTGCATCGATCACGGGCCCTGGAGCCACCTGCGTGACGAAGACTCCGGCGCCCTCTACCTCCAGGCGCAGAGACTCGATGAACCCGTCCAGACAGCGCTGGGTGGCCACGTAGGTCGCGGCGCCGGGCAGGAACAGCTGGCTGGCACCCGCGCCCACGTAGAGGAGGCCCCCCCGCCCCTGAGACAGCATGGACCCGAGCAGCCTCCGGATGAGGAGCAGGGGCGACACCACATTGACCATGAGCATCCGCTCGATGCTGCCCCACCTCTGCCCCACGAACAGATCCTGCTCCACGACGCTGGCGGCGCTCACCAGCACATCCACGGTGATGAAGTGCCGCGCCAGCTCCGAGAGCATGTCACCCACCTCTCCGGGCCGCGAGATGTCGCAGGCGAGCAGGATCACCCCCAGGGTGGGGTTGTGCTCCTGCAGCTCGGCCTTGAGAGCCTCCAGCTGCCCCACCCCAGGAGACACGAGCACCAGCGTCCGCGCCCGGTGGGCCAGCTGACGGGCGATCTCTCGTCCAACACCCGAGCTGGCCCCGGTGATGAGCACGGTTCCGGAGTCGAGGGGGGGACGCATGAGTTCCTCCTGGGGGTAGGTGGGTGCGATGCCAACGGTCTCGAACGGAAAGGTAAGACCGTGGACTCGGCGGCCACACCTTGCCATGGACGGGCAACGAGGGGAGCGGGCGCACGCAGGCTCTGCGCTCCGCCCGAGGGCGCTCGCAAGGTTTGCGCCCGGACACGCGCGCTTCCCAGTGTGTTGATGGCACGCTTCTTCCTAAGAGCGCGGTGGCATTCCCCCCGGGGGAGTGCACAAGAGCATCTCTGCACAGGAGGAGCACCCTCATGCCCGCGCCGTCCCGAATCCTCGTTCCCGTAGACCTGTCTGACGGTTCCCAGGCGCTCATCGACTACGCCATCCAGCTCGCCAGGCCTTTCAATGCAGCCCTCGAGATCATCCATGCCTGGGAGCCTCCCCAGTACGTGGCGCCGGATCTGCTCGTGGCTGCCCCGGGGTGGAACTCCCAGTCGCTCGAGCAGGTCGCCGTCGATGCCGCCACCAAGGCGCTGAACGAGCTGGCGGCGAAGATCCAGAGCCCACCCGTCCCCCTCAAGCACCGGGTCGTCGTGGGCGAGGCGACGTCCACCATCCTGCGCGTCGCCGAGGAGGGAAAGCACGATCTCATCATCATGGGCACCCATGGCCGCCGTGGGCTGCCGCGCCTGCTGCTGGGGAGCGTGGCCCAGAAGATCGTCGCGCGGGCCCACTGCCCTGTGCTCACCCTGCACCTCTACGAAGCGGCGAAGTAGCGGCTCAGGGCTTCCACGAGACGTGGTACGTCACCTCATGGCCCTGGGTGGCCACGAGCTTCACCTCGATCTGCTCCACACCGCAGAGCCCGACGGCCCCGTGGACCATCCCCCGGAAGTAGCCCGGGCGGGTGGTGAAGTTGAACCACAGCTCATAGTGCGTGGGCCCAAGCCGTTTCAGCCGCGTCTCGGTGAAGTTGTTGGCGGTGCGGAAGCTGCGGCTCATGCGCTCGACGGTCCGGTGCGGGCCGATGACCCGCGTCACTCCCTTGAGGGCCCGCCCCATCATCGTCTGCGTGGAGTAGGCGCTGATGAAGGCGCGCCCCACCTCGAAGTCCGCCTCGGCCGGAGGCAGGTCCGGCCAGTGCTGGTGTGCAATGAAGCCGATCAGCGCGGAGTAGATGTCCACCGGGTAGGCCGGAAGCAGCGGCTTGCTCAGGTCGATGCCCAGCGCATCCAGCGCGGCGACCTGGGCGTGCGGGATCGGTCGCTTCAACGTCAGAAGCAGACTCTCTACCGTATGATCGAAAACGAGCTTCTCAGCCACGCCGGCTTCATATAACGGACTGCGGCGTGATGCGCCCGGAGAAGAACTCCTCTCGGCGGCTTCACGAGATCAGGAACAGCACCACCCCGCGTCCCCGCCAGGGCTGAGCATGCTCACCGCGGCCTTCGCTTGAGAGGACGCGGCTTCGAGGCCGGCGGCGGCTTCGGCGCCTCTTCGTGCGAGCTGAGCCAGGTGGTGATCTCAGCCACCTCCTCGGGCTTCTCCAGCTTCACGTACCGCTCGCGCGCCTTCCGGGCCTCCGCGCGCGCCTGCTCCGGCGCCTGGCCCACGTCCCACAGGGCCTTGGCCAGGGCGAACTCCGTCTGCGCCAGCCCCTCCGGCTCGGCATCCTCGTAGGCCAGCGCCTTGCGCAGCGGCGCGAGGGCCTCCTGGGCCTTCCCCGCGGCCAGCAGCGCCTGGCCGATCCCGTCGTAGGAGTACGTCAGATCCGAGTGCTCCTCGCCCAGCACCTTGCGCTTGATCTCCAGGGCCTCGGTGAACGTCTTCACGGCCTCGTCATGCCGCTTGAGCGCGATGAGGCTCATTCCCAGCTCGTCCAGCGTGTCGGCCACGGCCGGATGCTCGGGCCCCTGCGTCGCCCGGCGCACCTCGAGCGCCTGCTTCACGTGCGCCAGCGCCTTCTCCAGATCGCCGCTCTCGCGGTACGCCGAGGCCAGCATGGTGTGGCGGGTGGCCACCTCGGGGTGCTGCTGGCCCTTGGAGGCCTCCGTCTGCTGGAGCGACTCGGTGAACAGCTTGATGGAGCGCGGGTAGTCCGCCATGCGCAGCGCCACCAGCCCCAAGCCGTGGCTCACCTTTGCACGCTTCGGATCCTCCGGCCCCAGGGTGGACTCCACCAGCGCCCGGGCCCTCTCGAAGTAGTCCCAGGACTCCTGGTAGCGGCCCCGCTGCAGCGCCACGTACCCCAGGTTCCCCATCAGATCGAGCGCCAGCGGTGGCTCTCCGCCCATGCGCTTCAGGATCGCCAGGCCGACCTTGCCCCAGCGCTCCGCCTCCTTCGGGAAGCCGTTGCTGGCAAACCCGAAGATGAGCTTGGTGAGCGCCTCCAGCCGGATCCGATCAGAGCGGCTCGACTCGGCGGCGTCGAAGGCCTGCTCCAGCTGCAGGATGCCCTCCTCCACCTCTCCGCTCTGCAGCAGCAACCAGCCCAGGTGGTAGCGCAGCTCGGCCTGGAGCGGGAGGTACGTGGAGGCGACCACCTCGGGCTCGAGCTTCCGGGCCAGCTCCACGCCGGCCTTGTAGCGGCCCGCATCATGGAGCGCCTTCACCTCGGCCATCCGCCCGCCGAGCTGCTCGATGGTGGCCCGCAGGGCTGGATCCGCCGGCAGCGGGGGTTGCTCGGCCAGCGAGGCAATGTCCTGGCAGGGCTGCAGCGAAGGCAGGGCCGAGGCCGCATCCACCGCCTTCTCCACCACCTTGCCGTCCGCCTCGGTGAGCAGGCTCGCCAGCGCCCCGAGATCCTTGCGGCGGCGATCCAGACACACCATCCGCATGGAGAGCAGCTCCTCCGTCTGCTCTCCCCGCACGCGGGTGGCCTCACACGCCTCGGTGTGCATGCCCGTCCACGCGCTCGCGTACCCGTCCAGGAGACGCGTCACCTTCTGGGCCGCCTCCGCCGCGAAGGGCGTGCCGGTGGCGCTGAAGGCCGCCTGCAGCTTCGAGTGCGACGCCGGTCCCCACGCGGAGGCCACGAGCGTCTCCGCTCCCGCGCACACCTGGCTCTGCTGATAGACGTGCAGGCCCACGCCCGCCGCGGCCAGCGCCAGCGCCCCTCCCACCGCGATCGCTCCGCGCCGCTGCCCCCGGCGCTGTTGCTGCGAGAGCGCCTCGAGCAGCGCCTCCATGGAGGGGAAGCGATCCTCCGGGTTCAGCGACAGCCCGCGCATCACCGAGCGGCGCACCCACGCCGGCACGTTGGCGTCCGCGGGCGGCTCGTGCGCGGCGGTGGTATGCGGCAGCCGGCGCACGCTCTCCCCCGTCCCGGCCGCAGTCCCCCGCGAGCTCTGCGCCGCCGTCCGAGCCACCTGCCGGGGCTCGAAGGGGCGCTTGCGGAAGATGGCCCAGTACAGTGAGGCGCAGAAGGCGAACTGATCCGCGCGCCCGTCCACCTCCGTGCCCAGGTACTGCTCCGGCGGCATGTACTGGGGCGTGCCCATGATGAGGCTGCTCTCCGGCAGCGCCAGCGCGATCGGCTCGCCGCCCCGCTCCTCGAGCCCCTCGTCCTCGCCGCTGAGGGCCTGCTCTTCCTCCCCCGCCACCTGGGCGAGCCGCGCCAGGCCGAAGTCCAGCACGCACACGCGGCCGTGCTCGCCCACGAGCACGTTGGAGGGCTTGAAGTCCCGGTGCACCAGCCCCGCCTTGTGCGCCGCCACCAGCCCCTGGCCCGCATCCAGGAAGACGCGGAGGATCTCCGAAAGCGTGTGCTGCTCCTTGCGGATCCACGTGCTCAGGGTGCGGCCCTGGATGAACTCCATGGCCACGAAGACCTGGTTGGCGTAGGTGCCCACGTCGTAGACGGAGATGACGTTGGGGTGGGAGATGCGGGCCATGGCCTGCGCCTCCCGCAGCATCCACGAGCGCGAGCTGTTCCCATCCGGCGTCTGCTTGTCCGGACGCAGCAGCTTGAGGGCTACCTTGCGATCCAGGTCCGGATCATAGGCCGAGTACACCACGCCCATGCCGCCCTGCCCCAGGGGCTTGAGCAGCACGTAGCGCTCGATGCTCGTGCCCCGCTCCAGCTCGTAGGCCTCCTCCGGGCCCGCATCCGAGGGCTGGGACGCGATGGACGGCGAAGGCGAAGGCCGGGACCGGGAGGCATGCCCACGGGCCTCGCGGGTGGGCAGGTCGGGGTCGGCGTTCTTCGGTGGAACGCGGGGCTCGGTCTTGGAGTCCTCCATGGCTCGCGCATCCTAGGGCAGGACTGCAGGCCCTAGAAGGCACTCCCCGTCGTCTTCTTGCCGATGCCTGGATCCTTCTTGTCTGCCTGCTTGACCTTCTCCACCACCCGGCGGTCCTTGTCGGAGCCGCTGTTCTCGAGCTGGGCCAGCGTCTGGTAGGCGTCGCGATCCCCGCCCGCCTTGCGCTGCCGGAGCTGCGAGGCGAACTCGTCCTCGTCCTGATCGTCGGCCGTCACGGGCCCCGTGGGTGCCTCGGGCTGCCCCTTCTTGCTGTAGCGGATGTCGAGGCCGAAGTCGTTGCGCTGCTCATTCTCCTCCATGAGCTCGTTGCGCTCCTCGGTCTCGGGCTGCCGGAACTCGGTGTCGACGCCCTCGAACACGTCCTTCGTCACCGAGAAGGCGGTCGGGTTGGGAGCCTTGGCCTGGGGGGCTCGGGGCGCAAAGGTGTCCACCGGGTTCCTGGGAACCGCCGACCGGGTCGCCGGGGCCGGAGCCGGAGCCGGAGGAGCGGGCCGCTTGCCCTCCGCCGGGCTGGAGATGGGGATCAGCATGCCCCCATCCGGCGGGGCCTTGAGAACGGCGTCGCGGAGCTGATCCGGGGTGACGACATAGGGCTTCTTGGAGAGCGGATCCGAGACGGTGTAGTTGCCGTCGCGCGTCTTCCCCTCGATGAGGACGTAGTGCGCATTGTCCTCGTCCACCCCGTGGGCATCGGACGCACGGACCTGAGCGATGACCTTGTGGCCCTGGCTCAGGTGTTCGTTCAGATCGGCGTCATCGTAGTCAGCCCCGAGCGCCTCACCGGCCGGGGGCACGTCGATGCGCTTGAGCATCCGCGTCAGCCCCTCCGCGTCGGCCCCCTCCTTGGTGACGATGCCCTTGCCGAGCTGCTGGATGAGCTGGGCGTCGTTGAGCCCCTCCATGCGCCCCCACCCACGCGCCACCATGGCCACGACGGCCGGCCCGCAGTTGAAGGCGCCGTTGACGTAGTCCTTCCCGGCCCCGTTGGGACGGAGCTGGTTGATGTGCGAGGTGGGCTGCCACCCGCCCGGGGTGCTCTTGGCTGGGGGGGGGGGAATCCGCGGCAGCTCAGTGGTGGTCGTGCGGCGAATGCTCATAAATCGCGCCTTCGTGAATCGTGAGGGGGTGCCAGGCTCCTAGAAGCCGTCTCCGGTCATCTTCTTGCCGGTTCCTGGATCCTTCTTGTCCGACTGCTCGACCATGTCCAGGATGCGGCGGTCTCTCGCAGAGGTGCTGTTCTCGAGCTGTGCCAGGGTCTCATACACGCTCTCGTCCCCGCGGGCCTTGCGGGCCAGCAGCTCTCGGGCGACCTCGTTCTCGTTTCGGTCCTCCCGGGAGATGTTGTCCTTCTTCCCCGAGGATCGAGGACCCTGATGGCCAGGGCGATCGTAGCGGACGTCCAGGTCGTAATGGTTGCGGCGCTCGTTGTGCTCCATGCGCGAGTTCCGGGTCCTGCGCGTGGGCTCCTTGAACTCGGTATCGACGTCCTTGAGCGCCTCTTCTGGGGCTGTGAAGGCCTCCTCGCTGGGCTCATCGGCGGGGGGCGGGGCCACCACGGTCGGCTCAGGGCTGGCGATCGGCTTCTCCGCCAGCGCGGGCAGCTTGGGCGCAACGGGCCCGGTGATGGGAACCTCCGTCAGAGAGGGCCTCCGGACGGGTCCGAAGGTGTCAACCGCCAGCTCAGGCTGGGTCACCCTCCGGGCCACCGACGGATTGATCGCCGGCATCTCCGTCAGCGTGGCCTTCCGAGGCGCCACGGGGCCCACCATCGGCATCTCCGTCAGCGAGGGCTTCCGGGTTGGCCCAAAGGCGTCGACCGCCAGCTCAGGCGGGGTGGGCTTCCGGGGCGCCACAGGGCCCACCGCCGGCATCTCCGTCAGAGAAGGCCTCCGGACAGCCCCAAACGTGTCGACCGGGACCTCGGGCTGGGTCGGCTTCCGGGCCACCGCCGGACCGATCGCCGGCATCTCCGTCAGCGTAGCCCTCCGGGCCCCCGTGGAGCCGACCGCCGGCATCTCCGTCAGCGTGGCCCTCCGGGCCGCGGAGCCGACCGCAGGCATCTCTGTCAGCGTGGGGCTCTTGGCCGCAGGGTTGGCGGCGACCGTTCGGGGCGCCGCGAGTCCCTTGTCCACCGTGGGGGCGGCCGGAGCCGTGGCCGCGGCGAGCGCCTTGGCCTCCGCCGGGCTGGCGACGGGGATCAGCATTCCCCCATCGGGTGGGGCCTTGAGGACAGCCTCCTTGAGCTGCTTCGGAGAGGCTACATAGGTCCTGTTGGACAGGGGATCCGAGACGATGTAGTTGCCCCTCGGCGTCATCCCCTGGATGAGGACATAGTGCGCACTGTCCTGGCCACGCGCGCTGCGGTCCGTCGTGCGAACCTGGGCGATGAGCATGTGGCCCTGGTTCAGGTGCTGCTTCAGGTCCGCTTCGCTGTAGTTGGCGGCCAGAGCGTCGCCGGCCAGGGGCACGCCGGCGCGCTCCAGCATTTGCGTCACGCCCTGCGCATCCGTTCCCTCGCGGGTGACGATGTCCTGTCCGAGCTGCGAGATGAGCTGGGCGTCCGTGAGATCGCTATGGGCCCCATGACCGCGCGCCAGCATCGCGACCACCGTCGGTGCACAGTTGTAGGCACCGTTCACATAGTTCTGGTCAGCCCCTCGGGGGTGGACCTGGTTGATATGTGGGACGGGCTGCCAACCCTTGGAGGCCGCCTCGGGCCGCAGGGCCGTGGCTGAAGCCCTCGAGTGCTCGGAATGGGAGCGGACGTTGACAGTCATAGAACCCTTTGGTCGATCTGGTGCGCCATCTTGTTTTTCGGGTTGGGCGAAAAAAAGTTTCCTCCCCCCCTCCGATTTTTGGGATCAGGCGGCGCGGGCCCCCTCTTCTGCACCCGGTCCGGCGTTCGTCAGGGGGAGCAGGGAGGCCCGGAGGGCGAGGATCTGCTCCCGGGCCAGGGCCTTGAGCCGCTCCACGTCCGCCAGCGTCATGCCCTGGGTGGAGATGGGCGTCCCCACCGTCACCAGGCCCTTGGCG
Source organism: Hyalangium sp. (assembly GCF_035629615.1). Classification (GTDB taxonomy): domain Bacteria; phylum Myxococcota; class Myxococcia; order Myxococcales; family Myxococcaceae; genus Hyalangium. The sequence continues at coordinate 971 of NZ_DASPHO010000120.1, read as the reverse complement.
GTGGCAAACCGCCAGGAATGCTTGGGCAGCGCCCGCCGCGTCCCGCTCACGGCCAGCGGTAGCACATCCGCCCCTGTCTCAATGGCCAGCCGGAACGCCCCGTCCTTGAAGGGCAACAGCTCCTCCGTCTTCGAGCGGGTGCCCTCCGGGAAGATCATCACCGGCATGCCCTTCTCCAGCCACCTGACGCACCGCGCCATGGCGTCCTTGGCGGAGTCCTGGTCTCCGCGCGTCACGGGGATGTCCCCGGCCAGCCACATGCTCCAGCCGACCACGGGGATCTTGAAGAGGCTGGCCTTGCCCAGCCACTTCATCTCCCAGGGCAGGAAGGAGATGAGGAAGGGGTCCGCGTTGGACTCGTGGTTGCTCACCACCACGGTGCGCGGGGCCATGCGCTCCGGCACCGGGCCATGCACCCCAAAGCGCCAGTAGGGGGTGAGCTTCGAGGACACCACGGCGACCAGCCGGAAGCACCGCCCGGTAATGACCCTGCGGCGATCGAAGGGCCAGGTGAGCACCGCGAGCACGAGCTGGACGCAGAAGCCCACCAGCGACATCAGGGCAATCTCCAACCACGTCCAGATCGAGAGCAGAGCATTCATGAGGGGGGAGCAGTTACCGGATCTTCGGATCCAGATCCACGCTCACCGGACAATGGTCCGAGCCGAGCACCTCGGGGTGGAGGGCCGCGCGCTTCACGAAGGGCATGGCCCCGTGCGAAGCCAGCACGTAGTCCAGCCTCCAGCCGATGTTGCGCGCCCGGGCGTCTACCCGCTGCGTCCACCAGGAGTAGTGCCCGCCGCCCTTGTGAAAGTGCCGGAACGTGTCCACCCAGCCAGCGCGGATCCACCGATCGAACTCCTCGCGCTCCTCGGGGCGGAAGCCGCTCGTCTCGCGGTTGTCCTTGGGCCGGGCCAGATCGATCTCCTGGTGCGCGGTGTTGAAGTCGCCGACGACCAGGAGGCGCTCCC
>NZ_DASPHO010000119.1:0-14074 GCF_035629615.1 Hyalangium sp. | reverse complement strand
CCGCTCCTTCCATGAACCCGGCGATAGACTCTCGAAACGTGATCGGGACGCCCACTCGCCACGAGGCAACCGGCCCCAATCGTGGCCGGACCTCAAGGTATGCTGTATTCCCCCCACTACTGGCATGCCAGCGTAGTGAGTAAGGAGCGAGGTCCCGAGTAGGGTCACGAGGTGCGCGGTTCTCAAGCGCGGCGATCACCTTCTCAATCCATGCAGGATCCGCCACTGAAGCCCCGAGCCTGATCCTGAGGCTCGGTGGAAGGTCCTTGAACGCAGCACCATGAACGAGAGCTAGGAGCGGGAACTCTTCCCCGCGGGCATCCAACGCTCTTCCAAGGGCGAGGAAGTACTCCTCAAGGCAAGCTTTACTTTTCAAACTGTTAGGTGTGACAAGGAACGCCCAGCCGTCAATTGAACCCTTGGTGATCTGCTCGCCGATCTGCTCCCACAAGCGCTTGCCTGGGGTGAGGGCGACCCGGTCGTACACTACGCCAACGCCTGCTTGCTCGAGTTGCTGGACAACGAAGTCGAAGTCGCCGTCCGCGTTGTCCACCCACGCGTAGGTCAGGAAGAGCTGCTTGGGCATTTCGTCGATTTCCTTGTTGCCAGCTGATGTACGTCGGCTTCCTCTACGTATCAATAGGAGTACTTTATCAGCTCAGGTGTACTCTCCATGCTTACTTCCTCGGACTACTGTTTCTTGGAGCCGGGCACCCGTTTTTTCAGCCTGGAGCTCGCTGACGTGAGCCGGGCGAGCGCGGAAACGTCCGCCACCATGCGGTAGTAGCGATGGCCGTGAAAAAAGTGCACGGTCCGGGGTACGGCGCACCTTGCCCGTTGGGCATCGCATGTGCACTTGGAAGCGCCAACGCGGCATACCCCAAGGGCCGCACACCAGAACCCTATGCTGACCGTCCGTTCACTTCGCGTGCTCGCTTCGATGATCCTGGCCCTGACGGCCCTGAGCGCCGCTGGGCAGCAGGAGCAGACCCTCGAGGGCGTCGTCGTCCGCAACCGGCTCTACCAGCCCGCGGGCAACCTCGAGCTCTCTCCCAGCGTGGGCGTCTCCATGCTCACGTACCTCACCGCCCACTACACGTTGAATCTGGGAGTGGCCTACAACCTCTTCGACACCTTCGCGGTGGAAGGGCGCGCAGGCTACGCCTTCAGCCGGCAGACCGGCCTGGCGCGCTCCATCTCCGAGAGCTTCCTCAACCGCGACGACAAGAGGATCACCGACGAGTTGGAGGACCTGTGGCGGATGAACCTCCACGGCGTGGTGGGCCTCCGCTGGGCGCCGGTGTACGGGAAGCTCTCGCTCATGGCGGAGGTCCCCACCCACTTCCAGGCCTACCTCTGGGCAGGCGGCGGGGTGGGCTCGTTCCAACGCCAGTCGCTGATCCAGTGCACCAACGTGGTGAACCGAGGCCTGGGCGTCTGTGATGATCGCTCGGATCCGCTGGATCGCTCCACCGCCACCGAGAACTTCTGGGTGAAGGAGTCGCGGGTGGCCCCCGTGCTGAGCGCGGCGGTGGGCTTCCGGTTCTTCGCCTTCGAGCGGCACGGCGTGAAGTTCGAGCTGCGCGACTGGGTGTTCCGCGACGCCTTCCGGGTGGCGCTGTCCCGAGATGACTGGGAGGCGGGCCGCGACACGGGCACGCCCGCGCCCAGCCCGGGCCTCACGCACCTCGTCCAGTTCGACATTGGCTACACCTTCCTCTTCTAGATCCCATGCGAACGATCCTGTCCTTCGCAGTCCTGCTGTCGACCGTCGCCGGAGCTGATCCAGCCCTCGCGCAGTCCGGGCCCACGGTGCCCGCTCCGGGCGCTGAGACGTCCATTCCTCCCGAGGTGCCGCCTCCGGTGTCACCGGTGGCCCGCCCCCAGCCGGCTCAGCACGAGCTGGGAACGGCCGTGCCCGGTGAGCCGCCCGCCGCTGCGCCGCGTGTGCGAGCCCCGCAGGAAGAGGACGCGCCCGTCTCCGAGACTCCGGCGTCCGAGGAAGCTCCTCCTCCTCCATCCGAGGCAGCAGCGCCCGCCGAACCTCAGCCAGCCGCGGATGCGCCCCTGGCGGTAGCGGACGTGGACACGGAGCTGCGCACGACGACGCCCGAGCAGCAGCGGCTGGTGCACGGCGCGCCGCTCTACAACCCGAACGTCTCTGTCCACATCGTCCAGAAGAAGCGCTTCGCGGACGACGGCAAGCATGAGTTCGCGCTCTACCCGCTGGCGATGCAGGTGAATGGCAAGTTCACCAACCACGCGGGCAGCGCGCTCCACTACACGTACCACCTGCAGGAGAACTTCGCGCTCCAGGTGTCTGGCCTCTACAACTGGCACTCCAACGAGAGTCGCTTCAACCTGGAGCTGATCGACAAGGTGCGCGAGCAGGCGCAGGCGGCCTCCTCCCTGCTGCTCAAGTGGGGCGCGCAGGCCGGCGTCGAGGTGACGCCGCTGTACGGCAAGTTCGCCTTCTACGACGACCACCTGGCGCAGTTCAGCCTGATCCTCAGTGGGGGCGCGGGCTTCGGCGGCACGCGGCACCTGATCCGGCCGGAGGTGGCCAACCAGGTCGAGGGCGAGACGTTCACCGTCCCCGCGCGCTTCGGAGACACCGGCACCCGGTTCGTCGGCTCGGTGGGCGGAGGACTCCGCGTCCAGTTCGGCGACTCCTACGCGGTGCGGCTCGAGGTGAGAGATCTCGTCTACACCGCGCGCGTGGATCGCGTGGATGGCTGCAACCTGGCCGACTTCGAGATGCTGGAGGCCGCACGCGCCGGCAACGAGCCGTTCGCCAACCTGCAGCTCAGTGGCGGCTGCCAGTTCCAGAAGTTCGACGGCGTGGACCCGGACACGAAGAAGAACTACCGCGAGGACATCATCCTCGGGAGGGACCTGGTGGCCGAGCCCTCCTCGGACGTCCTCAACAACGTGAGCTTCTACGCCGGCTTCTCGATCCTCTTCTGATGGGAACTCCTGCCATGTCTCGACTGCTCGCACTCCTCGCTGTCGCCCTGGCTCCGCTCGTGGCGTCCGCCCAGGACGTGTCCACGTACAACCGCGCGCTCGCCGCCTTCAACGCAGGCGAGCTCGACACCGCCGCACCGCTCTTCTTCGAGACCTCCGAGCGCGCCACGGATCCGGAGACGAAGGGCAAGGCCGAGTACTACCTGGGGCAGACCTTCGCGAAGAAGGGGCTCCCGGTGAGCGCCTTCGTCACCTACGCCGCCATCATCAACGCGGGCCCGAAGCACCCCTCGTACCTCAAGGCCGTGGAGGGGCTCGTGGACATGCAGCAGCAGCTCGACGAGCAGAACCTGATCCCCAGCCTCCTCAACCAGGCCTACACGGACGAGGTGCGGGATCAGTGGGTGACGCTGCCTCGAGAGGTGCTGGCGCGCATCAACTACCTGGTGGGCACCATCAGCCACCGCCGCGGGCGCTTCGAGGAAGCCCGGTCGCTGCTGGGCGCCGTGCCGCCGGAGAGCCGCATCTACGCCAAGGCCCAGTACCTGCTGGGCATCGTGCTCGTGGATCCGCGCTTCCCGGGCCGTCCGGGCGAGGCCGAGTCCCTGGACAAGGCCGCACTCACGGCCTTCCAGACGGTGTTGAGCCAGAAGGGCGAGAAGGGCGAGCGGCAGCTCGAGCTCAAGGAGACTCGCGAGCTGGCAATGCTGGGGCTCGGGCGTCTGCACTACGGGCGGGGAGAGTACAAGGAGGCGAGCGAGGCCTACGAGCGCGTGCCGCGCTACTCGCGCTACTGGGATCAGGGCCTCTTCGAGAACGGCTTCGCCCGCTTCCAGAACGAGGACTTCGGCGGAGCGCTCGGCAGCCTCCAGGCGCTGCATGCGACCCAGTTCGCCGGGGCCTTCCAGCCCGAGTCCTGGATCCTCAAGGCCACCGTCTACTACTACAGCTGCCTCTTCGACGAGGTGAAGACCACGCTGGCCGCGTATGACGAGGTGTACGGGCCCATGGCGAAGCAGCTCGAACCCTTTGCCGGCGAGGACATGGAGCTCATCCCCGCCTTCAACCTGGTGTCCGCCGCGGAGAACCGGCGGCTGCCGCGCCCGGTGTACCTGTGGCTCCGCAACAACGAGCGCATCCGCGAGGTGATGCGGGTGCTGTCGAGCGTGGACGAGGAGAAGCGCGTCATCAGCAGCTCGGGAGCCTGGAAGGGGAGCGCGCTGGCGACACAGACGGTGGCCTCGCTGGAGGATGTGCGCAACACGCTGCTGCAGGTAGGCGGCACGCTGGCCCGGAGCCGGCTGCGCGAGGCGGCCGACAACCTGCGCACCTTCTCGGATCAGGCGGAGATCATCCGCGTCCAGACAGCGCTCGATCAGAAGGACCTGCTGCAGGCCGGCGTGGATCAGAAGACCGTGCTCTCCCGGCAGTCGCTCTACCGGCCCGCCATGCCAGGGCCTGCCTGGAACTACTGGAAGTTCCAGGGCGAGTTCTGGATCGACGAGATCGGCTACTATCAGTACACGCTCAAGCGCGGCTGTCTGGCGAAGCCGGGCGAAGAGCGCACCGAGGCCGGCGCGCAATAGGCCTGACGGAGACGGAGGCAGTTCGGAGTAACGGGGTGGGCCTGGGCGTTGTTCCGCGCGCCGTGGCCGCCCCGTCTTCCTGTTCAGCCCTCGAAACCGTGAGTGCCCTCTGGGGCGCATTCGAGCGCGTTGGCACGGTTGCAGCACTTCTCATTCCAGGAGTGCGCGTCTACCTTCGGTCGTTCCTTCGATGGCAGGAGTTCGCATGAGGGCGTTCCTTCGTTTCGGTGCGCTGGCGGTGGGCATGGCCCTCACCGCGAGCGGGGTGGGAGAGGCGGCACCGCCCGGGAAGGTGGTGGGGAAGAAGCCTCCAGCGGCGGTGGCCGGGAAGAAGTCCAAGGCAGACAAGGCCTCCACGGCCAAGGCGCCGTCGGCTGTGCCGGGGGCTCCGGAGGAGAAGGAGCGGCGCAATGGCCCGGCGCGGGTGACTCCTGCCAGCTCGAAGTTCGCCGAGCTGCCGCGCATCGCCGACAGCAAGAAGGACGCGCTGGCGGACAAGAAGCGGGACGAGGCCATCGAGGGCTTCAAGCGCCTGATCCCGAAGATTCAGGACGGCACCTCGCGCAAGGCGGATCTGCTGTACCGGCTGTCGGAGCTCTACTGGGAGAAGTCCAAGTACCTCTATCGGCTGGAGATGGACCGCTTCCTGGAAGCGGAGAAGAAGTACGACGCCGCGGTGGCGCGGGGCCAGAAGGTGGAGCCTCCGAAGCAGGAGCACCGCGAGAGCGAGCGCTACCGCGCGGAGGTCATGAGCCTCTACGAGGACATCCTGCGCGACTATCCGCAGTACGAGGTCCGGGACGAGGTCCTCTTCTCCCAGGCCTACAACCTCTACGAGCTGGGCCGCCAGGCCGACGCGGTGAAGCGCTACGAGGAGCTGATCCGCGACTTCCCGAAGTCGCAGTTCGTGCCGGACGCGTACATCCAGCTCGGCAACCACTACTTCGACAACAACAAGCTCTTCCCGGCGAAGCAGAACTACGAGAAGGCGCGCGACACGGGCGTGCCGAAGATCTACGCCTACGCCATCTACAAGCTGGCCTGGTGTGACTACAACGGCGGGGACTACGAGGCCGGCCTCAAGAAGCTGCAGGAGGCGGTGGAGTTCGCGGAGACGCGCGGCGAGGAGCTTGGCGATCTCAAGACGGAGGCGCTCAACGATCTGACGGTCTTCTACGTGCAGCTCGATCAGCCGAAGGAGGCCATCGCCTACTTCAAGCAGAAGGCGCCGGAGAAGCGGCAGGCGCGGCTCATCGCGAAGACGGCGGTGGGGCTGGCGGACGCGGGCCACTTCGACAGCGGGATCCTCATGTTCCGCTGGCTCATCGAGGACAAGCCCATGGGCCCCAGCGCGCCCGAGTATCAGCAGGCCATTGTCCGCTCCTTCGAGGGGCTGCGTCAGCGCACGCAGGTCCGCACCGAGATGAAGAAGATGGTGGACCTGTACCGGCCAGGTGGCACGTGGTGGCAGGCCAACACAGGCAGCAAGTCGGTGCTGCGCAACGCCTTCAACGTCACCGAGGAGGCCATGCGCGTGATGGTGACGGAGTACCACCAGGAGGCGCAGAAGACGCGCGAGGTGGCCACGTACCAGCTCGCTCGCGACATCTACAAGGAGTACGTGGACGCCTTCGCCTCCAGCGAGGATCCGGACTTCGTCTCGGACTCGGCCTTCAACCTGCGCTTCTTCTACGCGGAGATTCTCTGGACGCTCGAGCAGTGGGAGGCCGCCGCCATCCAGTATGACGCCGTGGTGGCGTTCAAGATCCCGGAGCGAGAGTCGGCGCGCGAGGTCTCCAACGAGTCCTATCGCAAGAGCGCCTCGTTCGCCTCGGTGCTGGCCTACGACAAGCTGGTGAAGATCGAGCGCGGCCAGCTCGCCAAGAGTGAGCTCAAGGCGGGCCAGAAGGTCAACGAGAACAAGTACAAGGGCGACGTCGAGAAGAAGCGCATCGTGAAGAAGGACGCGAAGGAGCAGCAGGCGCTGCCGCTCACGCGCTTCGAGGAGCGCCTCGTCGCCGCCTGTGACACATACAACACGCTCTACCCGGACAACCCGGACGAGGTGGACCTGCGCTACCAGGCCGCCGTCATCCTCTATGACCGGAACCACTTCGTGGACGCGGCGCGGCGCTTCGGCGAGATCATCGTCAAGTTCCCGGAGGAGCGGCGCTCGCGGGACGCGGCGGACCTGACGATGTTCGTGCTGGAGAGCCGCGAGGAGTGGCTCGAGCTGAACAAGCTGTCGCGCCAGTTCATGGCCAACAAGAAGCTGACGAAGCCGGGCACGGACTTCGCCTCGCGCGTGGGCAAGGTGGTGGAGGGCAGCCAGTACAAGTGGGTGGATGAGGTCGTCTACCGCCAGGAGAAGAACCCGAAGAAGGCCGCCGAGCTGTTCCTCGAGTTCGTCACCGAGTTCCCCAAGTCGGAGAACGCGGATCGGGCGCTCACCTACGCGACGATCATCTTCCAGGAGGCGGCCGAGCTGGATCGCGGCGTCGCGGCCGGCGAGCGCGTCCTCGCGGAGTATCCGGACAGCCCCTTCGCCCTGAAGGTCCGCTACACGCTGGCTGGCTTCTACGAGAAGATGGCCGAGTTCAAGAAGGCCGCTGAGGCGTATCAGGCCTTCGTCGATGCCTATGACGCCGCCGCCGGGACGAACCTGGGCGGGAAGAAGGGCAAGGGCGCGAAGAAGATCGCCAACGCTTCGGCGAAGAAGCCGGACGGGAAGGGCGGGGACTCGAAGTCCGCGCAGCGCTCCGCCGAGCGTGAGCAGATCCTCAAGGAGGCCGAGGCCTGGGTGGCCGACGCGCTCTTCAACGCGGGCCTCTGGTGGGAGGGCGTGGGCGAGTCGCCGAAGGCCATCGCCGCCTACAACGCCTATATCTCTCGCTTCCGGGACCGCAAGGATGTGCCGCAGATCGCCTTCAACATCGGGCTCGTCCACGAGAAGGACGGGCGCTGGGCGGACGCGGCCAAGGCCTTCGCCTCGTTCGCGGAGACGTACACGCGGGACTCACGCACCTCCCCCGGCCAGGTCTACCTGGCGAAGTACCGGGAGCTGATGGCGCACCGGCAAGCCAAGAGCACGCGCGACCTGGAGCGTGTGCAGGGCGAGCTCGTGCGTGGCTGGGCCCGGCTCTCGGAGGAGGACAAGAAGGACGTGCGCCTGCTGGATGCCTACGCCCACGCGCGCTTCCTGGAGGTGGAGCCGGTGTGGAAGCGCTACACGGACATCCGCTTCTCGCGCGTGTCCACCATCCGCCGCGATCTGGCAGCCAAGCAGCGCGAGATCCAGAAGGTGGAGAAGGAGTACGCGGCGGTGCTGGCCATCGGCTCGGGCGAGTGGGGCATCGCGGCGCTCACCCGGCTCGGCCTGGCGTACGCGGACTTCGCGCGCAACATCATCGACTCGCCAAACCCCAAGGGGCTGGATGAGGACCAGCTCGCCATGTACCGCGGCGAGCTGGAGAACCTGTCCCTCCCGCTCGAGGACAAGGCCACCGAGGCGCTGGAGAAGGCGCTCGACAAGGCCTACGAGCTGTCCATCTACAACGAGTGGACGCTCGCCGCGCAGGAGCAGGTGAACCGCTACCGCCCGGGCGCCTACGCGCAGGTGCGCCAGGTGCCCTTCCGCGGCAGCGAGTTCTTCGCCACCTCGGACGTGGCCAAGGATCCAGGCATGTCGGCGGCCGCCACGGCCGAGCCCACGCCCGCTGCCCCAAGCACGGTGGGGGAGGTCCAGCCGTGATGAGCACGCACTCCAAGGTCTCTCCAGGGAAGAACACCATGACGATCGCCCGCACGCTCGCCGCCGCCGCGCTCGCCTTCACGACCGCGTGCGCCACGGCTCCCCAGATCAAGCCCACACCCCTCACCGAGACGGCGCCCAAGGCTTCGTCCTCTCAGGCCGCCGCTCAGGCCGGCACGCCGTCCTCGGCGCCCGCGTCCAAGGAGGCCGGGCCGCATGAGGTGTTCGTCTCGGCGCTCGCGTCGTTCGACGCGGGTGACTACGAGGCGGCGCGCAAGGGCTTCGAGGAGGTGGTGGCGAAGGCGCCGCAGAGCCTCAACGCGCAGTTCAACCTGGGGCTCATCGCCGAGCGCCAGGGCAAGCTCGCCGATGCCGAGACCTCCTACGAGAAGGTCCTCTCGGTGGATCCGAACCACCAGCCCTCGCTGCTGAACCTGGGCCGGCTGTACCGGCTGCAGGACCGGTTCGAGGACGCGATCAGCCTCTACGAGAAGGCGCTGAAGGCTCCCGGCCGCGAGCATGATGTGGCGCTGCTCAACAACCTCACCGTGGGATACCGGCTGGCGGGCAGGTTCGAGCTCGCTGAGGCCACCGCCCGGCGAGTGCTCGCGCGCAGCAAGGACAACCCCGAGGCCTACAAGAACCTGGCGCTCATCTACTACGACCAGGGACAGTACCGGCTCGCCGAGGTGGTGAGCGCCAACGCGCGCAAGCTCGCGGAGAACGATCCGGGCGTCTACAACAACCTGGGGATGATCTACCTCAAGCTGAACGATCGTCCCCGCGCGCTGGCCCAGTTCCAGAAGGCCGTCTCGCTCGATCAGAAGTTCGCCCCGGGGTACCTGAACATCGGCGCCATGGCGCTGGCCTACCGGGACTACGTGGGCGCCGAGCGCGCCTTCATCAAGGCGGTGGAGCTCGATCCCACCTCCTACGAGGGCCACCTCTATTACGCGTACTCGCTCGACGGACAGAAGGGGCGCGATCCGAAGAAGGGGCTCGTCGCGGGCGAGGCCTTCGAGAAGGTACTCACCCTGCGCCCGGAGCAGCCGGATGCCGTCTGTGGCGCGGGCTGGGCCTATGCGGCGGACCGGGCGGGCTGGGACAAGGCGCTCGGCTTCCTCGAGCGCTGCAAGTCGCTGGCGACCACCCAGCCGCAGGATCAGCAGCTGATCACGGCCAAGATGCAGGGCATCGAGGCAATGAAGAAGAGTGGCCAGCCGCAGCCCGGCGCCGAGCTCAAGAAGGAGGCCACTCCGGCTCCCAGCGGCGATGGCTCCATGCTGGACAAGGTGTCGGAGGAGGAGGCGCGTCAGGAGGGCCCTCTGCCCGAGGAGACAGTCCCCGCGGGAGACGCGGCCTCCAGCGAGCCTTCTCCCTCCGGTGAGGCTCCGGCTCCTGCTCCTTCGAGTGAGGCCGCGCCGGGCAGCTCGCCTGCTCCCTCTTCCTCGCCGTGAAGAGGCCTACGACGGGACAAACTACCGGGCGCCATGGGAACTTTTTTCCACTCTGCAGGCGGGCGAGGTGGCAGGCACCGGGCAAGTTCCCTACGATCCGAGGGATTGGGCTTGGACCGACTCCTGCAAGAACCTGTGGGAACCTCTCCTGAGGCCCGCTGTCTCACCGATGGGTGAACGGAGGCTGCGTATGAAGCGACTGGCATCGGCGGTGGTGGCGGCGGCGGTGTGGGCGGGCCCGGCGGTGGCCCAGGAGAAGGACGAGGTGAAGATCATCCAGGAGGAGGACAAGACGGTCTACCGGAAGAAGACTGTCATCGACTTCACGGATGTCACGGTGGAGGGTGAGCTCACCAAGCCGGAAGGCTCCTACGTCCTGAACCGGAAGCAGACGGACTTCCAGAGCCTCATCAAGGTTCGAGACAACTTCAACCCCGAGCTGCAGAAGTCGGTGGACAACCTCTAGCGCCTGAAAGGGGCGCTCGTTTTCTTGGGTGCGGAAGGGCGGAAGGGACGATCCTCATGGTGGCGGGAAAGAACAACGGATTGAGGCTGCGCATCACGGGGCCGGACGGGGCCACGGTAGAGACCATTGCGGACGCGGAGAGCGTCATCGTGGGCTCGGGCGCTCAGGCAGCAGTGAAGATTCAGGATCCCAGCGTCTCCAACCTCCACGTGATGTTGAAGGTGGACAAGGAAGGGGGGGTGACGGCGATTGATCTCGGCAGCGAGTCCGGGACCCAGGTGGGTGGCCAGCGGCTGATGGTGCCCAAGGTGCTCGAGCCTGGAGATGTGCTCACGGTGGGCGCCACGCGGGTGGAGGTGGTGTTCGCCGAGCCGGAACCTCCAGCGCCCAAGGTGCCGGTAGGCGCGCAGGTGAGCGGGACGGGGTTCCAGGGCTCGGTGACGCAGCGGGCGCCGGTGGCGTCCACCCGGTCCGCGGCGCCCGAGGTGGTGGTGCCTCCGTCGAGCCGGACGCTGACGCCTCCGGGCTTGAAGATGAAGGCGGCGGCCACTGTCGCGGCGAAGAAGCCCGAGGCGCCGGCGCACCTGCAGGAGCCACTGCCGCCGGGCGCGATGCCGACGCCCGAGGCGAAGGTGCTCCAGGTGGAGATGCTCTGGGGCGACTCGATCCTCGAGGTGCAGCACTTCCGGGAGGGAGTGCCGGTCACCGTGGGCGAGGGCAAGAAGAACTTCTTCCACGTCTTCGTGCCGGAGGTGGGTGCGCGGCACGTGCTGGCGGTGAGCCGCGGGGACAAGGTGGAGCTGCGGGCCCCCGCGGGCGCTGGCGTCATCGTCACCACGCAGGGCGATGTGCGGACGAAGGATGCGCTGCGCGCCTCCGGGCAGCTGGCTCCGGCGGTGGCCAACAAGGGCCAGGTCCTCACGCTGGGCCTGCACGATCGGGCCGAGGTGGCGCTCGGGACGATCTCCTTCGTGGTGCGCTACGTGCGGCCCACTGCGGCCATCAAGGTGCACGCGCTGGACGAGGCGGACTTCACCTACTTCAAGATCACCTGCATCACGCTGATTGCGGCAGCGGCCGTGGTAGCGGCCATGCTGCTGACGCCGCGCTCCCAGGTGGCCAGCGCGGACGACATCCTCCAGGACCAGCAGCGGATGGCGAAGTTCCTGGTGAAGCCCGAGAAGAAGCTCGAGGTGAAGAAGCTGAAGCTGGCCGGGGTGGAGGAGGGCGCCAAGGCGAAGGACGAGGAGGGCAAGTTCGGCAAGGAGGAAGCGAAGAAGCTCGAGGCGGATCCCTCGAAGCCGGGCACTCCGGTGGTGGACAGGAGCAAGCGCGAGAAGGATCGCCAGGTGGTAGGCAGCGTGGGCCTGCTGGGTGCCTTCAAGGGGCTCAAGGGTGGCGCCGCGGACGTGTTCGGCCCGGGCGGCCTGGGCACGGGCATCAACAACTCGCTCGGTGGCCTGAAGTCGGGCGCGGGGCTGGGGGATGCGCAGGGCGTGGGCGGGCTGGGCTCGCGCGGTGGCGGCTCTGGCGGTGGCGGCACGGCGCTGGGCATTGGCGGCCTGGGCACCAAGGGCAACGGCCGCGGCGCGGGAGGCCACGGCGGCATCGACCTGGGCGGCAAGGGCAAGGCGACCACGCGGATCATCCCGGGCAAGACGACGGTCATCGGCGGCCTGGACAAGGACGTGATCGCCAAGATCATCCGGCAGCACCAGAACGAGATCAAATACTGCTACGAGACCGAGCTGAACAAGAACCCGAGCCTGGCCGGCAAGGTGGCGGTGGCCTTCACCATCGACCCGACGGGCGCGGTCTCCGAGACGGCGGTGACGGAGACGACGCTCAACAACTCCACGGCGGAGGGCTGCATGCTGTCGCGCATCCGCCGCTGGAAGTTCCCCGAGCCCAAGGGCGGTGGCGTGGTGGCAGTCACCTACCCGTGGATCTTCGCGCCCTCGGGCTCTGAGGGTGAGGGCTGAGCCTCTCGGCACGGAGCTGAAGTGTAGGAACCCCCGGCGCGCCATCAGGTGCCCGGGGGTTCTTGCTTGGCGGAAGACGTCTCGCTCGAGGCCCGAGTCGTGGGGTGGCCGACGTTCACCCTGAAGACTTTTCACGCTGGCCGTTGCCGCAGGATGGGGGGCGTCACTAACGTCCAGCGCCTCTTCCGGATGTCCCTGGAGGGCCTGCGTTGGGAGGTTTTGTGAGGAAGTCCCTGCTGGTCGCCGCGCTCGTGCTGTCCACCCCTGCTCTGGCGGGCACACCCCCGGAGGGCGTGGAGTACAAGCCTCGCCGCGGCTTCTTCACCGAGACGGACATCGGGATGTTCTTCACGCTCGGCGGAGAGAACCTGTACTCGAACGCCCAGTCATACCTGCAGCTCGGGGTGGGGTACGATCTGACGGAGACGCTCTCGCTCGGGGTGCACTTCGGGCTGGGCTCGTCGGCGGCGAACTGCTTCGCGGGCTACCTGCCGGAGTCGGACATCTGCGCGCTGTCGGACAACTTCACGGTGGCGTTCGGGGACGTGACGGCGGCGTACCACGTGCGGATGACCGATCGCTTCTACCTGACGCCGAAGGTGGCGGCTGGCTACACGCGGCTGGATCCGGCGCCGGTGAACATGGGCGGAGATCCCAACCGGACGATTCATGCGCTCAACGCGGGGGTGGGCATCGGCGTCGAGTACGGGACGATGATGGACCACTTCTCCGTGGGAGCGGACTTCCTGGCCCGCTACGTCTTCGGCCCGAACATCCCCACGTTCGCGCTGTTCCCTCGTGTGAAGTACACGTTCTGAGCTCGAGCGCTCTGCGCGAGTGACCGCGCCCGCTTCACATCCTTTTGGGCGTGCGTCCACCTCAGTGCTGGAAATGAAGGACGTGTCGGATGATGTCGGCACGCTCCATTTCACCTCTGAGGAGTCGCCATGCACCGCTTGCTGGGAGCGAGCTCGATCCTGATCGCCGTCCTGCTGACCGCCTGTGGGGAGCCCGTGGAGTCACCTCCACCTGTCGCTCCTCCGGCCCCGCCTACCTACCACCGGGACATCAGGCCGCTGGTGCAGGAGACGTGTGGGAGCTGCCACGCCGCGGGCGGAATCGCCCCCTTCCCGCTGGAGAGCAATGAGCAGGTCTTCCAGATGCGCTGGGCCATCGAGGCGGCGGTGAAGGCGCGCATCATGCCGCCGTGGATGCCGGCCAAGGACTGCACGGAGTACCTCCAGGATCGATCGATCTCGGACGAGCAGATCGAGCTGATCTCCCGCTGGGTGGACGAGGGCGGAGCGGAGGGTGACGTGGCGGACGCGCCAGGCGGCGCCGGAGTGAGCCAGGGTGGGCTCTCGCGCGTCGACGTCGAGCTGGCGCTGCCCGAGGCATTCTCACCGACGAAGTCGCCGGACGAGTACCGCTGCTTCGTGCTCGACTGGCCGGAGACGGCGGTGCGCTACGTCAGCGGGTTCCGGGGCAACCCGGGACGGCCCTCCATCGTGCACCACGTCATCGCGTTCCTGGCAAAGCCGGGTGAGGTGGCCTTCTACCAGTCGTTGGACGACGCCGATCCGGCCCCGGGGTACGAGTGCTTCGGTGGGCCTGGCCAGACTGGCGACAGGGTGGCGTGGCTCGGCAGCTGGGTCCCCGGGAGCAGCGGGATGGACTATCCCGAGGGCACGGGCATTCAGGTGGAGCCGGGCTCCAAGGTCGTCCTGCAGCCCTGGGCCGATCCTTCCTGGGCCCAGGGCGGATCCCTGCACATCCCCGCGGGGCAGCAGGATGTCCGAGCTCGCTTCTCGTTCGACATGGCGCCCGTGCTCTCGCGCATCACCCACGGCGTCTTCCGCGACAAC
>NZ_DASPHO010000118.1:0-21213 GCF_035629615.1 Hyalangium sp. | reverse complement strand
TTCCATCAACGTCACGTTGGACGGGTGCTGCGATCATCGAGCAATAGTCCCGGACGAAGACTTGAAAGACTTGCATCGTCACGCGGTCGAGAACCTCGCCCAGGCCGATGCCCTCCTCTTTGGCCGGGTGACTTACGAAATGATGGAGGCAGCGTTTCGGCCGCCGGCGCGGACGGGAGCGAGGCCTGATTGGATGGAACCCTTCGCCCGGACGATCGACGCGGCAAAGAAGTACGTCGTGTCGAGCACCCTGGAGCGGGTCGATTGGAACGCGGAGCTCGTGCGCGGGGATCTGGGCAAGGCCGTTCAGCAGCTCAAGCGGGAGTCTGGTAAGGGACTGTTCGTGGGAGGCGTGAAGCTCCCGCTGGCGTTGGCGGAGCTGGGATTGATCGATGAGTACGAGTTCGTGGTGCAGCCCAGGATAGTGGGCCATGGGCCGACCTTGTTCGCGGGGCTATCGAAGCGTGTCGACTTGAAGCTCGTGGGCCGGCTGGAGTTCGGCTCGGGGGCGGTGGCGATGCGGTATGAGCCGAGAAGGTAGCCATCGGGCTTGTTAGCCCGAGTCGGCCGTATCATGGAGCAACTCGGGCCAGGCCTTCCACCGCCTCGCCACGAGACGCGATGCCCTCGCGAAGCGCTGCCTAACAAGTGGATGAAGCTATCCGGGCTATACGGTTACGGATGTCGGCGCGCTCCCATGAGGTGCGCGGCAGGGGCTTGGCTCTCTTGGCTGGGCGGCTTGAGCCTCAACACCCCGCGGCGCCACACGCCGTAAAAGTTCCAGCTCGGTGAAGAAGAGGTGCGTGGCGCCGTCCGGCAGCGGGCGCTTCATCCGATAGGCGATGCGGCCGTCCTGAAGCTCGTGACAAACGCTCCAGCGCCAGCGCGCCACGCGCTCCGTAGCAGCATAGCTGCTCAAGTCACTGCCTGTCCGAGCGATCAGGCGCGCAGCAGCCGAGCGGCGATCGGCAGGTGATCGGAGGGCTCGGTCTCCGACGGCATCGGCGTCCGGTCGTCCAGTTCCGGAAGCCGGACCGGCTGCGCCTGCAGCGCGCGCGAGTGGAAGAGGAAGTCGATCGCCTTGGCCCTGCCGTTCGCGTTGCAGGTCGGCTGGTGCCGCCCCTCGTAGGCATCGAGCAGCCCGGCCGCTGCGAACGCTCGGACCAGCGGATCCCCAGGCTGCGCGTTGAAGTCGCCGCACACGACCCACAGCGCCTCCGGGTCCCGCCGGGACCAGCTCCTCGAGGTATTGGAAGCGGCGGCAATCGAACCCGCAGCTCCCAGTCCCATCCCTGCTACGTGCCAGAGACGGGGGGCCTCAGCAGGGTGCCGCCGTACTGGCTCGCCTCCAGCGTTCCGCACGCCGCGCCAATGTCCTTCCCCCCCGAGTACCGCCGGGCGATGGGTGACTTCAGCACCTGCAGGTGATCCCGGAACGCCTTCAGCTCCTCCGCCGTCGGCGGCTGGTACTTCCCCGTCGGATCCGTCACGTCGATCAGATCCACCTTGATGGGGATCCCCTCGAACGTCTCCTTCAGCGCCAGCGCATCCTCCAGCCCCAGGTTGAACCCGGAGATGGCCACGTAGGCGATCATCGCCCGCTCGCGCCGCACCTGCGTGAACTCGCGGATGGCCTCCACCAGCTCCGGCAGCGGGTGCGCCTTCTCGATGGGCAGCACCTTCAGCCGCTTCTCCGGAATGGCGCTCGTCACCGAGAAGGTCAGCCGGTACGGGTGCCCCTCCCGCGTGTACCGCCGGATCTGCGGCACCATCCCCGCCGTGGAGAACGTGATGGACGTGCCGGAGATGGCCAGGCCCGCCGGATTCGAGAGCACCTGCGCCGCCCGGATCGTCTCCGCGTAGTTGAGCAGCGGCTCCCCCATCCCCATGAACACCACCCCGCGCACCGGCCGGTCCGCCTCCGCCCTCACCTGCAGCACCTGATCCAGGATCTCCCACGTCTTCAGGTTGCGCTGGAACCCCAGCTTCCCCGTCATGCAGAAGTCACACGCCAGCGCGCACCCCACCTGGCTCGACACGCAGACGATGTACTTCTCCTCGAAGATCGGAATCCTCACCGCCTCCACCCGCCCCCCCAGAGGCGAGGCGAAGAGGTACTTCACGAAGCCGTCCTCCGCCTTGCGCCGCTCCACCACCTCTAGGCGCGGCAGCTCCGCGTGGGCCCGCAGGTGCTCGGCCACCCTCTTGGGCACCTGAGGGGCCCGGCACACGTCCTCCACCGTGCCAGCCCCGTGCGCAAAGACGGCGGCGAACACCTTGCGAATCGCGGTGGGGGTGGGCGCCAACGGGGCCAGCGCCTGCTCCAGCTCCGGGAGCGACAGTTGTTTCAGGTTCACGATGCGGACTTGATCTTCGACCGGAGGAACTCGGTCAGCTTCGTGGACATCTCCTGCGGCATCTTGTGCGCCAGCGCCCGCTTGCACAGGCCCGGCGTCGCCCGGTACGTCCGCAGGAAGTCTACACAGGGAGAACAACCCTGCAGGTGCTCTCGCAGGTGCTGCGTGTCCTCAGGCGTCAGCTCGCCATCGAGGAAGTCCAGCAGGAGGTTGATGGAGTCTTTGCAGGTGTACATCCGAACCTCGACCGCAGCCTTCCTCGAATCACTTCCCCACTGCCGAAGATGCCCAGAGCGCCCGGGCGTTTCACTCCTGCGGGTTGCCCTGGTTGTAGAACTGGTCGATGGCCTCCCTCAGGGCAAGTCTCGCCCGATGCAGCCGGCTCTTGATGGCCGGCACAGAGTCCCCTGTCAGCTCGGAGATCTGTTCGTAACTGAGGCCCTCTACGTCTTTCAAGAGAAAGACCTCCCGGTACCCCTCGGGCAGCCGATCCGCCGACTGCTGGATGGCCTGCCCCAGCTCCGCGTCCAGCGCCTTCTCCTCGGCGTCCCGGCTCCAGTCCCGCTCCGGGTACTCCGTCAGCGAGCCCCAGTCGGTGAACTCCGGCCCCTTGATCTCGTTCTCCGCCGCCTGCACCACCCGGCGGTGGCGCAGCCGCATCAGCGCGTGGTTTGCCGCAATGCGGTGTACCCACGAGCCAAAGGCCGCATCCCCGCGAAAATCCTTGAGGTGTTGGTACGCCGACAGGAAGGAATCCTGGGCGATCTCCGCCGCGTCCGCCTCCGAGCGCGTCATCCGCAGCGCCAGGCCGAACACCTTGTCCCGGTGCGCCTCCACCAGCGCCTCGAAGGCCGCCATGTCCCCCGCCTGCGCACGCGACAGGAGCAGCCGGTCCTCTTCCTGGCGGTCTTCCGGAGCTGGGGCGACCTGTTCGGACATTTCTGGACGCACCCTTCCAGCCACGACGGCCCACGTCAAGAACGACGGGCACCCCGAGCCGGGCGCCTGCTCACGTGGCGACTGTCCTTCACCCACAGCCGGAAGGGCTCGGCCGCCCAGGCCCCCGCATACTCCACGCCCACCCGCGGCCCCCGGGCCACTCGCGCCTCCGGCACCCCCTCGCCCTCCACCACGTACAGGGGGGATATTTGGAGATCCAAGCGGTTATGCGCAAGGGTGATGCCAAAGGCACGGCACAGGCGCCCGGGCCCATCCGTGCGGAGCTGGGGGGGCAGCCCCTCCACCGGCTCCACGGCCCGGATCAGCACGGCCGCGCCGATGCCTGGTGCCTCGGTGACGATGTTGAAGCAGTGGTGCATGCCGTAGATGAGGTACACGTAGGCGCGCCCCGCCGGCCCGAACATGACCTCGGTGCGCGGGGTGAGCCCCTTGGCGGCATGACACGCCAGGTCGTGCTCGCCGATGTAGGCCTCGGTCTCGACGATGCGGCCCACGCGGCGCTGGCGCCCCTCCTCCAGGACGAGGTGGGCGCCGAGCAGCTCTCGGGCGACGGTGAGCGCGGGGCGCGTGTAGAAGGACTCGGGCAGACGCACGGTGGGGCGGGAAAGTGTACCCGGTACAACGGGCGGCACCTCGAGCGCCATCCACGGAAGCCCCACCGATCGAGCAACCAAGCGGCTGGAGCGGGAGGGAGCCCAGCCATCGCGCTCAGCCCCGGTGGCGCTCGGCCTCGCGGTAGAGCTGGGTCAGCGAGAAGTCCAGCAGCGACTGGCACGAGCGCATGTACCGCCGGGCCCGGAGGAACGGCAGCCACACCCGGTTGCCCACGCGCACCTGCGCCTCCTCGAGCTTCTGGCGCGGGATCCACTGCCCGCCCAGGTTGCGCACCAGCACCGGGCCCAGGTAGCGCCCACCGCGGGTACGGCATGCTCATCAATGTTGTGCCGCTCGAAGACTCTCGGGAACTCCTCATGCCAGAACTGGTAGTTGATGTCCTGCTCAGCGAGCACGAGGTGCGGGTTTTCGGGGGTACTGCGGTGGGATGAAGGGTCAGAGCCCGCTGTTGTAGAGGTGTTGCATCTGCAGCTTAACCGTGGTGAGGGTGCCGACCACGACGTAGGAGGTGTAGTAGTAGGTGACGCGCGGTTGGATGTTCGAGTAGCGGAAGACGTTGTTCCACTTGACCGTGTCCGGGAAGCGCCAGCGGCCGTAGCCCGCTACGGGAAAGTCGGCTTGCGGGGACGCACGGTTGTAGATGCCCATGGCGTGGCTGCCATTCGTGGTTGCGAAGATCAGCGGGAGCGGCTGTTCCGGCGAGCAGACGGTGCCGCTGGGGCACTCGGAGATCGCGGTGAGTGCTTGGGTGCCTTTGACGTCGAGCGTATAGAACCGCGAGAACTCGGTGGGCATATAGCCGGTGAGGAACTCGAAGGTGCCGGTCGAGTGAGCGGGTTCTTGGCTGTACGCGCCGATCTGGACGTCGTACTTCATGTACGTGGCATAGATGCCTTCGTAGAGGGCCACGTTCTTGCTGTGCACCCAGTTCGAGACCTTGACGCCGTTGACCGGGTTCCAATACGCCATGTTGATAACCGACTTGATGGTCGGGGGCGAAGCCAGCGTCGAGTAGTTGTACACGATGGAGCTGGACGGCGAGGGGTTCTTGCCGTCGTGGACGATCGAGGAACCGGCTTCGGTCGGGTTGTAGTTCTCGCCCCGACCGTCGAACGAGGCTGCGGACTGGAGCTGGCGACCGTGGTCGTAGTCGTTGATGAACTGCTTGCCGTTCCAGGTCACGGAGCAGATGGCTTGTGCGTCGTAGTCGCAGGTACTGACCGCGACGCCGCGGGTTGGGGAGGTGATCGTGAGTCCCGACGCGTGGGCGGCGAAGGTGAAGCAGCTCAGGAGGAGAACTGCGAGGGCGGTGCAGATACGCTTCATATGAATCTCCGTGTGAACATGTGGGGGCGGCGCGTACCGGCTTCTCTCTGGTGTCTGCTGGGGCCGATCAGTCCCCTCGAATTGAATGAGCCGACAACGGGGGAGACGATGCAGAGAATCGGTGGGCAGCTCGACAGCTCCCACTGTCGACGGGTTGGTAAGAGCGCCTGTAAGTGTTCGCGGGCTCAGGCAGCGCCCGCAGCAGAGGGAGGGGCTGGACGCTCAGGCAGCGCGACCCTTGAGGTATGGTGTCTCTCTCCTACTTGAGGCGCCCCATGCAGACACCCCAAGCCCCCACTCTCAACCCAGCGCACCTTCCCCCTGGCACCCTGGTGGGCTCCTGGCTCGTGGTGGCCGGGGCGGGCCGCGGCGTCCACGGCGCCGTCTACCAGGTCGTCCCCGTGGACAATCCCCAGGCACGACCCAAGGCTCTCAAGCTCGCACTGCTGCCCAGAGATCCTCGCTTCGCGCGGGAGTGGGAGGTGCTCGCCCGCGTGCGACACCCCAGCGTCCCGCGCCTGTTTGACTCCGGGGACTGGCAGCATCCGGGCGGCACCCTCTACCCGTTCCTCGTCATGGACTGGCTGGACGGAGCGCCCCTGTATGACTGGGCCCGCCTGCACCTCCCCTCCTCCCAGCAGGTGCTCGCGCTGCTGGCCCAGCTGGCTCGCGCCCTCCAGGCCGTGCATGCCAAGGCCTGTCTCCACCGGGACTTCAAAGGCGACAATGTCCTGGTGCGCCGCTCCGACAGTCGCGCCCTGCTCATCGACTTTGGCTCCGGCGTCTTCCCGGATGCCACCACCCTCACCCCCGACATCCTGCCGCCGGGCACCCCCGCCTACCGCTCTCCGGAGGCCTGGCTCTTCGAGCTCCAGTTCTTCCGAGACCCCAAGGCCCGCTACTCCGCTCAGCCCACCGATGACTTGTACTCGCTGGGCGTCACCGCCTACCGCCTCGTCACCGGCCAGTACCCCGAGCTCGGGGAGCCTTCCCAGGATGAGGCTGGCACCTGGCACGTGGAGGGCCTGGCCTCTCCCCCTCCGCTCTCTCTCAACCCCCGTGTGGACGTGCGGCTCGATGCCCTGATCCTCCGCATGCTCTCGGTGCGCCCCGAGCAGCGTGGCACCGCGCAAGAGCTGGCCGAGGCACTGGAGCAGGCCGCGCAGCTCTCCCTCCCCGAGAGCACCCGCTCGCTCTTCGTCCAGAAGGCGCCTCCCTCGGCGGACTCAGGCCCGCAGGCCGCTGCCACTTCCAGGCCTCCTCCCCTCCCACAGGCCCAGGAGGTTGCCACGGCGCACTCTCAGGCTCCCGAGGTGTCCTCTCTCTCGAAAGGTTCCGCTGAGCGTGTCAGCCCTCCCGAGCGCAAGCGGCCTTGGCGCCTTCAGCTCGCGACGGCAGCAGCGCTCCTGGCCCTGGGCGCCTGGCTCGGGTGGCTCACTCCCAAGGTGTTCCCCGAGCTTGCCTCTCTCCTCAGGCCTGAGGCGCGCGAGGCCCACCGGGAAGACGGTGGCGAGGCAGGGCTTGGAGAGGATGCGGCGAGCGCAGCCATGGTGGCCTCCCCCACTCCCTCCCTGCCAGGAGTGCAGGGCCAGGACACACTCCCTGAACCTCTCCCGGACCAGGCGCGGCCCGATGCGAAGGGGCGATGCCCTCACCCGCGGCAGGTCCCCCTCAATGGAGGGTGTTGGGTAAAGTTGCAGCGCGAGGAGTGCGAGGTGATCAAGGGCACCTTGCTCCAGGGCACGTGCTACGTGCCCAGCCCCCTCAAGGAACGTCAGCCTACCTCCCACCCCGTGCGCGAGCAGTGAGCCTCTCCCGATGCGTGCCAAGCGTGCGTGCGTCCAGTGCCAACTGGTTGGCAGTAGCGAACGGGGCAGAGGTCCAGTGCCAACTGGTTGGCAGTAGCGAACGGGTCCAACGGTCCGTGCTAGGAATTCGAAATGGAATACATGAATTCACCGAGACGTGTCTTTGCGCTCGGGTTGCCGGTCATCCTCGCAGGGCTGATGGGGGGCTGTTCGTCGGGAGCACACTCCACCGCGAGCCGTGCCCCCGAGCCGAGCCACTCAACCGCCCCAAACCGGCCGACCGCCCCGAGCGATCAGCTCTACTTGGCCCAGGCTGCTGGAGCCTGCTGGAACTCGATGAGCTGCTGTATCCAGAACCATCCCCTCACCTTCGTCGAGAACTGCGGCGCTGATCCCTTCGAAGCGGCGCGCATCCTCTCGGCCCTGGAGAAGCTCGGCGGGGACGCGCAGACCGCGACCATGGCCACACAGCACGAGGCGGAGGCAGCGGAAGGAGACGTTGCGAAGGAGGACGACTTCGCCAACAACGCCCACTTGCCAGAGTGGAAGCAGGAGTGCATCCGAACCTACGTGGCTTGCCAGACCGAACCGGACTGGCGGGGCTCCTGCTACGCTTGCCTCCGGCGTTGCGAGGGGCAGCAGCAGTGGCCGTTCAAGATGCGCTCGCCGCCCGGTGAGTAGGAGAGGTAACGGCGATGGACGCTGGAGACGCGGATTGGAATGAGATCTGGGTGCTGGACAATCAGGTCCAGCAGGGTAGAGCCCTCGTACTCACTGACGAAGTACGCGCCCTTCTAAGGCGTACCGCGCCAACAGTGGCCATCAGCGCGGCCGAGGCAGATGCCGCCCTCGGGAGCGCGGAGAGCGCTACTGCTCTGCTCCAGAAAATCCAGGGACGAATTCGCGACGGCTCGCACCGCCTCTCACGTGCCCTTCATCGGATGTATAGCCTTCGAGACGCGCGGGACCTTGAAGGGGCACGGCAACAGATGCGTGACCTACTGGCCGTAGAGGTAGTGCCGCACTATCGGAGCATTGCCAAAGGGCAGCTAAGAAGGCTTGGCGAAGTGGAGTAGCAATCCGGAAGAAGAGCCGGCGCAGAAGGCCGGCTTCAAGGACTCCCGGGACTACGGAGCCGGGCGGCACCCTTATCGAGGTACCGGGGGAGAACGGAGCGTTGACGCCCAATGAAGCTCCACCGGGCGAGCAGCCAGGCGGCATCGGGATGGAGCCCAGGCCAGCGCGCTCAGCCCCGGTGGCGCTCAGCCGCTCGGTAGGGGTGGGACTGCGAGGAGCTCAAACGAGCCCTCGAGGTGGAAGGGCTCACCGGACCCACATTCGTTGTGGTGTGAGTCCTGCGCAGGCGGGGAACTGTACCTCGGTACAACAGCCGGCACCTCAAACGCCATCCGCTGAACAGCCGCCGGGCGAGCATCCGAGCGGATGGATGTCTCCGCCGGGTGCGCAAACAGTTCACAGCCGCCGGTGGGTGGGGCAGATTGCGCGCCTATGCTCCCTACTGGCCGGCTCTCCGGTCTCCTCCTTCCTGTGTTCTCCCTGCGCTCGCGCACGGACTTTGGCATCGGCAACTTCGGCGCCATTGAAGGCCTCCTCCGCTGGATGAGTGAGGCCCGCCAGAAGGTGCTGATGGTGCTGCCCTTGCTGCCCACCGCGCCGGGGGACTCGAGCCCCTACGCCACGCGCTCGGCCTTTGGCCTCAACCCGCTCTTCATCGATGTGCACCAGCTGCCAGAGTTCCAGGCCACCGGCGGCGAGGCGGCCTTCTCCGAGGAGCAGAAGCGCCAGCTGGCCGAGGCGCGCGCGGCCCACCGCATCCGCTACGATCTGGTGTTCCCGCTCAAGGACGCCGCCTTCGGCCGCGCCTTCGCGCACTTCGAGCAGCACGAGTGGGCCGCGAAGACGGCACGGGCCCGGGACTTCCAGGCGTGGCGCGAGGCCCAGGGCGAGTGGCTGGAGAGCTACGCCCTCTTCACCTCCATCTCCGAGCACGAGCAGCGCCGGGCGTGGTGGGAGTGGCCCCAGCCGCTGAGAGAGCGCCAGCCCGAGGCGCTCAAGACCGAGGGGGCCCGCCTGGAGCAGCGCGTGCGCTACCACGCGTGGCTGCAGTGGGTGGCCGAGCAGCAGTGGAACCAGGTGCGCGCGCAGGCCCAGGCGCGCGGCATCCTCCTGTGCGGAGACGAGCCCTTCATCATCGGCCAGGACAGCGCGGACACCTGGGCGCACCCGGCCATCCTCCGCCGGGACGCGCGGCTGGGCGTGCCGCCGGATGACTTCTCCGCCACGGGCCAGGACTGGGGCCTGCCCTACTTCGACTTCGCGGCGATGGAGCAGGAAGACTACCGCTGGCTCAAGGCGCGCGCGGTGAAGGCGGCCAGCTACTACGACTTGCGCCGGGTGGACCACGCGGTGGGCTACTTCCGCCAGTGGATCCGCGACGAGAAGACGCCCACCGGGCGCTTCATCCCCCCGGACGAGGAGAGCCACAAGCGGCTGGGCGAGCGGCACTTCCGCCTGCTGTCACAGGACGCGGGCATCATCGCCGAGGATCTGGGCGTCGTGCCTCCCTTCGTGCGGAAGATCCTCGCGGAGCTGGGGCTGCCCGGGTACCGGGTGATGCGGTGGGAGCGGGACGCGCACGTGTATCGCCATCCGCACCAGTACCCGGCCATCTCCCTGGTCACCACGGGCACCCACGACACGGAGCCCATGGCCGACTGGTGGGAGACAGCCCGGGACGACGAGCGCGCCGCCGTGGCCCACGCGTGGCCAGAGTTCCAGGGTGTCACCGTGACGAAGGAGTTCACCCCCGAGGTGCACCGCGCCATGCTGGCCGCCGCGCTCAACTCCAGCAGCAACCTGTGCGTGCTGCCCTGGCAGGACATCCTCGGCACACGCGAGCGCATCAACCTGCCGGGCACCATGAGCGACAGCAACTGGGCCTACCGCATCACCCAGGACGTGGACCAGCTGCTCGAGGATCCGCAGTCGCGTGGCGCGGCCGAGCGGCTGGCGTGGCTCACCGCCTCCGCGCGCCGCTGAGGCCCCTGCGCCGCAAGCCGTCGCGTCAGTCGTCGATGCAGCGGGCCTGGATGGGGATGCCGTCGAAGAGGACGCACCGGCGCCCCTCCTTCAGGCAATCCATCCGCTCGCAGATGTTGGAGTCCACACACAGCGGCGGCGAGCGGCCGTAGTCGAAGAGCAGCTCCGTGCAGAACTGCTCCAGGTCCGCGCAGATCAGCGCCGGGCACTCGATGACATCATCCAGGTTGGCGCCCTCCTTGAGGCGCATGGCATCGTCCTTGCCCGGCCCACAGGAGAGCACTGCCACCAGGGCCACACCCAGCAGCCCCCTCATTTTCCAGATCATGGGGTAGCACTCTCGCCCAGGCCGGGCCTGCTTGCACGTCTGACGGCTCCAAATGTCAGGGATCTGCCCTTCCGAGCGGGCCCCGAGTCTCGATACGCGACAGAGTCAGCCAGTTTGATGCACGGCGGACGGGTCAACCCGCAGGGGAATGGATATGAACAGTCCCCGTGGACGTGGCTCTCCTCCGACACCGCCTCATCGCCCCCCTCCTGCTCCTGGCCCTCGCCAGCGCCTGTGCCACCGCCAAGCCGCGGCCCGACGCGCTGGAGGTGAAGGACCTGAAGATCGAGGGCACCGATCAGGTGGACGAGGGGGACATCAAGGCGAAGATCCTCACCACGGAGACGCCGTGGTGGGAGCCGCTCTGGCCCTTCGACAAGGGCCCTGCCTGGTTCGATCCCAACGCGTGGCAGGCGGACCTGCGGCGCATCGAGCGCTTCTACCAGGCCGAGGGCTACTACCAGGCCCAGGTCATCTCCCCGGCCCCGGACACGGTGAAGCCCGAGGGCAAGGAAGCGGTGTCCTTGATCGCCGTGGTGCGAGAGGGCGAGCCCACGCGCATCTCCACCGTGGAGCTGCGCGGGCTGGAGCAGCTGCCCGAGGATCACCAGCGGCGGGTGCGGGTGGAGCTGCCGCTGAAGCCGGGGGAGGTCTTCCGGGAGGAGAACTGGGAGGGCGTGAAGGAGCTGCTCCAGGGGCGGCTGCGCGAGCTGGGCTACGCGGAGGCCGAGGTGGGCGGCGAGACGCAGGTCGATGTGGGGACGCTCGAGGCCGCGGTGGAGCTGCAGGTGAAGCCGGGCCCGCGCTACAAGTTCGGCAACATCTTCGTCGCCACGGACAGCAACCCGCAGGTGGCGCCCCGGCGCATCATCGAGCAGGCGCAGGGGGCCGTGCGCAAGGGAGAGTGGTACAGCGAGACGGCGCTCGCGGACGCCCAGGCGCGCGTGTTCGCCATGGGCGTGTTCGGTGCGGTGAAGGTCAACCGCGGCGCGCCGGACCGGGAGGCCGCCACCGTGCCAGTGGTGGTGGACGTGCGCGAGGCGCCGCTGCGCTCCGTCCGCCTGGGCGGTGGCTTGGGCGTGGATGCCACCCGCCAGGAGGGACGTCTGCTGGCCGAGTGGACGAACCGGAACATCTTCGGCGGGCTGCGCCGCCTCACGGTGAGGGGGCGGGTCGGCTATGCCTACCTGCCCTCGTTCTACGCCGCCAGCCGGGGCGAGGACGACGTCAAGAGCGGCGTCATCTTCGATGCCACCACCGAGTTCGAGCAGCCGCGGTTCCTGTTCAGGGACTTGCGCCTGCAGACCTCGCTCTCGGGGGAGAAGGGCCTGGAGCAGGCGTACTCCTTCCTGGGCGGGCGCCTGCGCAGCGGCGTCATCTGGCAGCCGCATCCGGACCTGTCCGTCTTCCCCTCCTACAACCTGGAGGTCTATCGGCTGCAGGGCACGGTGACGGCGAACCAGGACGTGCCCCCCATCACGCTCGGGTGTGATCCCACGTCGGTCAACTGCAACATCGCGCTCAGCTACCTGGAGACCACCGTCGAGTGGGACCGCCGGGACAACCCCATTGATCCGCGCAACGGCTACTACGCCGCGCTCTCCATCCAAGGAGGCGGTGGGCCGCTGTTCGGCGACTTCACGTACATCCGGCTGCTGCCAGACCTGCGCTACTACCGCACCTTCGGGCTGGAGCAGCGGCTCACGGTGGCGGCGAAGCTGCGGCTGGGCACGCTCCGGCCCTACCGCAGCAAGTACGAGGATGAGAAGGGCGCGCAGAGCTCCGTCGTCACCCGCTTCTTCTCGGGTGGCGGCAACTCCATGCGAGGCTTCAACAGCCGGCGCCTGTCGCCCCAGGTCCCCGTGGTGACGAGCGCGGGGGATCCGACGGCGGACCCCGTCATCCCGCCCCAATTCATCACCGTCCCGGTGGGCGGCAACAGCCTCCTGGAGACGTCGCTCGAGGTGCGCTACCGGTTGACGGAGAGCCTGGTGGTTGCCACCTTCTGGGACACCGGCAACGTCGGCTGCGATGATCCCACGGCCCGCTGCTACAACCCCCTGCACTACCAGCCCTACCACGCGCTGGGGCTGGGCCTGAGGTACCTCACCGTCGTGGGGCCCATTCGAGTGGACATTGCCCGGCGGCTGAATATCGGCTCCCCCTTGTT
This sequence comes from Hyalangium sp., assembly GCF_035629615.1. GTDB lineage: Bacteria > Myxococcota > Myxococcia > Myxococcales > Myxococcaceae > Hyalangium. Next base: position 8,589 of record NZ_DASPHO010000118.1, on the reverse strand, counting down.
CCAGTTACCGGAGACGGGCGGGTACACCTACCCTGCTGGCACGTGCTTCGGCCTGGGGAGCAAGGAGGGCTCGTACGCGGGAGCCCCTGAGGGGCTCTGCACGTTGCACCTGTCGATCGGAGAAGCGTTTTGAAGGACGTGAGGCATGCGCCCTGGAGGCGCTGGGTGCGGCGCATCGTCTGGGGCGTGGTGGGCCTCGTGGCGCTGGTGCTGCTGCTGGTGGCCGGGGCGGTGGGCTGGCTCACCTCGCCGGCGGGTGAGCGCTGGACGCTCGGCAAGGCCGTGACGGTGGCCAACGAGCAGCTCTCTGGGAAGCTGGAGGCAGGCTCGGTCGAGCTGAGCCTCTCGGGGCTCACCCTGCGGGACGTGAAGCTCTACACCCCCGAGGGGGAGCTGGTGGCCGAGGTGGCGCGGGTGGAGGCGCGCCTCTCGCTCACCCCCCTGGCGGCCCAGCACGTGGTGCTCACCTCCGCGCGGCTGGAGCGCCCGCGCCTCTACCTCGTGCAGGACGAGCGCGGCCTCAACCTGTCCCGGGCACTGGAGCCCCGGCAGCCCAAGCCCGAGGAGCCAGACACCGGCCCGGGCTCGCTCCGCCTCACGCTGGACGACTTCCAGTTGGAGGATGGGTACGTCGACTTCGTGGGGGACACCGAGGAGGGCACCCGGCAGGTGCGCCTGGAGGACTTCGACGCCTCGGGCGGGGCCAGCTACGGCGCGGCGAAGCAGACCTTCAACGTGCACCTGGAGGCCACCGGCGGCCTCTCCCGTCCCCTCACCGGTCCGGTGAAGCTGTCCCTGCGGAGCGGCGGGGAGGAGCAGAACCTCTCCGCGGACGTGGAGCTCACCGTGGCCGGGCTCGAGCTGCAGGGCCGCGGTGGCATGCGGGGGCTGAGCGAGGCCTGGCTGGAGCTGAAGCGGCTGTCGATCGATCCCGCGACCGCGCGCGCCGTCGTGCCCTCCTGGCCGCTGCTCGTGCCCGTCAGCGTGGAGGGCAATGCCCAGAAGCAGGGGGACGTGGCTCGGGTGGGCCTGGACGTGAAGGCCGGGAGCGCCACCGTGGACCTGGATGGCTCCTTCAACCTCGCCACGCTGCGCAGCGACGGGGTCACCCTGAAGGCCCGGGACATCAACCTCGCGGAGCTGATGGAGAACGCGGCCACCACCGCCATCGTCGCCAGCCTCACCGCGCGCGGCGGCGGCAAGAGCCTGGAGACGCTCGACGGCGAGGTGGAGCTCACCGTCTCCCCCTCGAAGTTCAAGGGGCAGCCGCTCGGGCCCGTGGAGCTGCGCGCCAGCGCGAAGGACGGCCGCTACCAGCTCTCGCGCCTGCTGGTGCTGGTGCCGGGCGCCTCGCTGGACGCGCGCGGCCAGGGCACGGTGGATCGCATCCAGGTGAAGGGCAGCCTGAGCGCGTCGGATCTCGCGGTGCTGGGGCAGACGGTGGGGAGACTGGGTCCGGGCCCGGCGCTGCCGCTGTCCGGCAGTGGCGCCCTGGACTTCGAGCTGGAGGGGCCGCTGCGCACACCTGGCGTGGAGCTCTCGGGCTCCTTCTCCTCCCTGGCCTACGCGGACAACCAGATCAAGGGCCTCTCTCTGAAGGCCGCGCTGCCGGACGTCACCAGGCCGCTCTCCCTGGACGCCTCGCTGGTGATGGACGAGCTGCGCACGAGCGGGCGCATTCTCCAGAGCCTCTCGGCCGCCATCACCACGCGGAACCGCGCGTTGGAGGCCAACGTGCGCACCGCGGGCGACGTGGTGATGAGCCTCTCGCTGGCCGGCACGGTGGACGAGGACCAGGAAGGCCTCGCCGTGAGCGCGATGACGCTGGCCTGGCCGGAGGCCATGTGGACGCTCCAGGGCTCCAGCCATGTGGGCTTCGGCGGAGGCCGCCTGGAGGTGAAGCCCGCCCTCACCCTCACCTCGGACACGCAGCGCCTGGCCCTCACGCTGGTGAAGGAGGGCGAGCGCGTGGACGGGCTCGTACAGGCAGAGGCCCTGGATCTGACGAAGCTGCCCAGGGCCTTCGTGCCCGAGTCGCTCGGCCTGGGCGGCACGGTCTCCGCCCGGGTGAGCGCGCGGGGGCGCCTGCCCCGTCCGGATGCAGAGCTCTCCGTCACGCTCGAGGGCGGCCGCTTCCAGCAGTACACGGACATCGGCGCCTCCTTGAAGGGCACCTACCTGAAGGACCGCGCCACCGGCACCCTCACCGCCAGCGTGCCCGCCGCCACCGTCAGCGCGGACTTCGATGTGCCGGTGCAGGGCGTCCTCCGGCGCCGCAAGGAGGAGCTGAGCCTCCGCGTCAACCTCTCGCGCCTCAGCATCGAGGAGGTGCGGAAGCTGCTCGGGCGCCCCGAGCCCGTGAGCGGGGACATCACGGGCGTGCTGGAGGTGACCGGCCCCGCGCGAGACCCACGCTTCACCTTCACGCTGCGGGGCGAGAAGCTCAGCTACGAGGGCCTGCCAGCGGGCGTCCTGGACGCTCCCCTCGGCTTCACGCTGAGCGCCGCGTCCGACGCGACGGATGGCACGCTGGACGCCCGCCTGGACGTGACGGGCCTGGGCCGCGAGGCCTATGTGGCGCTCCAGACGCCCTTCACGCTCGGCGGGGTGATGACCCAGCCGCCCACGGCGGACGAGGTGCTGCGCGCGCCCATCAGTGTGGAGGGCGGCGTGACCGAGCTGCCCTTCTTCTTGATCGCCAACGCGGATCAGCTCCAGCCCGCGAAGGCGGCCACAGCGGGCCAGTCCCCCGAGGCCGTGAAGGCGGCCCCGGTGGCAAGGCCCCTGCGGAAGGCGGGCGGCACCGTGTCCGCGAAGTTCGCCCTGTCCGGCTCCGTCCTCGTCCCAGAGGGCAAGCTGGAGGTGCAGGGCCGCCGCGTCACGATGAACGAGCTGCCCCCGCTGGATGCCCAGCTGTCGATGGCCGGTGGAGGCGACGACATCCGCGCGGAGGTGACGGCGCTCCGCTATGAAGGCGACAAGGCCGCGCCGCTGGCGGAGCTGAGCGCCCGGCTCGAGGCTCCGCTGGGGGCCATGCAGGATCCGGACGTCATCGGCTGGGTGCCCTTCGAATTGAAGGCGCGCCTCCACCCCACGCACCTCAAGGAGCTGCTGGGCCTGGCCCAGGCCGATCCCGCGCTGCGCGAGCAGGGGCTGCAGGGCATCCTCGGCCTGGAGCTGGCCGCGCGCGGCACCCCCGCAAGTCCCGAGCTCGTCGTCGACGTGGGGGCCCAGCAGCTCGGCGTGGGGAAGCTCGCGCTGGGCCAGGCCCACTTCCACTACACCTATGCGGACGCGCGCTCGGACTTGAATGCGACTGTCACCGCACCCACCGGAGGCACCCTGCTGCTCCGGGCTGGGGTTCCATTGGAGCTGTCCCTGCCCGCCGTGCAGCAGGGCCTGAAGCCCCAGAGTGCACCGCTGGACGTGAAGGTGGTGGCCCGAGGCTTCGACATGGCCTTCCTCTCCGGCGCGCACGAGATGGTGCGCAGCCTGGGCGGCGTGCTCGAGGCGGACGCGAGCATTGCTGGCACCGCGGGCGCCCCCACCCTGAAGGGCAACGTGAGCTGGAAAAACGGGCGGCTGGGGCTCATGGGCCTCGGCGAGTACCGGGACATCCAGGTCGCTCTCGAGGTGACGGAGGAGCGCCTCCAGCTCCAGGAGCTGTTCGCGCGGGGCGGCTCCGGGGAGCTGCGCCTCACGGCGGAAGCGGTGCGCTCGAAGAGCGGGGCCTTCGAGCTCACCGGCCAGGGCCAGCTCAAGGACTTCCCCATCATCTCGGAGGATCAGCTCGTGGCCGTCGCCTCGCTGCGAGCCACCCTGGAGGGGAGCTTGAGCCTGGACACCGTCAACATCCGCGAGCTCTCCATCCCCGAGGCCCACATCGAGCTGCCCGAGGTCCAGCGCAAGGATCTGCAGCCGCTCGAGCGGGCCCCTGACATCGTCCTGGTGCGCGACGGCGTCCCGGTGGAGAAGCGCCGCCGCAAGCGCGCACCGCCCGCCACCACCGCCACCAACACTGCCCCGGGCAATGGCGCCGCTGCAGCCGTGGCTCCTGGCGATGCCGCCTTCGCTCCCAAGGCCCCGCCGGCGGGCCCAGGGAGCACGGGGACGGGTGGCGCGGGAGACCCGCCGCCCCCGGAGGACTCGGTTGAGACCGAGGAGGAAGAGGAGGTCCAGCGCACCTACCGGGTGCTGGTGAACGCCCCGCGCAACCTCTGGGTCCGCGGCTCGGATGTGAACATCGAGCTGGGACTCTCGAAGGGCTTCGAGATCTCCTACACGGACGAGCTCTACCTCTCCGGCGAGGTCATCGTTCAGCGGGGCCGGGTGTCCGCGCTGGGGCGCCGCTTCGACGTGGAGGAGAACAGCCGCGTCATCTTCACCGGCCCGCCGCTGGCGCCCTACCTCAACCTCACCGCCCAGCACGTCAACGAGCGGGAGAACGTCACCGTCTTCGTCCACATCCGCGGCCAGGGCAAGGAGTTCACCATCGAGCCCACCAGCGATCCGGCGATGTCGGAGACGGAGATCTACACGCTGCTGGCCACGGGACGCCGGACGCTGGAGCGCAACTCGGGCGCGTCGATGACGGGCTCGCAGGCCGCCTCGGTGGTGGGCTCGCTGGTGGCCTCGCAGGCCCAGAAGGCGCTGGCGGCCGAGCTGCCGCTGGATGTGCTCTCCATCGAGGCCGGCGAGGAAGGGCTGACCGGCGCGCAGCTCGAGGTGGGCAAGTACCTCACGGACAAGATCTACGTGGGCTACACCGGCCGCGTCGGCAGCACGGGCTCCACGGTGCAGGACCGCGAGAATGCCAACGCGGTCCGCTTCGAGTACCAGTTCAGCCCCCAGTGGAGCCTGGAGGCCAACTATGGCGACGCGCGCTCCGGAGGTCTGGACCTCATCTGGAGCAAGGACTACTGAGCCCCGCGCGCCTCAGAGCGCGTAGATCTCGTAGCAGGAGCCCACCGGGCCCGCGCCCGAGGTGGGAGCGCTGGGGGCGGACTGCCACGCGCCCCCGACGCCGCACTGCTGCCACTGCGAGTTGCTGGCGGACTGCACGCAGGTGCGCGTGGGCACGGAGCGGCCCAGCGTCGCCGAGGAGCAGTACGGATATGAAGTCGTGCAGCCCGTAGGCCGCGTCGTCGTGCCGTCGGTGAAGACGCCCGCCCGGCACTGCCGCCAGAGCGCGTCCGAGGAGCTCTGCACGCACGTGAACTCGGCCACGGTGGCGTCCACGGTGCCCGAGTAGCACGAGCGCCCGTTCCCCCACGCGTACTCGCCCTTGAAGCGGTTGAAGACGGAGGCCACCAGCGACGAGCCGCCCACCGTCGTCCTGCCGCACTGGATGGCGTATGCCCCCACCCACGGCGTGTACGTGTACAGCGCGGCGGTGGCCTTGGTGACCGGCTTCACCGAGCACGGATCCGACGAGCTCTTCGTCACCCCGACCTTCCACCCGGAGATAGTCGGGCGGCCCGCATCCAGATCGATGAAGTAGCCGCGAATCTTCTTCGCCGAGCACTCCACCTGCTTGCCGAAGCCCGCGTAGGACACGTCACACCCGCTGCTGTCCGGGCACCCACAGCCGGTGGCCTTCGCCAGGTTGGAGGAGGTGCCGCTGGTGATCAGGCTCGACTCCGTCTGGATGCGCGCCAGCATGTAGAGCGGGCTGATGTTGTACGCCCTCGAGCGCTCGACGATGAGCGTCGCCGCCGTCTTGCCCCACGCCGGATCCGTGTAGCCGGCCAGGTAGCTGCCCTTCTGCTGGAGGAACTGCTGCACCTGGGCCACGGTGATCCACGCGCCGCCGGTGATGTCCGCGTCCTCGAGCAGCCGGTGCATGTCGTACTTGACGGTGGCCTCCTGCAGCACCTCGCCCGTCAGCTCATCCACCACGGGCTCATTCTCGGTAGGGCCACAGCCCATGGCGTACAGGGCGGGCAGCAGCAGCAGGCAGACTCGGAGCTTCATCGCGACCTCTCTGAAGGGGGGGGCGCGCGTCTTACCGATTTTATCCTCGATTTCCAATAAAACAGTTAATTCTAGAATTGGCGCATTGTTTTGATACCGCTACGATCGCCGCCCACCAGCAGGGCAATGGCTGGTGAAGGAGCCTGTTCATGCGAGCCACTCCCCTCTTCTCTCTTCGAAGCCTCACCCCCGCGATCTGGATGCTGAGCCTGGCGGCGTGCTCCTCCTCCGCTCCCTCGGGCGAGGTGATCGACGGGATCCGCGGGCTGACCGAGTTCAAGAATGGAATCGCCACCTGGTACGACGCCACGGGCGCGGGGCACTGTGGCTACGACAAGAGCCCCAACGACATGGACGTGGCGGCGATGAACGCGCCCGAGTTCAACAACAGCGCGGTGTGCGGCTCATGCGCGGAGGTGGAGGGCCCGCAGGGCACCGTGCGCGTGCGCATCGTCGACAGCTGCCCAGAGTGCGCTGCAGGACACTTGGACCTGAGCAAACAGGCCTTCGCGAAGATCTCCCCTGTCGAGGCCGGCCGGGTGTCTACGCGCTGGCGGATGGTCAGCTGCGCGGTGGAGGGGCCCGTGCGCTATCGCATCAAGGAGGGCAGCAACCCGCACTGGGCGGCCATCCAGGTGCGCAACCACCTGCTCCCCATCCAGAAGCTGGAGTGGCAGAAGAACGGCTCCTGGGTCGAGGCGAAGCGCGAGAACTACAACTACTTCGTCGAGGCCTCCGGCATGGGCTCGGGCTCGGTGCGCATCCGCATCACCGCCACCGACGGGCAGCAGCTCGAGGACACCCTGCCGCAGATCGAAGCCAACCAGATCTTCAACGGCGCCAAACAGTTCTCGCTGCAATAGAAGCGCCACCGCTCGTCTGCTGAGAGAGGAGGCTGCACGAGGTCCCCCTCGCGCATGGACCTGGGGGGGAGGCGTATGATCTCGCGTACCCCCCTCACCAGGAGCTTCTCCATGCGATGCGAGAACGTCCTCTCCCCTCACGTATTCATCGCGGCCGCAGTGCTGGGCCTCGCGGCGTGCTCCGACTCCTCCACGACGCCGGAGGAGCCCGTCAAGCCGATCTCGGATCTGAAGGAGAGCGTGGCCATCCGTATCGAGTCGGACGGCAAGGGCAACTGCAACTTCGACGCGAGCCCGGAGGACCTGAACGTCGCCGCGCTGAGCGTCACCGACTACGGCAACTCCGCCCTGTGCGGGGCCTGCGCCGAGATCAGCGGCCCCGGTGACAAGAAGGTCGTGGTGCGCATCGTCGACAGCTGCGCGGGGTGCACGGCGGAGCAGCTCGCCCTGAGCAAGGAGGCCTTCTCCAACATGGGCGCCTCGGACTACCTCCAGGCGACCGTCCGCTGGCAGTACGTCACCTGCCCGGTGACAGGGCCCGTGCGCTACCGCTTCAAGGAGGACAGCAACCCGTACTGGGTGGCCATCCAGGTGCGCAACCACCGGCTGCCCATCCAGAAGCTCGAGTGGCAGAAGGACGGCGCCTGGCTCGAGGTGCCGCGCCAGGACTACAACTACTTCGTCGAGCCCTCGGGCATGGGCCCCGGCCCTGTCCGCGTCCGCGTGACGGCCTCGGACGGACAGCAGCTCGAGGACACCCTGCCCCAGGTCATCCAGGGCACCGTCGTCGACGGCGCCGCCCAGTTCGAGGCGGATTAATCAACCCTGAAATTCCCGTCATTCCAGACCATATTGATCAGAATGTTGATCTAATTTACCTACATATGGGACAGATGTAGGCGCACCAACCACCGAGAGATCCTGGCAGAGGGCCTTCGAGGGGCGAACCCCGGAACATTTGCGTGGAAATCTTTGCTGCATCGCGCAACTCGATTCTCGAATCCGACGAAAACGAGGGCAAGTCACTCTCAACCGGAGAGAATTTCTCGTGTCCACATACTCAGTTCGTAAGGGCGATACCCTCAGCGCCATCGCGGCGCGGTTCAACACCTCGGTCTCGGCGCTGGCAAAGGCCAACCACATCTCCAACCCCAACAAGATCCTCTCGGGACAGCGGCTGAATGTCCCCGGGAAGTCTGATGGGTTCGACTCTCGCCCGGCCTCGCGCCCGGCACCTTCCCGTCCGGGGGCCTCGGCTCCGGCGCCCCAGGCGTCCGCAGCGGCCAAGGGGCCTGTGCGCGATGACGACGGCCGGAAGTTCCCGACGTCCCGCGACGGCACGCCGATGTACCGCCAGGGCGACTCGCAGTGGGGCAGCCGGCGCCTGGGCACCAGCTCGAGCCTGGCCGCGGCCGGGTGCGCCATGACGGCGACGGCGATGGCCGTCAGCAAGATCACCGGCAAGGTCATCAACCCCGGTGAGATGGATGCGTGGCTGGACAAGAACCGCGGCTACTCGGGCAACGGGCTGATCTGGGGCAAGGCGGCGCAGATGGGCGGCCTGGGCGCCAGCAAGGTCGCCTTCAACGCCACCAACATCAACAAGCAGATCGACAAGGGCCGCCCGGTGGTGATCGGCGTGGACTACAAGGCCGGCAGCAACGGCGGCGCCAACGGCACGGACCACTGGATCACCGTGACGGGCCGCGGCCGGCAGAACGGGCAGAACGTCTACTTCGCCAACGATCCGGCC
>NZ_DASPHO010000117.1:0-4792 GCF_035629615.1 Hyalangium sp. | reverse complement strand
CCGAGGCGCCTGTCTCGAGGTTCCTCCATGAAGCGGTTCGTCGTTCGCCGACGCGTGTCGATCAGCGGTGTGGAGGATGCGGGCAGCGTGATGCCGCAGTGGCCGGTCATGACCTCTCGCGGGTGGATCCAGCGCATGGGTTCCGGCGGTGGTGTCTCCGGGCTCGGGCTCGCGGTGGGCCACGAGCCCCCAGGCTGCAGCCCGCGCGCATTCCGTGAGGCGCATGGGGAGCTGTCGCCCATGGCTGAGGAGTGAAGTGACAGCACGCATATGGCAGTTGCTGTCCATGTCTCCTGTTCCACGTGGAACGTGCGCGGGCCAGGCAGTGGAGGAGTGCATGGGCTGTCCGTGTTCCACGTGGAACGTCGCGGGCGACGGCGCGGTTCGCGACGGGCCGGGACTGGGTTCGTGTTCCACGTGGAACGTCGATGCCTGGAATCGGGAGGGGGCTTGGTGAAGGCTCGCTGCCGCTGTGTTCCACGTGGAACGTCGGGGCTGTGTTCCACGTGGAACGTGCCTCCGCGGACCGCTCTCAGGGGGGCCAGAAATGACCTCGGAAGTGCCGCGCGGAGCCTCCTTCCGAGCCCCTCAGGAGGTAACCGAGCAGGCCCAAAATGACACTAGATTGAATGACCATTTGGTGGCTCAATGCCGCCCGCACTCCCCGCACCCCGGGGACGGAATGAGGACGGGCACGTGGGTCGAATCATCTGCATCTCCAACCAGAAGGGTGGCGTCGGAAAGACGACCACCGCCATCAATCTCGCCGCCAGCCTCGCCTCGGCCGAGCGCCGCACGCTCCTGGTGGACATGGATCCTCAGGGCAATGCCGGCAGTGGCCTGGGCCTCAAGCGCGACCAGCTCCAGGGCACCATCTATGAGGCGCTCCTCGGGGGCCGCCCCATGAAGGAGCTCATCCACTCCACCGAGCTGCGCTACCTCCATGTCGTGCCCGCCACGCCGGACCTCACCGGCGCCGAGGTGGAGCTCGTCAACCTGGAGCGCCGCGAGTTCCGTCTCCGCGATGCGCTGCGCCCCCTGGCCAAGGAGTACGACTACATCCTCATCGACTGCCCGCCGTCGCTGGGCCTGCTCACCCTCAACTCGCTGGTGGCCGCCGACTCCGTCCTCATCCCGCTGCAGTGCGAGTACTACGCGCTCGAGGGCCTGTCCCAGCTCACCCACACCGTGGACCTGGTGCGCCAGGGGCTCAACAAGGCGCTGAAGATGGAGGGCATCCTCCTCACCATGTTCGACGGGCGCGCCAACATCGCCAACCAGGTGGTGGAGGAGGTGCGCGGCTACTTCAAGGACCAGGTGTTCAGCGTGGTGGTGCCGCGCAACGTGCGCCTCGCCGAGTGCCCCTCCTTCGGCAAGCCCATCATCCTCTATGACATCAAGTCGAAGGGCTGCGAGAGCTACCTGGCTCTCGGCCGCGAGATCATGAACCGCGAGGGCAGGAAGCCGCCCGCTCGCAAGGTCGCTTGATTCGCGAAGCCGAACCCAAGGACCCTCAACCTTCCCCCTTCCACGCTCCCCCCGGTGCGTGAGGGCCTGGCGCCCGGGCGCCACCGTGGAGAGACGACGTGCAGACTGCTGCCGACAAACAGAAGCGTGCGCTGGGACGAGGCCTCTCGGCCCTCATCCCCCAGGCGGCCCCCGTGGCCGCCGTGCCCAACACGGTGGTGGCCGAGCCGCCGCCGCGCAACGGCGTGCTCAAGCTGCCCATCGAGTCCATCCGCCGGGACACCGCTCAGCCGCGCCGCCACTTCGATGAGGCGAAGCTGGCCGAGCTCACCGAGTCCATCAAGGCCCAGGGCGTGCTGCAGCCGGTGCTCGTGCGCAAGGAGGGCTCCGGCTACAAGCTCATCGCCGGCGAGCGTCGCTGGCGCGCGGCCCAGGCCGCGGGGCTGAAGGAGGTGCCCGCCCTGGTGCGCGAGGTGACGGAGTCCCAGGCCTTCGAGCTGGCGCTGGTGGAGAACCTCCAGCGCGCGGACCTCAACCCCATTGAAGAGGCCGAGGGCTACCAGCGGCTCCAGGAAGACTTCAAGCTCACGCAGGAGCAGATCAGCCAGCGCGTGGGCAAGGAGCGCTCCACGGTGGCCAACGCCCTGCGGCTGCTGGCGCTGCCAGAGGATGTGAAGGAGCTGGTGGCTGACGGCACGCTGAGCATGGGCCACGCGCGCGCGCTGCTCGGTGTGCCGAGGCTGCCGGAGCTGCAGGCGCTGGCGGCCCAGGTCGCCGAGAAGAAGCTGTCTGTGCGCGACACCGAGAAGCTGGTGCAGCAGCGGCGCACGCATAAGAAGGAGGGGGGAAGGCCACCGAAGCAGAGCCCTCAGGCGAAGGCGCTGGTCGAGGAGCTGCAGCGTCGATTGGGGACAAAAGTACGTCTGAGCGAGCGATCCCCCGGAAAAGGAACTTTGGAAGTGGACTTCTTCTCGTACGATGACCTGGATCGGTTGTTGAAGCTTCTCAGGAAGGAGTAGCGCGTGGCGCTCCTTGGCGGGAAAAAAGACGAAGCACCCAGCACCACTACCAGCAAGCCATTGTTCAAGCGGGAGGAGGATTTCGTGTCGACGCGTCCAGGCGACATTCACACGCTGCTCGGCAAGGGGAGCGAGTTCACCGGGAAGCTCACCTTCGAAGGGCAGGTGCGCATCGACGGCAAGTTCAACGGGGAGATCTTCACCAAGGACACCATCGTCATCGGCGACGGCGCTCGGGTGGAGGCCAAGATCAGCGCTGGGACGGTCATCATCCACGGGACGGTGGTGGGCAATGTCACCGCCCTGCAGATCATCGAGCTCAAGCAGCCGGGCCGCGTGAAGGGTGATCTCACCACGCCTGCGCTCACCATCGAGCGGGGTGCCTCCTATGACGGCACCTGCACGATGGAGGGGAGCCGGCCGCCAGTGCCGGGCGGCGTCGCCACCGAAAAGAAGTAGTGCCGCGCTCCCCCCACAGGGCACTCCGGGCGTCCATGCTGGCGCTCGCCATGTTGGCCGCTGGCTGCCCGGAGAAGAAGGAAGCGCCCGCTCCCTCGACAGGGGGTGGGGCCTCTGGGGGAACCACTGAACGCCCGTCTCCCCTCCGTGCAGGCGTCAAGGTCCCGCTGCCGCCGGGGTGGACGGCGCTCGTCGCCCCGGACGGGAGCTTTCAGGCCGGGCCTCCAGGCCGTCAGGTGCTCCGCGTGGATGTGCGCCGGGGTGAGGGAGAGAAGATGCCCTCGATTGAGGACCTCACGGACTCCATCCGCCAGCAGTTCTCCGAGTTCCAGGTGTCGCTGGATCAAGAGGAGGGCGACGAGCAGGTCGCGCTGGTGCGCATCACCCTGGCACCCAAGCTGACCGATGGAGGGCTGGGGCTCCATGGGTCCGCGCTGCTGGGGGCTCGGCGTGTGGGAGAGGACTTGTTCCTCTGTGCCACGCTGCCCGGTGCGAGCACCGAAGAGGTGCGTCTGGCCACCGAGGCCTGCCGGGACATCCAGGTGCAGGCCGCTCCGCGCTGAGCTTCACGACGAGGCTCAAGCGCCTCGGAGCAGCGGCACCTTCTTCCAATGCTCCTCGATGCGGCGCTTGAACTCTTCTGGGATGGGCAGTTCAGCGCGAAGCTCGCTCCACGACTGGAGGGTGGCCTCGGCGGCCGTCTTGACGGTCGGAAGGACGTCCGCGTTACCGAGATCCAGCTTGCGCGCCAACCGCTCGAAGCTCGCGAGGCTGAAATCCTCGAACCGCTTCGACCGCGCGAGGTTCAGCGCAATCGTGTCATTCGGCATGTACTGGATGGTGGAGACGAAGTCGTAGGCGGGAGAGAGCACGGCGCGGACACCGTCCGGGTACAGCAAGGACCAGTTCTTGTGGTGGGCGTCACCGTTGCCAATGGCGACGATGAAGACCAGCCGGCGCAGGAACTCTTGGAGGGCGTCGTGACCCGCAACGTTCAGGAGGACCTTTGCGATGGTCTCGTAGTTGTACTTCTTGTACTTCTCGTCCGAGTACAACCCCAGCACCTGGGCCATGTCCTCCATGTGGATGCGGCGGCCGGGCTCGGGCCGGTCAAAGCGCCGCACGGCATAGGCGAGGTCTTCACGAAGGACGATGCCCGCTGGGAGCCCTTCGAGATCCGCTACACGCTCCAAGCGGAACTCGGGCACTTGGATCCCGGCGGCCCGCGCCCAGCTCATCATCGAGAACTCGTTCTCGGGGACGCGGTCGTAGCGGTTGTCGGGCAGCTTGACGATCCAATCGCCACCCTTCCCACCCATGGGGAGCGTCATGCCGCGGTCCTTGCGCAGCATCGAGAATTTGAGCTGCACACCCGCGAGCGAGAATCGAAGGGAGTCGGTGGGTTCGGCCTGGCTGGCGGTCGCTTCGACGGGCTCGGTGGTGTCCCAGTTCAGGGCTGTGGCCGGTGTGATGAGAACTGCGCCAGGAAGGTCCTCTCCAAGCCGGGCGATGAGGAAGAACTCTCGCTGCTTGTGGATGCCCTCCCGCTCGGCAATGAGCTCGCGCAGCGGCCCTTCCGGCAGGAGGTTGGAGAAGAAGGGCGGCAGGCGCATCCTGCTGGAGTACCGCCGGGTCAGGTCGTCCTCGAAGAGTTGTCCCAGCAGGGGTCTCGGGTACCGCTGCCGGTACTCTTCTGAGATGACGAACTCGGAGAAGTCGTCATCCAGGCGCGTCAAGGTCCCCACATGGACCTGGCCAAGCCGGACTTCGAGTACGCCCGCTTCGGCTCTCTCGGAGGGCATTTCAGTCCTCCTCATCCGGCACGATCAAGGATTGGAGCGACCCTC
>NZ_DASPHO010000116.1:0-36528 GCF_035629615.1 Hyalangium sp. | reverse complement strand
TCCACCCGCTGGTCAAGTGCACCTTCACGGCGCACGCACAGGCGGCAGCACCTGCTCCACCCGGTGCACTGCCGTCACATGCGCTCGCTTCGCGTTGCAGGAGGGACACACCCCTCGTCCCTTGCACCAGAAGGCGACGAGAAACTCGTCCTTGCAACTCTCGCAGCGCACCCGCCAAAAGCCGTGCGCCAGCACTCCGCACTCCAGGTACCGGGCTTACGTCCCGCTCCACGTACCGGGGCAGGCCGCGCCCCACCTCGCTCGCCTCCGCCAGCAGCGTGGCCAGGTGGTCCTTCACCGCCTCGTACAGCACCGTCCCCTCCGGCTGCCTCCGCCGGTACGCCCACCCGCGCTCCTCCACCCGCTCCTCCCCTGCCACACCTTGCTCTCGCAGCTGATGCCCCAAGCGTGGCGTCATGCGTCCTCAACAGCGCCAGCGGTCTCCCTCTCCCTTTCTGGCTTTCCCTTCCCTTGGCGAGCGGAGGTGACGGAGCGCGGAGCCTTGAGGAGGTGGAGCGTGAGCAGGGTGATGAGGGAGAGCATCACGGCAAGCAGGGGATAGCCGTATGCAACGGCTGCGCCGATGGCTGCGGTGATCCACACACCGACCGCGGTCGCAATCCCATGCACCTCGGCGCGCCGCTTCAGGATGGCCCCACCGGCAATGAACCCCACCCCAGTCAGGAGCGCCTGGAGCACGCGCGCCTGCGCGTCCTCGCTGTCCGCAAACGCGCGCCCGCCAATCAGCACGTAGGCACAGGCCCCCAGCCCGACGAGCGGGAAGGTGCGCAGGCCGGGTCCGCGGGCGCGGCGCTCGCGCTCCCACCCCACCGGAAGCCCGAGCACGAAGGCGAGCCCGAGGCGCGAGAGCAACGTGAGAAGTTCAGTCCAGGTCTCGTGGATCACGGGTGGCTCCTCCGGGTGAGGGGTCAGGTACTGTGCGCGCTACCGCACGGTTGAAGGGTCAGGGATGCTTCAGCCGGCCACGGTGCCGGTCCACGAGGGTGGGTCACTTGCCGGGAACGAGTCTTCGGACGAGAGGTCCACGGCACGAAGACGTCTCCGCCGACGCCGCTCCGCGCGCGCGATCTCCAGGGTCGTGACGACGCCCGACACCTGCCCGTCCTCACCAACAACCACGGCGCGGCGGACGCCGGCGCGCACCATGCGCGGGGCGAGCTGCGTGAGGCGCTCGTCCTCGCGTGCGAGGACGAAGCGGCTGCTGGCCAGGTCACCCATGCCATGGACGGGGTACCCCTGAGCTGCGGCCTCGGCGCCCAAGATGAGCCGGCGCATCGTCACCAGTCCGTGGACTCGCTCCGCGTCCGCGATGACGAGGAGACCTCGGTCCGAGCGTGACATTCGCGCTGCGGCCTCGCGCAGCGGGGTCCGGGGGGCGAGCACGGCAACGTCGCTGAGCATGATCTCGCGAACGAACGTGGACATGGGAAACTCCTGTGGGAAAGGTGTGGAGGCGTGGCGCGGGCAGGCCTCGGCCAGGCCCAACGGGCCGCGCACGCAGGACGTGGGGCATCAGGCGCGGTTCGGCCGTCAGCAGCTCGCGGCTAGCGAGCAGCGACGGCCAGAGCCCCAAGCCAGGCGGCTGCCCTGTGCATCACGGAGCAAGGCGCACGCAGACCCCGCCCGTCCGAGCGAATGCTGAACGAAGCGAGGGTTGGACACGTGCGCACGTCGAAGCTCCTGTGAGATGGAGGGAGCCGGCGGCGTCCAGACAGCGGGCTGCCACGCCGGCCTCCCCTTACAACCGGTGAAGGCGGCGGCCTGTTCCCAGCCTCGGCTGCTGGCTCGCCTTCTCCCTGCCGGCAGAGATCTGCTCAAGATCCGCCTCGCCATGTCCTCCCGGGTTATCGACGTCCTCAGCGGATTGCTGCTGCCGTGCCTGATCGCCGGACGGGTATGGTGGGCGCGATGATGGAAGAGATCCTCCAGGCACTGGCGCGAGCCCTCTCGTTCGGCACACCGCTGCTGCTGGCCTCGCTGGGCGTGCTCGTCAACGAGCGAGCCGGGGTGGTGAACCTGGGAGTGGAGGGGATGATGGCGCTGGGGGCGCTGGCCGCCTTTGGCGTGGCCTCCGAGACAGAGGCACTGGGCCTGGCGGTGTGCCTGGCCATGGGTGCGGGGGCGCTCGCTGCGCTGCTGCACGGCTTCGTCACCCTCACGCTGCGCGCCAACACCTATGTGTCCGGCCTGGCCCTGGCCATGCTGGGGCTGGGCGTCTCAGGCCTGCTGGGCAAGAAGTACGAGGGCGCCATCCTCTTCGAGCCCGCCCCCGAGCTGCCCTTCACCGTGGCGGCCGGCGTGCTGGCGGTGGTGCTCTGGGGCTTCCTGCACGCCACGCGGCCGGGGCTGGTGCTGCGCTCGGTGGGCGAGAACCCCGCGGCAGCGGATGTGCTGGGCGTGAATGTGCTGGCGGTGCGCTACCTGGCGGTGGCCTTCGGCGGAGCCATGGCGGGGCTGGCCGGGGCCTTCCTGTCGCTGGCCTACCGCCCCGCGTGGACGGATGGGATGACGGCGGGCCTGGGGTGGATCGCCGTGGCCCTGGTCATCTTCGTGGGCTGGAGCCCGCTGCGCGCGGTGTTCGGCTCCGTGTTCTTCGGGCTGCTGTACTACCTTCAGTTCCGGCTCCAGGATCAGAGCCGGGTGCCCACCGAGCTCTTCGCCGCCATGCCCTACCTGCTGGTCATCGGAGTGCTGGCGCTGGCGGGACTGCGCCGCACGCAGGGAGCAGCACCGGCGGCGCTCGGCAGGCCCTATCACCGTGGTGAGCGGTAACTCAGGAGGAGCAGACGATGAACCGACATGTGTCGTTGCTGGTGCTGCTGGCGCTGTGCCTGGCGAGTCCAGCGCAAGCCCAGGATCCGAAGCTCAAGGCGTGCTTCATCTACGTGGGGCCGGTGGGAGACATCGGCTGGAGCTACGCGCACGACGAGGCGCGCAAGCTGACGGAGAAGGCGCTGCCCTGGCTGGAGACAAAGTACGTGGAGGCCGTGCCCGAGGGCCAGGCGCTGCCCGTCATCGATCGGCTGGTGACGAAGGAGGGCTGCAAGGTGGTCCTCACCACGAGCTTCGGCTTCATGGATCAGACGCTGGAGGCGGCGAAGAAGTATCCGCAGGTGGTGTTCGCGCACGCCTCAGGCTTCAAGCGGGCCCCCAACATGGCCACCTACATGGCGGACTTCTATCAGCTCTACTACCTCAACGGCCTGATGGCGGGGGCGCTGACGAAGACAGGGAAGGTGGGCTACGTGGCGGCGTTCCCCATCCCCGAGCTGAAGCGCCACATCTCGGCGTTCGCGCTGGGCGTGCGGGCGGTGAATCCCAAGGCCACGGTGAACGTGAAGTGGATCAACGCGTGGGTCAGCCCGGTGAAGGCGCGCGAGGCGGCCGAGGCGCTCATGGCCGAGGGCAATGATCTCCTGGCCTTCACGGAGGACACGGCCACGGTGGTGCAGGTGGCGGGGCGCAAGAAGGTGCCGAGCTTCGCGCACTACTCGCCCATGCACCGGTTCGCGCCTGACTTCGTGGTGTCCGGGCAGTTGGTGCACTGGGAGAAGATCTACATCGACTTCCTGGGCAAGGTGCGCGACGGCACCTACGCGCCGGGCAAGCTGCAGGACGTGGACTACTGGTGGCTGCTGCGCGAGGGCGCGGTGGAGCTGGGGGGCCAGCCGGGCCTGCCCCTCAACCCCAAGTACGTGGAGGCGCTGAAGAAGGCGCAGATGACGGTGGGGGACAAGCAGGTGTCCGTGCATGACCGGGTGCTGGAGCTGCTCAAGGACATGTCCTCCAGCAAGCCGACGTTCGATCCCTTCACCGGTCCCCTCCAGGACCGCCATGGCGTGACCCGGGTGCCCGCGGGAAAGATCATGACCCCTCAGGAGCTGAACCAGATGCAGTGGGTGGCACCGGGCGTGGTAGGCCCGGTGGCCGACGAGCCCAAATAGGGCCAAGCCCGCCGGGCTCGTGGGTAACGCACCTCCGGAGTGTTCACGATCCGGTCCTGGGAAGGGGCTCGCCTGCCGAGTCCACTCCCAGGCTGTTAGAAGTGAGCCTCCAGGATGTTCTCAACGTCCTGGCCAGGAGAGGACTTCGGCGGTGGCGGAATCGTGGGTGAGCAGCATCCTGTTGGTCGATGGCAGCCCGGCTGATCTGCTGGCCCTCGAGACTGTCCTCGAGCCGCTGGGGCAGCGCCTGGTGAAGGCCTCTTCCGGCGAGGAGGCGCTCGCTCGCCTGCTCACCGAGGAGTTCTCTGTCCTCCTCCTCGCCGTGGAGCTGCCGGGCCTGGATGGCTTCGAGACGGTACGGCTCCTGCGGCAGCGCCTGTCCCGCCCGCTCCCTCCCCTCCTCTTCATGGCCGCCGCCCGCCGTGACGCGGACCACGTCCGGCAGGGGTATGCGCTGGGCGCGGCGGACTACCTCCTCAAGCCTCTTGATGCGGACATCCTCCGGACGAAGGTGTCCGTCTTCCTCCCCCTGCACCTGGCTGCGCACCGCGCGGAGGAACAGCTCCGCTTCCAGGCGAGCATCCTGGAGAACGTCCAGGACAGCATCACCGTCACCGACTTCTCCGGACGCATCGTGTACTGGAACAAGGGAGCCGAGGCGCTCTTCGGGTATCCGGCTCGGGAGATGCTGGGGCAGACGCCCCAGCTGCTCTACCCGGATCAGGACTCCGCTGCCCTCATCCGAGACATGGAGCGGATCATCGAGGGCGAGAACTACGTTGGCGAGTGGCGGGCCCGTCGCAAGAACGGTGCCCTCCTCTGGGTGGACATCAAGACGAGCCTGATGCGCGACGCCAGCGGCAAGGGCGTGGGCTTCATCGGCGTGAGCAAGGACGTCACCGCGCGACGGAATGCCGAGGAGGCCCTGCGCGAGTCCGAGCTGAAGTACCGGCTGGCCACGCTCGCCGCCAACGATGCCATCTGGGACTGGGACATCGCCTCCCAGGTGCTGCACTGGAACCTGAGTGTCCAGACGCTCTTTGGCTACGCCCCGCATGAGATCGAGCCCGTCTTCACCTGGTGGCACGAGCGTGTCCACCAGGAAGACCGCGAGCGGGTGACGCGCGACATCGATGGCGTCATCGAGCGGGGAGAGCAGAAGTGGGAGGACGAGTACCGCTTCCGCCGCCGGGATGGCACCTTCGCACACGTGGTGGACAGGGCCTTTGCCGTCCGCGACGCCACCGGCAAGACGGTCCGGATGGTGGGGGCGATGCAGGACATCAGCCAGCGCAAGCACGCCGAGCACGACGCTGGACAGGCCTTCCTCCGTGCGGAGAAGGAGAAAAGGACGGCGGAGATCTTCTCTCGCCTGGGCCTGGCCTTCGCGTCCGAGCTGGACCGGGAGAAGCTCGTCCAGCGAGTGACGGACGAGGCGACGGAGCTGACGGGCGCGGCCTTCGGAGCCTTCTTCCAGAACCTCGTCAACGAGAAGGGGGAGTCCTATTACCTGTACACCCTCTCGGGGGTGCCCCGGGAGGCGTTCGAGCGGTTCCCCATGCCGCGAAAGACGCTCATCTTCGCGCCGACCTTCGAAGGCACGGCGACGCTGCGGCTGGAGGACGTCACCCAGTCTCCCGGCTACGGGAAGAATCCTCCCTACCGCGGGATGCCGGAGGGCCACCTGCCGGTGAGGAGCTACCTGGCCGTGCCCGTCAAGAGCCGCTCCGGCGCCGTCCTGGGAGGGCTCTTCTTCGGGCACCCAGAGCCGGGCCGCTTCCTGAAGGAGCACGAGCAGCTGGTGGAGGGCCTCGCGGCTCAAGCCGCCGTGGCGCTGGACAACTCGCTGCTGTACCTGCAAGCGCAGCGGGCCATCAGCGTGCGGGACGAGTTCCTGCAGGTGGCCGCCCATGAGCTGCGCACGCCCATCACGTCGCTCAAGCTGAAGGTGCAGTCGCTCCTGCGGACGGCGGGGGCAGCGGGCCCTCCCCTGCCCATGGAGAAGCTCCACGACAGGCTGGAGGACGTGGATCGCATCGTGGGGAAGCTGAGCGGGCTCATCAACGAGCTGCTCGACATCTCGCGGATCACCGCTGGCAACCTCCGGTTGACGCTGGAGGAGGTGGACCTGGCGTCCTTGGTCCGAGAGGTCGCCCTGCGCTTCGAGGCGCAGGCGGCCCAGGTTCACGTCCCCATCCACGTGATGAACCACAACCCGCTCGTCGGCCGCTGGGACAGGCTCCGGCTGGAGCAGGTCGTCACCAACCTGCTGAGCAACGCGCTGAAGTATGGCTCGGGCCGGCCTGTGCACATCGACACGCAGGCGGACGGGACGCATGCACGACTGAGGGTGCGCGACGAGGGCATTGGAATTGCGCCCGAGGCGTTGTCGCGCATCTTCGGCCGGTTCGAGCGCGCGGTGTCCGAGCGCCACTACGGCGGGCTGGGGCTGGGGCTCTACATCACCCGGCAGATCGTCGAGGCGCTCGGCGGCGCCGTGCGCGTGGAGAGCACCCCCGGCCAGGGGTCCACGTTCACGGTGGAGCTGCCCCTCGAGCCAGCGAGCGCGCAAGCCACCTCTTAGCGCCACCCCTGCGCGTCCTGGAACGCCTTCTTCCGCTGCTACAGGTCCTCTATACAGAGACAAGAGCCACGTGCCCGTCTCCCCTCCCTCGCGCCAGCGAACCCCGAGCCCCCATGACTGACACCCTCCTCCGCAACTGTCACGCGCTCGTGCCCGATGAGCGCGGCGTGCCCACCATCGTTCGCAATCAGGACATCATCGTCCGTGGCAACCGCATCGCCGAGCTCCGGCCCACCGGCCAGCCGCCCGAGCCGGGCTTCGACGTCATCGAGGCCCGCCAGATGCTCGCGATGCCCGGCCTCATCAACACGCACGCCCACGTGCCCATGGTGCTCTTCCGCGGGCTGGCCGAGGACGTCCCCATCGAGCGCTGGTTCAACGAGTTCATCTGGCCGCTCGAGAGCAACCTCACCGAGGAGGCCGTCTACTGGGGGATGCTGCTCGGCCTCATCGAGATGATCGAGGGTGGCGTCACCACCGTGGCCGACCACTACTTCTTCATGAACCATGTGGCCCGCGCCGTTGAAGAGGCCGGCACCCGGGCCCACCTCGGCTGGGCCGTATTCGGCAGCCGCGGCCTCGGCGCGCTCGAGGAGACCGCCGCCTTCGCCCAGCGCTGGAAGGGCGGCGCCGGGGGCCGCATCACCACCTGCATGGCTCCGCATTCGCCGTACACCTGCGACGATGGCTTCCTGCGAGCCTCTGTCGAGCACGCGAAGCGGATCGGCGTTGGCATCCACATCCATGCCGCCGAGGACATGGAGCAGACGCGCGCCAGCCTGGAGAAGCGCGAGATGACGCCCATCCAGGTGCTCGATGACACGGGAGTCCTCAGCGTCCCCGTCATCATCGCCCACGGATGTGGCCTGCTGCCCGAGGACACCCAGCGCCTG
Organism: Hyalangium sp.; assembly: GCF_035629615.1. Taxonomy (GTDB): domain Bacteria; phylum Myxococcota; class Myxococcia; order Myxococcales; family Myxococcaceae; genus Hyalangium. The sequence continues at coordinate 29,086 of NZ_DASPHO010000116.1, read as the reverse complement.
GCGCGCTACAGGGACCACGTGGGCATCGCCCACGCGCCCAAGACGTACCTCAAGCTGGCCATGGGCCTGACGCCCATCCCCGCGCTGCGCAAGGCCGGCATCCCCGTGGGGCTGGCCACGGATGGCGCCGTCAGCAACAACACCCTGGACATCTTCGAGAGCCTCCGCCTCATGGCCATGATGCAGAAGCACGAGGCCAGCAACCCCGAGGTCCTCCCCATCCCCGAGGCGCTCGACATCGCCACGCGGGGCAGCGCGGCCGTGCTGGGGATGGGCGACAGGATCGGCAAGCTCGCGCCCGGCTACCTGGCGGACCTCATCCTCGTGGACACGAGCGGCGCCCACTGGCAGCCCCCTCACAGCCTCACCGCCGGGCTCGTCTACAGCGCCCGCGCCAGTGACGTGCAGACCGTGATGGTCGACGGCCGCGTCATCATGCGCGACCGCCAGCTCCTGACCATTGACAAGGCCCGCGTCTTCTCCGAGGTGGCCAGCCACATGGAGCACCTGGCCCGCCGCGTGCCCGAGGCACGCATCCAGGTCTACAAGCCCTAGGGCAGGGCTCAGTGCGCGCCTCGACTTCTGGGCTCACAGGTCCTGCCGAACCCGGAGCTGACACATCCCCTTCAAGGCCTCGGTTGCCGCGGGCTGAATCCCTCTGCTACCTACCGTGGCCTCCACCTCCAAGGAGGCGCAGGCTTGGAGCTTCCCTCTCTGTTCGATGCTGACCGTCATCTCCAGTTCGCGATCGCCGAGGCGAAGGAGGACGAGGAGGACGCCAGCCTGCACCTGACGATACTGGCCGCCGGGACAACGCGCGGCTGCACCTCCAGGTGCCGGAGAGCTCGCGCGCGCCCCTCGTCCGGTTCCTGTCTGGTGAGCTGGAGGCTCAAAAGTAGCTACTCTTCCCCCCAGAGGAAGGCCAGTTCCAGCTCGAGCGCCTCGAAGGGCGGGGCATGAACGCGGGCGAGGCCCGCATGCGTGACGAGTAGCGTGTAGCGAGCACCCGCGAGTTGGAGCACCTCCAGCGTGCGCGCCCCCGGGTCCATGAACCAGACGTGCCGGACACCCTCTCGTGCGTAGACAGGCAGTTTGACTCCCCGATCCAGGGCAGCGGTGGAGGTGGAGAGCACCTCACACACCCAGTCTGGCGCCAGGGTGAACGCAGCCGTACGCGGAGGCCGAGGCATTCGCTCTCGGCGCCAGCCCGCCAGATCGGGCACGAGTGCGTCTTCGCCGAAGTGCAGCTCTGGCTCATCGAGGATGAGCCAGCCGCCAGGCCCGCCACGCCCCCGATCGAACGGACCTGAGAGCTCGCCTCCCAGGCGAGAGGCCGCTACCGTATGAGGCGCCGCCGGCCGGGGACTGGCGTACAGCTCCCCAGCAATGAGCTCCCCCACCACGTTCGCGGGCAGTGACTCCAGATCCGCGTAGGTGGCCGGCTTCCTTCCCATCGTTTCCCCATGTTCCTCGACGCCCGTCCCTGTTTCCATGGGAGGCGGGCATAGCAACCCGATCTGACTCCCAGGGTCATCTACCAGGAGCCTACCTTATAGGTTGTCGCTTCACTGGGCAGGATGCAAGGGCCAAGGCCTGTGACCCGGATGGCGGAGGTCCCCCACCATCGGGCAGCATCTGCGGCGAAAGGGAGCAGCTCGCCCAGCGGACAGCCCCGTAGACGGAAGGAACACGATGCTCATCCCCCTCATCGCTGCCACCCTGCTCGCCTCCACACCCAGCCCCTTGGAGGTCGTCAAGTCGGGCTACGCGAATGTCCAGAAGGTCGCCAGCGCACCCGGGGCCACCGTCGAGAAGCTCGCCACGGCCGTCGACACGTTTGTCGACTTCAATGAGCTCGCCCGGCGGGCCCTGGGTGAGACGTGGAACACGCTCACTCCGGCCCAGCGCAAGGAGTTCACGGGCGCGATGAGAGGCATGCTGCGCGCCTTCTACGCCCAGCGCATCCTGGGCACTGGCCAGACCGCCATCACGTACGGCGAGGAGACCCTCAACGGGGACGAGGCCATTGTCAGGACCACCGTCACCGTCGAGCGGACCCAGCTCCCCATCGCCTACAAGCTCTACCGGCAGTCCCGGAAACCGAGGGGCTGGCGCATCTATGACATCGTCACCGGCAACACGTCCCTGCTGGAAGACTACCGTGTCCAGTTCAACGAGCTCCTGGTCACCCAGGGGTTCAACGGACTGCTCGCCACCGTGAAGGCCCGGCGCGCGCAGGTCGAGAATTTGGCCCCGAGCCGGAAAGCCCCCGCGGCGAAGTAGCGACGCCGCAGCCCGCCTCACCCGTGGCTCTCAGCGAACCTGGTGGTCGCGGATCATCGCCAGCTGCGTCTCGGCCGTCCGGTTCTTCAGCCCCATGTGCCCGTACGGGAAGGTGCCGTACACCTTCTGCCCATCCTGCCCGGGGATGGGCGAGGTGGCGCCCGCCAGCCCCACCCCCACCACCTCGTCCGCGTGCGACCAGATGCTGTAGACGTGCGAGCCCTCGTCGTGGCTCACCGCGTTGATGTCCTTCAGGAACGACGAGGCCGGGTGCAGCCCGCTCGTCCTGTTCGTCGTGGGCACCAGGTCCCCCGTGAACAGCGCCGCAGCCAGCCCGTGGTTCGCTCCCGCGATCCCCACGAACGTGTCCACGCTGTCCGTCATCGGCTTGCCCAGGTCGAACTTCTTGTTCGCGTACGGATCGAACGAGTCCCCTCCCTGAATGGCCTTGCGCGCCAGCGTCACGCCCATCGAGTGGCCCACCACGTCCACCTTCTCGGCTCCCGTGTACTCCTTCACCGCCTGGATGAACGCCCGCACCTCCTCCAGGTACTTCTCCGAGTGGTGCTGCTTCGAGGCCTGCATCGGGTTGGACGGCCCCCACGTCATCGCGTACATCTCCGAGGGCTTGTAGCCATTCTTCGAGAACGTCTCGATCGAGCTCTTCCACCCGGCCGCGCTGTCCGAGTTGCCGTGGATGAAGATCACCGGCTCGTTCGTCACCTTCTCGCCCGCCTTGCTCCGCCCGCCGAACGCCGGCACGTTCCCCTTCGCGAAGTCGTACTTCCCGTAGCCGTTCTCGTGCAGCCACTGGTGGAAGTCGTTCGAGAACCGTGACTCCTTCGACACGCTCACCTCATGGGCTCGGCTCGTCCGCGCCGTGGCAGAGGTGCTGGGCTGGGAAGGAATGCGCGTTGACATGATTGACTACCTCATGGGCTGAAGTCGGTTTGATGCCTACATTGTCGTACTGAGCCCCTCCCGAGTTGCGTCGAGCTGCATCATGAATCAGCATTCAACTTCGGAAATGAACTCACCCCATTGAAATTACTGGTCTTTTTCAGAGCGGGCGGAGGTGCTCGGCGAGGCGCCCGGTGGAGAGCAGCTCCCAGAGCTCGTCCCCCAGCCGCCGGCTCTCGGAGAGCACCTGCCGCCAGGCCCGCAGGCGCTCGTCGTCCGAGAGCCGGTAGAAGTCGTCGCGGTCTGGGATCTTCCCTCCCGGAAGGCGGGCGATGAACTGGGGCGAGGGGGCGATGATGAGCGCCCGGCGGAAGTTGAGCGGACGCGTCCAGCGCCAGCGCAGCGCCTTGTCGAACCAGCCGGGCACCACGTACGGATAGAAGTGCGGGTAGAGCACGAGCCCCTCGCCCGGCCCGAAGTCGAGATCGAGGTGGTAGTCGATGAGGCCCCCGTCCCGGTACACGCCGGGCTTCGCGCCTGGGATGCGCACCCCGCTGAGCACCATGGGAATCGAGCCCGAGGCCAGCAGCGCGGGCCGCAGGTTCTCGCGCGTCAGAGGCGCGTGAACGGAGGGCAGATCCTTCAGCCCCGCGAACGGGCTGGTGTCTCCCGCCGAGTGGAAGATCACGCGCTCCAGGTGCAGCCCCAGGGTCCGGCGGCTCACCAGGTTGGTCATCGCGGCGAGCCCGAGCCCGAGCATCTGGAGGCGCGGGTGCTCGACCGCCGAGAGGCCTCGGCACAGCGCCGTCATCACGTGGAGCCGGGCCCACGGGTGCCCGAGGATCTGATCCACGCCCTGCTTGCCGAGCACGGTGTCCAGGATGCGCTCGCTGGTGGTGCTCACCAGCGATGGAGGCGGCTTGGGGGGATAGCGCTGCTCGATGTAGGCGGTCTCGAAGCGCTCCAGCGCGGCCATGGGATCCGCCTGGGCCAGACACGACAGCCGCCAGCTCCCAATGGAGCTGCCGATCAGGTGGAGCGGGCGCGTGCGGCCCTGGAAGAACCCGCCGAAGAGCACCCGGTCCAGCCCGGCCAGCCCAGCCACTTCGGCCCGCCGGAGGCTCCTGGCACGACGTCCACGTCCTCCGCGCGCAGGCCCCGCCCGCGGATCCACCGCAGCGCGTCCGGCCCGGCCAGCAGGGTGAGGCTCGAGGTCATTCGTCAGTCAATGGGTCGGAGAGAGGGAGCCATGTGGGCACACACCCTGTGTGAATTGTTCAGTACGCGATTTGTGCGCCGAAACCAGGCTGATCTACAAGGGCGCACGCTTGCTTGCCGTCCGGAGGACCTTCCCCTATGCGCTCATCCTTCCTTGTCGCGGGCCTGCTGGCCACCGCGCTGGCTCTCAGTGCCTGCGGGGGCGATCCGCCGCAACCTCCCGATGATGGCGCGCCGACGCTCACCGAGTCCCCGCTCGCCGAGACCACGGTGGGCGCGAGCTACTCCGCCTCGCTTGGCGCGAGCGGCGGCAAGACTCCCTACACCTTCTCCGCCCAAGGGCTCCCGCCCGGCCTGAGCCTCAACAGCGACAGCGGCGCGCTCTCTGGCTCCGCCACCGCCGCCGGCGACTTCCAGGTGCAGGTGACGGTGAAGGGTGCCAACGACAAGCAGGCCTCGAAGGCGTTCGCGCTCAAGGTCTACCCGGGCGTGGCCTTCAAGCAGAGCTCCCTGCCTCAGGCCACCGCCGAGTCCCCCTACAGCGCCACGCTCGAGGTCGAGGGCGGAAAGGCCCCCCTCACCCTCAAGGTGGCCGCGGGCGATCTGCCCGCCAGCGTGAGCTTCAACGCCACCAGCAAACAGCTGTCCGGCACGTTCCCCTCTGCCGGCACCTTCACTGTCAGCCTCGAGGCCACGGACGTCCACGGCGCCAAGGTGACCCAGAGCTACACCCTCACCGTGGCCGAGGCCCTGCGCCTCACCACCACCCTGCCCGGGGGCAACGTGGGCCAGCTCTACTCGGGATCCCTCACCGCCAGCGGCGGCCGCGCTCCCCTCGCCTTCTCGCTCGAGAGCGGCGCGCTGCCCGCCGGCCTGACGCTCAGCGGCGGGGTGCTTGCCGGCACTCCCACCATCGCCGGCCGCTCCACCTTCACGGTGAAGGTGACGGACGCCAACGGCGCCTCGGTCACGGCCACGGTCACGCTGGACATCTACTCCCACCTGCCGCCCCGGCTCCCCGCCGCCACCCTGCCCAACGGCATCGTCGGCAAGGAGTACTCGGAGACGCTGCTGGGTGCCGAGGGTGCACCGCCCTACACCTTCGCCGTCACCTCCGGCTCCCTCCCGGCCGGGCTGAGCCTGTCCTCGGCCGGCGTCATCTCCGGGACGCCCACCACCGTGGAGACCCAGTCCTTCCTGGTGACCCTCACGGACAGCCAGGAGCAGAAGGCCCAGCGCTCCTTCACCCTCGTCACCTACTCGCAGCTGGTGGTGCAGACCTCCTCCCTCACCGAGGGCTACCAGGGCCAGTTCTACAACCAGACGCTCGTCGCCTCGGGCGGCAAGACGCCCTACCGCTGGGAGGCGCAAGGCACGCTGCCACCCGGCCTCACCCTCACCACCGCGGGCATCCTGTCCGGCACGCCCACCCAGGCCGGCTCCTACGGGCTGACCTTCAGCCTCACCGACGCCTCCGGCCAGCTGGCCACCGGCGCCTTCCAGCTCACCCTCTACACCCTGCCCTCCATCACCAATGCCGCGCTGGCCGACGGCGCCGTGGGGGTGGCGTACAACCAGCGGCTGCGCGCCTCGGGCGGCAAGGCCCCCTATACCTTCGCCATCAGCGGTGGCGTGCTGCCCCCGGGCATCCAGCTCACCGGCGACACCCTCAACGGCACTCCCACCAGCGCCGTGAGCAGCAACATCACCGTCCAGGTGACGGACGCCAACGGCAAGACTTCGTCCAAGGATCTGGACCTGCGCATCTTCAGCGGCCTCACCATCACCACCGGCACGCTGGATGACGCCTACGTGGGCCTCAGCTACGCCATCACGCTCACCGCGGTGGGCGGCGACACCAGTCGGCCGTATACCTGGGCCGCCATCGGTGCCCTGCCCCCTGGGCTGACCCTGAGCTCCGCCGGCGTCATCACCGGCACCGCCACCAGCGCGGGCACTGCCCGCTTCACCCTCCAGGTGACGGACGACAGCGCCGCCTCCACCACCCGCGTGTTCGACCTGCGCGTCCTCACCCAGCCTTCGGTGACGACCGCCTCGCTCCCCGAGGCCTTCCAGGGCGGCGCGTACAGCACCACCCTCAGCGGGGCCGATGGGCTCGCTCCCTACCAGTGGCGCATCTCCGCCGGCACGCTGCCCGGCGGCCTCTCGCTCTCCAGCGCGGGCGTGCTCAGCGGCACGCCCACCACCGCCGGCACCTCCTCCTTCACCGTGGAGCTGACGGACAGCAATGGCGTGAGGGCCACCCGCGCGCTCTCGCTCACCGTGTCCGTGCTCGCCATCACCAGCACCTCGATGCCAGACGGCTACACGGATCAGGGCTACGCGTACACGCTGACCGCGAGCGGCGGCCCCACCCCCTACACCTGGAACGTCATCGGCCTGCCCTCCGGCTTGAGCTATGACACCAGCACCGGCGTGGTGAGCGGCACCCCGGCGGCCACGGCCACCACCTCCCTGAGCGTGCGCGTGACGGATGCCCTCAACCGAGTGGCCAACCGCACCCTGTCCCTCACCGTCTACGCCCCACCGAAGATCGACACCACCGCGCTGGCCGAGGGCTTCGCGGGCGCGCCCTACACCCAGCCGCTGGAGGCCTCCAACGGCAAGCCTCCGCTCGTCTGGAGCGTCTCGGGCGCGCTGCACACCGGCCTCGCCGTCAACCTCAATGCGGGCACCTGGGCCATCCGTGGCACGCCCACGGAGACCGGCACCCGCACCCTCGCCTTCCAAATCACCGATGCCAACGGCAGGACGGCCTCGCGCAGCCTGGAGCTCACCATCACCGGGACGCTGGTCCTCGCCACCACGACGCTGGCGGATGCCTATGAGGGCACGCCCTATGATGAGAGCCTCACCGCCACGGGTGGTCGGCCGGGCTACACCTTCGATCGGGCCGCGGGCGCGCTGCCAGGAGGACTCGCGCTGAGCTCCGCGGGCCGCATCTCCGGTACGGTGGCCGCGGGCGCCACCACGAGCACCTTCACCGCCCGCGTCACGGACGCGAACAGCAGCCAGGTCTCCCGAGACCTGAGCATCGCCGTCTACCAGCCGCCCACCATCACCACCGTCACCTACCCTGAGGGCTACACCGGTGAGGCCTACAGCGGGACCACCACCACCACCGGAGGCAAGGCGCCGCTCACCTTCTCGCTGGTGGAGGGCGCACAAGCGGGCCTCAGCCTGAACCCCAGCACAGGGGAGCTCTCCGGCACCCCCTCGCAGACCGGCACCTTCACCCTCTACATCAACGTGAGTGATGCCAACGGTCGAGGGACCGGCCGGGCGTTCCAGCTATCCATCCACGCCCCGCTCGCGGTGACCACGCCCTCTCCGCTGCCGGGCGCCTACGCGGGCCTGGGATACACGGCCACCCTCGCCGCCACAGGTGGCAAGGCGCCTCTCATGTTCAGCCTCGCCTCCGGAACGCTCCCCGCCGGCCTGGGGCTCTCCGCGGACTCCGTCCGTGGCACGGTGGACGCCTCCGTAGCGCACGCCACACTGAGCGCCTTCAACGTCCGTGTGACGGACGCCAACGGACGGACCGCCGCCAAGGCCTTCGAGCTCACCACCTATAAGGTGCCGGAGATCCTCTCTACCTCGCTCACCACCGCCACCGAGGGCGTCAGCTACCGCCGCTCCGAGGCCAGCCCCGAGCGGCTCGAGGCGCGGTACGGGCAGGGCGCGCTCACCTACGCGGCCGCCGGGCTGCCCCCGGGCCTGTCCCTCAGCTCGAGCACGGGCGAGCTGAGCGGCACCCCCGCCCAGGGCTCGGCGGGCTCGTACAACGTCACCTTCACCGTGACGGACGCCGACAACAAGAGCGCCGCCGGGGGAGTCCCCATGCGGGTGGTGACACCCAGGCCCACCAACTTTGGCGGCGTGGTGGGCCTGGCCCCCGCGGGCAGCCGCATCACCGACACGCTCACCGTCTTCACCATCGTCGGCGGCGTTCCCCGCCCAGGCGTGGGCGTGCGCGTGCGCAAGAACGGGCTGGAGTACGCCCCCCCCAAGGAGGCCCTCACCAACGCCGAGGGCAAGGTGGTCCTCACCGGCCTGGGCCTCAACGGCACCACCGACACCGTGGACGTCACCGCCAACGGCCAGGAGCTGGTGAACGCCACCATGGCCAAGGTGAACGCCTCGCTCGTCACGCTGAGGATGTACCCGAACCCGGTGCCTGGCCCGCGCGCCTTGATGAGCAGCGCCTATGATCCCACCTCCCGCCGCTTCCTGATCACCGGCGGATTCGACTCGAGCACGAGCAACTCCATCTTCTACACCTCGTGCCTGAACGACACCGTGGAGGCGGTGGACGTGGCGCAGAAGACCTTCAACACGCGCGTGCCCGGCGGGTTGACGACCTCACCGTCGCCCCGGATCGAGGCGTCCATGGCGGTGGCCGGGGGCGTGGCGGTCCTCTTTGGCGGCCGCAACTGCATCGACACCGGTGACTCGCTCGGCGACACCTGGGAGTTCAACCTCGCCACCAACACCTGGTCGAGCCCTCCCTCCGCCTTCGGCCCCTGGCACCGGCGCGGCGCGGCGATGGTGCGTGAGCCCTCCGGCAACTCCGTCCTCATGGTGGGCGGCTTCCGCTCCCCCTCCTATAGCAACGAGGTGTGGCGCTACACGCCGGCCACTGACACCTGGACGCTGGTCGGCACGGCTCCCTTCAGCCGGGCTTGGATCGCCGCCACCGCGAACACCCTCACCGGTGAGCTGTGGTTCTGCGGTGGACGAGGAACCAGCACGGGAGACACGTGCCACTCCTTCAATCCCACCACACAGAGCTGGACCGCCCGGCCCTCCTTCCCTCAGGCCCGCTCTGATCTCTCGCTGGCCTTTGATCCCGTCACGGGCAACCTCTATGCCTTCGGCGGACGGGATGCGGCCGCCAATCCTTTCGGCGACCTGCTGGTGCTGCGCACGGGCGCCACGGCCTGGGAGTCGGTGATTCCGCCAGGGGCCACTCCCGCGCCACGCTCCGGGCACGTGAGCTACTTCGACCTGACGCGGGGCGAGCTGGTCGTCGCGCTCGGCACCACCCGCAATCCGGCAACCTTTGTCACCAGCCGGCTGGGGGACCTGTGGACCTACGACGGCAATGCATGGACCGAGCGAGGCACACCCACGCCCACCCTCACCGGCTACACCGTGAGTGGCACCATCTCCAACGGGCCTGTCGCCGGCGAGGCGATGGTCCGCCTGGTCACCTCCAGCGGCTTCTTCTCCTCCACGAGGGTCCCCCTGGATGGCACCGGCCGCGGCACGTACGCGATCGCCAACGTTCCTCCCGGCGAGGCGGCCTTGATGAACATCGTCGGCACGGATCCCAACCTCGAGTACCCGAATGATCTGTGGTCGTACACCGACGCGGAGCTCCCGCCGCTGACGGGGAACGTGTCCGTGAACCACTCCATGCCGCCAGGCCCCGCGGTGGTCCTGCGCGCCACCGGCCAGTTCCTGCTCCCGGCGAGCTGGCGTGGACAGCCAGAGCCCATCTTCAGCGGGGACCCCTACCTCGACGTCCCGGGCTTCCCCTATCTGATCAATGGCGGGTGGAACTCTGCCGCGCCCATCAACCAGTTCGACGTGGCCTGGTTCCCAACGGCCGCGCCCAAGCAGCAGCGCATGATCGGCTATGCCTCCAGCCAGCTCGCCTGCGAGGACCACGGCTTCTACGGGCTCATTACTCCGGGCAACCACACCCTGGACCTCGGCGCGGCCGCGACGGCTCTCTCGCCCGGTCAGCCCGAGTGCGTCCCCGCGGGCCCGCGCGGCGTGGGGCTTGCGCGCTCCCGCTCCTATGTCTACCAGGCCGAGCGCGCCACGGTGGACGACCTCGATGGCGACACCTTCCCGGATCTGGTCCTTCCCTACCTGAACACCTCGGGGCTCAGCTTTCTCTTCGGCACTCCGAGCACCACCTCGACCTTCGCCGAGAGTGACTGCTGCGATGTTGCCGGCACGTACAGTGTGGCCGTCGGAGACTTCAACAAGGACGGGAAGCTGGACCTGGCCGCCACCGAGTTCCTCTACGGCAGGGTCTCCGTCAAGCTGGGCACGAACGTGCCGCGGATCTTCGGGCCGGGGAACCCGTACGCGGTGGGCCCCAACCCGACGGGCATCGCCACGATGGACGTGGACCAGGATGGCTTCCTGGATCTGCTCGTGGCCAACCAGGGCAGCAACACCGTCTCGTACCTGCGGGGCCAGCCGGGTGGCTCCTTCAGCTCAGCCCAGACGATCACCCTGGCCGGCACCGCGCCCAGGACCGTCATTGCCACCCACCTCGACGGCGACAACCGTCCGGACCTCGTCGTGCTCGTCGCCGAGGGCCTCTCCATCACCCTGGACGGCAGCGCCCAGGGGCTGTTCGGCAACTCGACGCTCGTCACCGCCGGCCCGCAGCCGAGCGCGGTGGTGGTGGGCCTGCTCAACGGCGACACCCTGCCGGACCTGGCGGTGACCAACGGGGGCGGCAGCACCGTCTCCATCCTCCTGGGAGCCGGCGGGGGCGCGTTCGCGGCGCCCGTGAACACGACCGTGGGCACGGCGCCGGCGGGCCTCGTCCTCGCCGAGCTCACCGGAGACGCGCACCAGGACCTGGCAGTGACCAGCCCCTTCGATGGCTTCGTCACCCTGCTCCGGGGCGCCTCGAACGGCACCTTCGCCTTTCACTCCCTGGTGGCGGTGCCGGGCGACCCCCACGGCGTGGTGGCGCTGGACTTCAACCAGGACGGCCTCAACGACCTGGCGGTGCTCTCGCCGACGGCCAACGGCGTGTTCCTCCTGCTGGGCCAGCGTCCGCTGCCCGTCTCGTCGGGCAGCTCGTTCTCCTTCAACGCCCCCGCGAAGTCCGCCTTCATGTGGTCCATGCACCGCATCAACGGAATGCGGCGGTTCTGGGACTACCACTCTCCCCTGCAGCCCGGCCCTGTCTCCTACTCGCTGCCGCTGCCGAGCACGCTGGCACCCTCGGCCGCGCCCACCGTCCCCTCCAGCGGGAAGGTGGAGCTGACCTGGACGCCGTACATCCGCCAGTGGGAGCCGAACTCGGCCCGGCTCTTCAACCCGCGCCAGTTCTCCCTCTCCAACCTGGGCCACGACGCGGACACCCAGCCGGGCGCCAGCCACTACCTGTGGCCCTGACAACGCCTGTGGCCCTGACAACGCCTGTGGCCCTGACAACGGTGTCCGAAGGCACAGCAAACCCGATGCGGCTGGCACCTCGCAGTGCTGCTAACGTGCGCCCCCATGAGCGAAGAGTTGAAGCGGCCTGAGCAGTCCGCCACGTCCCAGGAGACGGCCCCCGCCAAGCCCACCACGGCCGAGCAGGAGCAGTTCACGCCTCAGCTGGCGCGCGAGTTCTTCCTGTCCGTGCTGGACTACGGGCAGGAAGAGCACGAGGCGAAGGCGGGCATCCTCCAGGAGCTGATGGATCTGCTCCTGCCCGAGGCCAAGGCCATTGCCCAGCCCATCCGTTCCAAGACGGCCTCGGACGCGCGCTCCCCCGAGGCGCTCGAGCAGCAGTTCGGCGTCACCGTGCGCGAGCACGCCGTCGACTGGCTCTCCGAGCCCGCCGTCCGCCTGGCCGGCCTGTCCCGCCGCCTGGAGCCCCGCACCACCTCTCCCTCCGAGAGCGGAGGCGAGCTGCGCCGCGAGCTCTTCCTGCTCACCGACGGGCGCCTCGTCACCGTGGAGACGGTGACCACCTGGTTCATCAAGGACGCGCAGCGCGTCGGCGACGACACGCTCGTGGGCGCGCGCGCGGTGGATTCCGCCGAGGCCCTGCGCAGCTACGACTTCGTCTCCATCCTCAAGGTGATGCTGGAGACGCTGTTCGACGGCGCCGAGTTCCTCAAGGAGCGCCACCAGCAGTCTCCGGACATCGTCGAGCGCAGCGGACGCTTCTTCACCATCATTGCCCAGGTGGCGGTGAGCATGAAGGAGAACGCAGATCAACTGAGAAAAGTCGGCGATACACTCGCCTGAGCTGCGCTCGCTCGGCGCACCTCCCAGGCGGATTCAGGTAACCCGGGACATTCGAGTCGTATTTTTCCCGTGTTCATGTGGGGAGATGAGACGTGAGCCACTCCTCATGCTCAGCTCATGCCTCCTCCGCCTACCTTTGCAGACCAGGGACCCAAGAAAAGCGTGCACCCCCCGCTTCTTCTGTTCCTAAGAATCGAGATACTCTTCGCGTGGAGCCGAGAGGTGGGGGCATCCATCGAATCGCGGCCCAGGGGGAACCATGCTCGAGAAACGAACTGAAGCGACGCATCATCCAAGCAGCTGACAGTGGCCTCGGCCTTCTGGCCCACTGTCCTGCCCACAGACTCCACGGGCCGCTCGGATTGATCCAGCTGCGGCTCTTCGGACAAAGAGTTCAGCAGTTAACAGCAGCAACCCAGAGAAACCGCGCGACGCATTTTGAAACATTGATGTATCGCCTGAGTGTTGGGGTTGCGCATCGCCTTTCATGAGGTCTCTCGCCATGACGACTGCCGTTGCCTACCACTTCCCAGAGCTCCTTCCTTCCTCGCAGCTGGTCACCTCCTCGCGGTCCAACCCGGACCTGTACGTGGACAGCAAGGCGTACCGGGCGCAGCTGCAGCAGCTGCTCGCCTCGCGCCCGGCCGTCTCGCTGGCCAACACCGAGCAGTTCCTGCTCGAGGCGGAGCTGCTCTTCCAGTCGTTCCCCGAGCCCATCCGGCGCGCGGTGCTGGAGCTGAAGAACGGGCTGGCCCGCTTCCCCTTCAAAGTCTTCCCCGGGATGCCCACGGATCCCAAGCTGCCCCCCACGCCGCTGGACTCGCGGCGGCCGCGCGTGGAGAGCGCGATGCTGGGCGAGTGGCTGTCGGGCGCCTTCACCCGCGCGCTGGGCGAGCCGTTTGGCTACGCGCAGCAGAACGAGGGAGAGATCTTCCAGAACAACTCGCCGGTGAAGCTGCACGCCACCGCGCAGTCCGGCGAGAGCTCGGCCACCGAGCTGTGGTTTCACACGGACGCCTCGTTCCACCCGCTGGCGCCGGCCTTCGTGGTGCTCCACTGCCTGCGGCCGGATCCGGCGCGCGAGGCGGTGACGTCCTTCTCCTCCCTCAAGGACATCATGCGCCTGCTCACCCCGGACCAGCGCCGCATCCTGCGCGAGCCGCGCTTCCTCTCGGACGGCGTGGAGTACGACTACGACGACGTGAACCAGCGCGGCAACCGGCTGCCGAAGGTGGCCCTGGTGTACGGCTCCGAGTCGGATCCCTTCATCGCGTACGATCAGGACGTGCACCGGCCGCTGGATCCAGAGGCCTCGGACACCATGCGGGCGCTGAACGCGGCCATGGAGACCGTGGCGCAGCACGTGAAGCTGGACGCCGGGGACGTGGCCATCTTCGACAACCGGCGCAGCATCCACAAGCGCTCGCCCTTCAAGGCGGGCTACGACGGCAACGATCGCTGGTGCCTGCTGACGTACGTGGCCGGCAACGACATGGACTCGTCCCGCGAGCGGCGGGCGCCCAACCGCCGGCGCATCCTGGACGTCCCGGCCGTCAAGGGAATGATGTAGGCCGCGCGTGAAGACCGGCCCCCGCGGCTGACCGCCCCACCCGGTCAGCCGCTCAGCGCGAGGAGCCTCCGGCGCTGGCCAGGGAGTTCTTCGCCGCCAGCTCCCCGCTCACCGGCGCGAGCGCCATGGGGAGCCGCAGGATGAAGGTGGTGCCCTGACCCGGCTGGCTCTGCACCTCGATGCGGCCCCGGTGGCGGGCGATGATGTTGTAGCTGATGGACAGGCCCAGCCCCGTGCCCTTGCCCGGCGCCTTGGTGGTGAAGAAGGGGGTGAAGAGCTTGGCCAGCACCTCCTGGGACATGCCGTGTCCCGTGTCGGAGATCCTCACCACCACCATGTCTCCCTCGCGCTGGGTGATGATGTGGATGCGGCCGTGCTCGTCAATGGCCTGGGCGGCGTTGTTCAGCAGGTTGGTGAACACCTGGTTGATCTGCGTGGGGTAGCCGAGCACGGAGGGCACCTCCCCGAACTCGGTCCGCACCTCGCAGCGCGTCTGCAGATCATTCCACCGCATCATCTTCAGCGTGTCGGCCAGCTCCTTGTTCACGTCCACCAGCTTCGGGGGGCCGGCCTCGTCGTCGCGGGCGATCTTCTTCAGCTCCTGGATGATGTCCTTCACCCGCTGGGTGCCCTCCAGGGACTCGTTGAGGACCTCCTTCACCTCCGCCAGGGTGCTGGTCAGCTCCTCGCGCTCCCAGAAGGCGCGCAGGCGCGTGAGCTCCTCGGCCGCCTGCCCCTGGAGGGAGGGGGCCACGAACGACTCGAACTCGCGGTAGCGCTGGAGCATCCGCGAGAAGGCCGAGACGTACTCGGTGAGCATGGAGAGGTTGCTCATCACGTAGCCCAGGGGATTGTTGATCTCATGGGCGATGCCGGCCGCCAGCTGCCCCATCGAGGCGAACTTCTGCTGCTTCTCCAGCTCCTGCGTGGTGCGCAGCAGCTTCTCCGTGCGTGTCTGGACCAGCTCCTCCAGGTGGTCTCGGTGCTTGCGCAGCTCCTCCTCGCGGTGGCGCAGCATCTCCTCGGCGCGGCGGCGCTGCTGCTCGCTGCGCCAGCCCAGGATGACGCTGCAGCAGGTGGCCAGGAAGGGCTCGAGGAACTCGATGACGTCCTGGCCGTAGCCACCGGGCCGGTTGGCGATGCCCACCATGCCCACCATCTCTCCGCCCGAGTTGAAGGGCAGCCCCAGGAACGCGTTCAGGGGCGGGTGGCCCTGCGGCACGCCGCCGCCGCGCGGATCCTGGGACGGGGCGTTGGACAGCACGTACTTCCCGGTGGTGAGCACGGCGCCGAACAGCGTCTTCAGGTTGCGGAACTCCAGCCCCGTGGGCGCCAGCCGGGTGAACTGCTCGCGCAGCTCGTCCGTCCAGGCGATGTTGGTGATGGCGTAGGTGCGCAGGTAAGGATTCCCCTTCGGGTCGAAGAGCACCTCGCCAATGAAGCCGTACTCGCTGCTCGTCAGATCGAGGAGGACTCCGAGCAGCCGGTTGAACAAGCCGTTCGCATCGGAGCCGCGGATGAACTCCGTCTGGGCCTGGGTGAGGGCGCGCAGCAGCCGATTCGTCGCCTCCAGCTGCTGCTCCATAGGAGCCCCGGTGATGAAGTGCTCACCCGCGTGTTGCTCGGAGCGCTCCATCTCGGGCTGGGACGTTGAAGTATCGGAGGAGGTAGGCCGCTGGCCCAAGACAAGTCACCTCAGGGAAGTCTCCCCATCATAGACGATCCGGGGGTAAGCCCAACCGCCCCCCCCGTCCTGGGACATATGCACGCACTGTCCAGGAGTCGAAAGAGGCATCCGCCTCCTGAGTGCTCTCATGGTAGGCCTCCTGACGCTGGGGGGGCTGACTTGACCGCACGGGGGACGAGCAGCGTCGACAAGTTCCTGGCAATCGGCGACTGTCAGAGAGTTCTTCTCTTCCCTCTCTTCAAGTCTTGCGGTGGCACCTGCCTGTGAGGCGACCCATGCACGTGATCCTGGTGGGCATTGCCCCGAGCGTCGGGGAGCAGCTCGAGCGGGCCCTCCAGGAGCAGGGCCTGCAGGAAGGGTGCATCCGGCTGTCCGTGGACGGCCCGCAGGAGGCACCGCGGCACCTGTCCGAGGGGCTGGTGGTGCTGGGAGATCCAGGGCGCTCCCTGGAGGACACAGAGCGGCTCTGCCGAGAGCTGCACTCCCGCCGGAGTCCGCTGCACACGCACCTGGTGGTGCTGACGGAGCGGCCCCCCTCCGAGCTCGGGAGGCTGATCCAGGCGGGCGCCGATGAGTGCGCAGCCCCTCCCGGCGGCGATTGGGGCTCACGGGTGACGATCCTCTCGCGGCGCTTGGGCTCGCTGGGGCACTCGGAGGCGCTGCCCGGGGTGGACGAGCCGCCGTCCGAGCGCCTCTCCCTGCGCGCGGCCCTGCAGGCCCTGCTGGACAGCACCCGGTCGGATCTGGGCTACCACTTCTTCAGCAACTTGGTGGAGCACCTGTCGCGGATCTACCGCTCCTCCTGCGTCCTCGTGGGGGAGCTGCTGCCCGAGCGGGATTCGATCCGCACGCTGGCCTTCTGGCTCAACGGGAGCCTGCAGCGAGGCATCGTCTACTCCCTGCGCGGCACGCCGTGCGACGAGGCCCTCCGCACGTCCGTCTGCCATGTCGAGGACGGCGTGGCCAAGCTCTTCCCGGACAACGAGATGCTCGCGAAGCTGGGCATGCGCGGGTACCTGGGGGTGCCGCTGAAGGACGCCAATGGCAACGCCCTGGGCATCCTGGCCATCCTGCACCACCAGCCGCTGGAGGCCGAGGCGCTGGAGCACTCGCTGCTGGCCGCCTTCGCGGCGCGCGCGAGCACGGAGCTGGAGCGCATCCGCGCGCAAGAGGAGCTGGAGCGCACGCGCGACTTCCTGCGCAACACGCTGAACGAGGTGCCGGATCCGTTCTTCGTGATGGACCGGGCGCACCGGTGGGTGGTCGTCAACCGCGCCTTCTGTGAGTTCATGGGGCGCAGCGAGCAGGAGCTGGTCGGCTCCTCCGCCCGTGACTTCCTCCCCGCGCGCACCTCCGAGTCCTTCTGGCAGGAGGACGAGCAGCTCTTCACCTCCGGCCAGGGCCTGGAGAGCGAGCGGGTCTTCGAGCACACCCGGGACGGCCAGCCCCGGACGATCCTCACCAAGAAGGCCGTCTTCCACGAGCCGGGCGGCGGCTCCTTCCTCATCGCCGTCTTCCGCGACAACACGGATCGCCGGCGCCTGGAGACGCAGCTGCGGCTGGCGGATCGGCTGTCCTCCATCGGCACGCTGGCGGCGGGTGTGGTCCACGAGATCAACAACCCGCTGTCGTACGTCTGCTCCAACCTCTCCTTCCTGCAGAAGGAGCTGGCGCAGCCGACGCTCTCCCCCGAGGCGCTGCCGGAGCTGCGCGAGGTGGTGGCGGAGACGCAGGAGGGCATCAACCGCGTGCGGACCATCGTCCAGGACGTGAAGACGTTCGCGCGCTCGGACGAGAACCACTCCGGGCCGGTGGACGTGCACCAGGCCATCGACGGGGCGCTGCGGCTGGTGCGCAAGGAGCTGCAGTACCGCGCCCAGGTGGAGCGCTCGCTGGAGCAGGTGCCCGCCATTCTCGGCAACGAGGGGCGGCTGGGGCAGGTGCTGGTGAACCTGCTGGTCAACGCGCTCCAGGCCTTCCCCCAGAACGATCCCGCGCGCAACCGCGTCATCGTGTCCGCCCACCTCAGCGAGCCGGGCCTGGTCGTCATCGAGGTGGAGGACAACGGGCCGGGCATGAGCCCAGAAGTCCGGCAGCGCCTCTTCGATCCGTTCTTCACCACCAAGCCGGCCGGGGAGGGCACCGGCCTGGGCCTGTCCATCTGCCAGTCCATCATCCAGTCCATGGGCGGGAAGATCGAGGTGGAGAGCGAGCAGGGGCAGGGCAGCGTGTTCCGGCTGTTGCTGCCGGCGGCCCAGGCGAGCGCCAGCGTCGAGGCCCGAGCGCAGGCGGTGCCGGTGGACAACAAGGGGGTTCGCCGGCGGCTGCTGCTCATCGACGCCGAGCCGGCGGTGGGAACCTCGGTGCGGCGGCTGCTGCAGGAGGTGCATGAGGTCGACTCCGTGCAGGACGTGGGCATGGCGCTGAGCCTGCTCTCTCGCGGCGAGCGCTATGACGCCATCCTGTGTGATGTGGTGCTGCCGGACATGAGCGGGGTGGATCTGCTGCGCGAGCTGGAGCAGCGGGAGCCCGGGCTGGCCCGGCGCACGGGCTTCATGACCAGCGGGGCGCACTCCACGTCCTCCCGCGAGCTCATGGCCTCCTACTCGGGCGAGCTGCTGGAGAAGCCCTTCGAGCCCGAGCGCCTGCGCCGCTTCGTGCAGCGCCTCTTCACCTGAGCGCCCGGCCGGCGGGCCTCACCTCAGACATCCGGGGGTGTTTCGTCGTTCACCGGCTCCCGGTCCATGCCGGCGCTGGAGCGCGGAGGCAAGGCGCCCCCGTCATCGTCCTCCTCGAGGATCTCCCGGGCCTGCGGCTCCAGGAACACGTCGTGCCCGCGCACGGCGGCCACGTCGCGGTAGTCCACCAGGTAGTCGCGCCGCGGAATGGGGACGAACCCCGGCTCGAGCTCGAAGTGTTCCGCTCCCACGCCGGCCACATAGCCCTCGCGCTCCCCGCTCGCGGTCCTCACCGTCATCCCCTCGCGCACCTCACCTGGCTTCACCATGGGCGATCTCCTCTGCTGACGGCCCGGGCTGTTGCGCGGGCCTTCTTCACCGACAACACCGGACGCCGCCCAGGCCCTGCCCGTGTGCCCGGGCTCCAGGCGACACGCCCAGGGCCTCGCCTGATGCCACGGACTGCCCGGGCGAGCGGCCCCCGTGAGCGCCTCGCGGGATGGCTGATGGCTAAGTTGGACCGAGGAGGTGCACCATGCTCTTGGAACTGTCGGCACCCGAGGCACGCGACCTGAAGCAGGCGCTGGAGAGTGCGCTGCGCAAGCTGCTGGAGGAGATCGCCCACGCGGATCAGCGCGCCTACCGGGACATGCTTCGGGAACGCTACGATCGGCTCGACCTGCTCAACCGGCGCCTGGACGTGACCGTGGAGGGAGAGTCCGTCTACGCCTGAGCCCTCGGCCTCACGCCTGCCCAGCCTTCGGGCGCCGGCGCGCGAACCCGTCCAGCCATGCGGGGATGTCCTGGAGCGTGAGCACGTGACGGGCCGCGCCCAGGCGGATGGCCTCGAGCGGCATGCCGAAGACCACGGAGCTGGACTCGTCCTGCGCCAGCGTCATCGCACCCGCGCGCCGCAGCGCCTGCAAGCCCTCGGCGCCATCCCGGCCCATGCCGGTGAGCAGGCAGGCGATGGCGCGGGAGCCCACCTCGCGGGCGATGGACTCGAAGAGCACGTCCACCGAGGGGCGGCTCGAGTGCCGCTCCGCGTCGGCCGTCAGCCACAGCCGGCCATCGCGCAGCACCAGGTGCCGGTTGGCCCGCGCCATCACCAGCTGGGGACGGCCCACCGGCGGCAGCGGCTCGCCATCCACCGCGTGGCGGATGGGGAACGCGGCGTTCTTGCTCAGCCAGTCCACCATGGAGGTCTCGAACTTCTCGGACAGGTGCATCACCAGGAGGATGGGCAGGGGGAAGTCCGGGGACAGCTGCTGCAGGATGCTGCGCACGGCCGCGGGCCCGCCGGTGGACGCGCCGATGGCCACCACGCGCGGAGGGAACATGGGCCACACGGGCTCGGGCTTGAGGTGCTCCGGCACCTGCGCCGAGGGTGCGCGCGCGGCCAGCTTCACCCGCGACAGCAGCTCCTCGGCCCACTCGGAGGACACGAAGCGGGTCGGCTTCTCCACCGCGTCCACCGCGCCCGCGGTCAGCGCGTCCAGCAGGTAGAGCCCCATCGTCCGGTTCTCCATCCCGGAGAAGACGACGATGGGCGTGGGGCAGTGAGTCATGATGCGCCGAGTCACCTCCACGCCGTTCATCCCCGGCAGCATGAGGTCCATCGTCACCACGTCCGGGCGCAGGCTCTGGCACAGCTCCAGGGCGCGCACGCCATCTCCCGCTTCACCCACCACCGTGAAGGCGGGATCCTCGGCGAAGGCATCCGCCAGTCGCCGGCGAACCATCACCGAGTCTTCCACGATGAGGACGCGGAGCGAGGACACCCGTTATCTCCCTCTACCGGCCCGGTGAGCGGCGCCACGGCGTCCAGACAACCCTGCTGGAGCCTGGAGTGGAAGATGTACGCTAGGAGGGCCCTCTCCCGCTAGTGCCGCCCGCTCTGCTGCCAGCCTACCGGCCTGGCGGCGGGACATCCCGAAGAGAAGGACTCCCAGCACGAACACCCCACTCCCGGCGGCGGGCGAGGCCCCGCAGCCACAGCCCACCTGCAGCGCCGTAGGCGAAGGCGTGCCCACGGTGAAGGCTCGAGGCGCCGTGAGGGCGCTGTGCAGCCCCAGCCGCTCGGCCGACGCGCGCACCTGCTGAGGCCCCAGGGGCAGCTCCTGAGTAGGCTGGAGGGTGAAGGTCCCGGACTCGGACGCCACCACGGTCTCCAGCGGCTGGCCATTGAGGAACACCTGCACCGTGCTGCCCGGCAGCGCCGTGCCCTGGAGCTGGGGCCTCGGCCCCGTCTCCTCACCCTCGGAGGGGGTGACCCACGAGGGCGCGGCCGGCGAGGCGAAGGGCTCGGCCAGGACAGTGCTCATGCCTTGGTTCTCGGTCTGCGCCTCTGGGCCAGGCGTCGCTCCATACGACGCTCCATCCGGCGCGCCAGCGGCGCTTCCCCCCAGCCCAGGGACAACAGAGGAAGCGCAGGTGATCACCTCTCCCTGCAGCAGCACCACCCCGCCCGCGCCGCCACCACCGGGCCCATGCGGCTCCGCAGCCGGATTGCTGCCGCCCGCGCCGCCGTGGGCTTCGAGGGCGGCGCAGGTGAGCCGATCCTCCACACGCAGCGTGATGTGGCCGCCGGCGCCGCCGCCTCCCGCCCCATCATTGGTGGAGTCGGACGCGGCCTGACCATTGGCGCGGATGACGCCCTGGCTGCCCTGGAAGTCCCGGGCACGGATGTAGAGGATGCCGCCCCCAGCGCCGCCGGAGGTGCCTCCATTGCCGGCGCCTCCGTTGCCATTGCCCGCGCCTGCGCCGCCGCCACCGCCGAACATGAGCCGCCTCAGCGGGGCATAGCGCAGCGCCAGGCCTCCTCGGCCGCCCACGTCTCGCGCGCCATCCGTGGCAGAGGTGTACCCGCCCTGGCCGCCCGCGCCGCCATGGCCGCCTCCACCTCCGCCGCCATCGTCACAGTTGCCTCCACCGGCGCCATTGGCGAGGGCCCCATAGCCATGCGTGGGCGCTCCGGGCGCCGCGGTGAAGAGGCCCTCACCCTTCCGGGCACCACCCTCGGCTCGGGGCTGGTTCAGCTCCGTGCACCCGACGGACCGTGTGGGGCTGGTGGCGAAGGTTCCGCCGCGGAAGCCCGCGCCGTCCGCGCTGATGACGCCCTGGTTGAGCACGGCGTCGGTGGCGAGGAAGGCGAGCACGCCGCCGCTGCTCCCATTCCACGGCTGCGCCACGAGCGAGGCCGAGGGCAGGACGTGCACCTGGGTGTACTCGGGCACACGGACCACCTGGGAGCCTGGGGCCGAATAGGAGGAGGTGAGCGGCGCCGTGAGGTTCAGCGCGCCCGAGGCCACGGACTCCAGGCGCGCGAACTCCCACTGGCCCGCGCCCGAGCGGTCCAGATCGACGGGCCCGGGCGTGCCTGCCGCTGGCGCGGGGCCTTCGGCATGGACCTGGAGGACGAGGACGAGCTCCCCTGCGGCGAAGGCTGTCTCGTCCGCGACGCTGAGCCTCTTGCCGCCCACGGTGGCGGGCGCGGCGAGGGCGGTGGCGTCGTTGATGGAGACATCCATCTGCTGCACACGCAAGGCGCCGTGCTGCCCGTTGCCCAGCGCGAAGGCATCTGGCTCAGCGAGGACGGGCTCCGCAGCGAGACAGAGCCCCAGGCTCAGGAGTGCACCCAGGCTTCGCATCGCCCCATTTTCACCAGGAGGCGTCGCGAACGCCCAGTCCCCGTCCTTCTTTCTTGGCCGCAGACCGCGGCTCCCGCCAGCACTCAGAGCGTGGGAGCTGCCACCAGGCACCTGGGTGGGAGTTGACTCACCTACCCGTGCCTTCATCTTCATTAGAGTGGGGCGAATGATCTCCACCGCTCCGCTCTGGGCGCTGGTGCCTGGGGGCCCGGGTGTGCCGCTCGCGAAGGTGGGCGGCGAACCTGAGCCCGTAGGCCCTCTGCGCTGGCCGATCTGCCGCATGTGCGGCACGCCGATGCGCTTCCTGTTCCAGCTCCCCCATGTCCCGGGAAAGGTGGACCTGTCGCCGTTCGCTGCGGTGTACGTGTTCCAGTGCGAGAACCCGGACACGGCCTGCTACCGCGCGTTTCCGGACGAGGGTGCAAACGCGGCGGTGCCCGTGCGCACGGGCGAGCCGAAGGTGGAGGGCGAGCGGCCGAAGGGGATTCCGTACAACGTGTGGACCCTGGGCTTCGCGCCGGCGGAGGAGGACACAGCGGCGCTCTCGGTGGATGTGAACGAGGCCACAGACGAGCAGCTCCGGGCGTTGGATCGAGCCCAGGAGGAAGCGCCGGAGAGCAAGGTGGGTGGGGTGGCGGGGTGGCTGAACGGGGACGCGACGCTCCAGTGCTGCGACGCGCCGGCTCACTTCGTGGCCCAGCTGTCGGCGATGCCCTTCGGCCTGGACTTTGGGGACAACGGTAGAGGCTACCTGTTCCGCTGCCAGCGCCAGCCCGAGCACTTCCACTTCCTGTCTCAGGGGGCATGAGTCCGTCGCTTGTGCCAGGCCTCCTCATGCTCCAACCTCGCCTTGCCCTCTGCCTCACTGCCCTCACTGCCCTCGCAGTGGCGCTGAGCACGGGCTGCTCGCGCCAGTCAGAGCCGCCGCCCGCTCCCCCGGCCTCTCCTTCAAGCCCCAAGAAGGCCACCGCCTCCCAGAACACCTCCTCTGCCAAGGCGGCCCCCGCCGCGGCCGCGGCCAAGCCCCTGCCCTCCCCCAACGCCTTCGCCGGCTCGGAGCGCTGCAGCGAGTGCCATGAGGATGAGCACACCGCCTGGCGCCAGGACTGGCACTCACGCGCTCTCTCCGAGGCCACTCCGAAGTTCGTCGTGGGCAACTTCCGCGACACCCACTTCAAGGGCGAGTCCAGCGAGGCGTGGATGTCCCAGCGCGAGGACCACTTCTTCATGCGCACCCAGAGCCCCGAAGGGAGCCTCGCCGAGTACCCCGTCCAGTGGGTCGTCGGCGGCAAGCGCATGCAGGATCCCCTGACGCTGCTGCCGGATGGCCGGTGGCAGGTGCTCCCCGTCTACTTCCACGTCACCGGCAAGAGCGAGTGGGTGGACTACTCGGAGAAGCGGCAGGGCAAGCTGACACCGGAGCACCCGTTCTTCTGGGCCAACTTCGCCCGCAGCGCCCAGCATGCCTGCCTGGACTGCCACACCACCGGCCTGGACGTGCGGTACGACCGAAGCACCCATCGGTGGACCACCACCTTCGCGGATGCAGGGGTCGCCTGCGAGAGCTGTCACGGGCCGGGCGCGCGCCACGCCGAGACGCAGGAGCCGAAGGACATCGTCCACCCCAGGCACCTGCCCCCCGAGCTGGGGCTAGCCGTGTGCGGCCAGTGCCACGGGCCGCGCCGGACGCTCTTCCCCATGCTGGACGCGACGCACCACTTCCGCCCGGGCCAGCGCTACGAGGACGCCTACCAGCCCATGGTGCTGCTGGTGGGCGGCGAGCTCTCCGGGGACTACTTCGCGGACGGCCGCCCGAGCACCTCCAGCTTCGAGTATCAGGCCCTCACACAGTCCCTCTGCTACATGAAGGGGGGCGCCACGTGCCTCTCGTGCCACACCGCTCCTCACGAGGCGCACGCGGCCAACGAGATCCAGCTCCCCCAGGACACGCCGGCGAAGGTGTCCGCGGGCACGGCGACCTGTCATGGCTGCCACGCGGACGTGTTCGCCGAGGGCAAGCGCCACACGCACCACACCTCGCCCGCGGCCCAGGACTGCCTCGCCTGCCACATGCCACCCGTCGTCTCGGGAGTGCTGGACAAGTTCCCGGACCACGCCATCGACGTCCCGGTGCCCCAGAACACCCAGAAGCACGGCATCCCCAACGCGTGCAACACGTGCCACACCCACGCGAAGCAGAGGCCTGAGGTGATGGTGCAGGCGCTCGAGCGCTGGTGGCCGAAGGCCCGGCAGCGGCAACAGCGGCGGCTGCGGCTGGCGGACGCCTTCGCTGACAAGACGGCCGCGCAGAGCCGCTCCTTCCTGGAGGCCGTGCTCGCGGACCCGGCGGAGGCCGCCGAGCTCCGAGGTGCCGCCGCCCTGTTCCTGGCCCGCCGCTTCCACGGTGAGGCCACTCCCGCGCTGCGCGCCGCGCTCGGCGGTGCGAAGGACTCGCTGCTGCGCTCCCAGCTCGTCGAGGCGCTCGGGACAGCGAAGGCCCGGGTGGCGGCGGGGGAGATCGCCCCGCTGCTGAATGATCCCTCCCTCTGGGTCCGCCAGGCGGCGGCCCTCACGCTGGCGCAGCTCGGGGACGCCCGGGCCGTGCCGGCGCTCGAGGCGCTGGCGCGAAAGCCGGAGACCTCGGGGCTGGTGGCGCCTCACGCGATGCTCGGGCGCCTGGCGATGCGCCGGAAGGACTTGCCGCAAGCGGCGCGGGAGCTCGAGCGGGCCCTGGACCTGCAGCCGTACAACGCGGACCTGCTGGTGATGCTGGCGGATCTCTACGTCTCGCAGGGCAATGTGGCCCTGGCGAAGGATCGGCTGGAGGACGCGCTCCGCTTTGCGCCGCGGAACCAGGGCGCTCGGCAGCGGCTGGGGGCGCTGCAGGCTCGCTGAGCAGACGGCCATGGAGCCGCCAGCAGGACCGGACCCTCCTCTCCTCCCACGGCACGCAGTCCCATCTTTCGGGTGCGAGCGGAGGAGTGAGCCATGTACCAGCGCACGAACATCCAAAGAGGAATGGCCGTCATGAGCTTCGACGGCGTGCAGATGGGCCGCGTCATCGACGTGACCTCGGAGGGCATCACCATCGAGAAGGGCCCGTTCTTCCTCCGAGACTACCGGGTGCCCTTCAGTGACATCTCCACGGTGCGGGGGGATGAGATCATCCTCATGAAGGATCACGCGGCCCTGCGGCACTCGGATTCGGAGAAGCACGAGGGCACGGCGAATGGCACGGTGGGGATCGCGGGGTACGCCGCGCCACCGCCCGGAGAAGGGCTGGGACTGGGGCCGACGGATCTCACCGAGGCGCGGATGGACAGCGCCAAGTTCCAGGACCACGGAAGGTATTACCTGCAGCCCACGGGCGGGTCCACGCCCGTCGCCGATGAGGCGGAGCGCCCGTCCGAGGAGACGCGTCCGCTCATCACGGATCCTGAAGCCCAGTACTTCCCGCTGCCACACGAGCCGCCGAGGGGGGAGCGCCGCGCCGCGGGCCCTGGGTGGGATCCGCTGAGCGTGGACGAGGAGCAGGAGAAGGAGGCACCCCGCACGGGCGGCCCGGACACCAAGCCTCCCACAC
This sequence comes from Hyalangium sp., assembly GCF_035629615.1. Classification (GTDB taxonomy): domain Bacteria; phylum Myxococcota; class Myxococcia; order Myxococcales; family Myxococcaceae; genus Hyalangium. Next base: position 3,501 of record NZ_DASPHO010000116.1, on the reverse strand, counting down.
GCTACTAGGCCAGGGATGTACCTGATCCAGTTCCTGCTGCCGCTGCGGGACAACGAGCGGCGGCCCTTTCCCCGTGCGGACTTCGAGCGAGTCCGCGCGGAGCTCACCGAGCGCTTCGGCGGGGTGACGGCCTTCCTGCAGGCCCCTGCCTCGGGAGTGTGGAAGGACGCGGGCGAGACGACGCACGACGAGCTGGTGCTCTTCGAGGTGATGACGGACGCGCTCGACCGCGCCTGGTGGAAGGGCTACCGCGCGGAGCTGGAGCGGCGCTTCCGGCAGGAGGCCCTCGTGGTACGCGCTCTGGAATCCGAGCACCTGTGACAGGTAGGCGGGCAACCAGGGCCCTGGCGCTCCCTCTGCCTGGCGGAAGAGGAGACCCGTCACACCCTGCCAGGAGGAATCTCCTCCTTATCTTCAATGCACGGACCCAGAGCCACCATGCGCCGAGAGCCTCTCCTCAGCCCCCCTGACATCCCCGGCAGGCCCGACCTCCCGTCTGCCGAGGCACGGCTCCGCGCTCCATTGGCACGCAGACGGGTGCAGCTCGCGCTCCTGCACTCGCTCTCGCTGTCACGGCTGGTCTTCGCGGGGATCTTCCTGATGACCTCGGACGCGCTGCTGCGCGCGGGGCTCATCGCGCTGTCGGGCCTGACGGACGTGGTTGACGGCTGGATCGCCCGCCACGCCCGGCTGACCACGCGCCTGGGAGCGATCATCGATCCCGTGGCGGACCGGGGCTTCGCCGTCACCGCCATCCTCGCGCTCCTGCTCGACGGGTTCCTCACGCCGCTGCAGGTGTGTCTGCTGCTGCTGCGTGACGTGGCCACCGCGGTGGGCTTCGTCGTCGTGCGCGTGGTGCCCACGCTGCGCCCGGTAGAAGTCAAAGCGCGGATGCTGGGCAAGGCCACCACGACGGTGCAGACGCTGACGCTGCTCTCGGCGCTGGTGCTGCCCGTGCTTGTCCGGCCCCTCGTTGCCATCGCGGGGGTGCTCGCCGTCGCGGCCGTCGTGGACTACACGAACGCCATGTGGCGGGCCCGGGCGCGCGTGTGAGCCTCACCGCGTCGACAAGAAGGTGACCTCCTTCGCCTGCTGGGTGCCTGCGAGCAGGTCCACCGTGGCGCGCACGCGCGTGCCGGGCTTGAGCTGCTGGGCAGAGATGCGCTGGCCATCCCGAAGCACCCGAGTCCGCTCTCCCAGCTCCACCGTGAAGGGCTGCCCGCGCTCATCCAGCAGCACCAGCCGCCCCGCCGACACCGAGCGCACCGTGCCTGTGTAGATGGCCTCCACCACGGCCTCTCCGGAGGTGTCCGTGCCTCGATCCGGGCCGCCAGGCGGCGCCGCCATCCCCTGGGCCGCGCTCCCCGCGGGTGTGCCTGGAGGCGTCGTCCCGCTTGACGCCGTGCCCGTCCCAGCTAGCCCTCCCGCCGTGCCCTGATTCGCAGCCGAGCCAGCCGACGGCGCTACGCCTGATTGCCCGGAGCCTCCCACGCCCATGCTCGCCGTCACCCTGGCCAGCTCCGCGCGCGTCTGCGTCAGCTCCGCGCGCACCTGCGCCAGCTCGCCCTGGAGCTGGACGACAGACTGCTGAAGCTCCGCCATGCTGGCGCCCGCTCCACCTGTTGCCTGCTCTGTCCCGGCGGCGAGAGTTCCCGTGCCGCCGCCCGTGCCCGTTGTTCCTGGAGCCTGCGTGCCCGTCGCGGCGGGAGTCCCCACGGTTCCCGCGCCCCCGGTGCCTGTGGCTCCTGGTGCCTGCGTGCCCGGGAGCGCCTCTGGGGACGTTCCCACGCGCACATCCCCGGGCATCGTCCCCTGGACGCGTGTGTCCGTCGCGTCACCACACAGCAGCAGCGACAAGCCCGCGAGCCCCAGCACCGTCAAAGTCACCTTGCGCATGTGCCGCGCCTCCCCTTCCCTACACAAGGTTGGCGATCGCACGGTCGCGGGCAACGGCGGCACGGAAGAAGCGCGGGATCCGCCCACTGCTCGTCTACCTGCTCACTTCCAGGACGGGAGTGCCGCATGTAGGCAGGGCACCCCGTCATGCCTGCGGCATAAACTCGGGCCCTCGGCATTCCGCCGAGCCCCTCCTGAGAGCGCCCTCGTGGAGCCCCGTCAACCATCCAGCTCCTCTCCCCAGTCCACCCCGCACAGCCAGGAGACGAACTCCAGCCCCGCGCCCAACGCCCTGCGCACGCCTGCGCCCGAGCTCTTCGCTCCAGTGCCGAGCCAGCTCCCGCCCCTGGAGCAGAACCGGCTCATCACCCAGGGCTATCTGCGCATCGCCCACGCGATGCAGGCCCTCGTCGACCCGAGCTTCCGGCCCGGTGGCACCAGCAGCATGATGCCCAACTGGTTCGCCTTCGCCCCTCATGCCTCGCAGGAGGCCGGCAAGGGAATCCTGGGCGCGGAGGTCGCCGACCGCGTCATCGACGCGGCCCAGGGCGAGCCCTCGTCCTCCCTGCAGCACGCGCTGGATCGCGCTGGCCACAGGGGTGCCCGGCGAGTCACCATCGAAGCCCTCTCGCACGCGCTGAGCTGGTATGGCCTGCCGCGCGACGTGGCCGCCGCGCTGGCGTCGCTCCAGGGCGCGATGAACCTCAAGGCCCTGGTCGATCCTCGCACCCTCTGGCTCACCGCGGAGCGCTTCGCGAAGCTCTACATCGAAGCCCCAGGCACGGATCCGCTCGCCAAGGCCGAGGCCGTGGTCGTCACTTTGGAGCGCTGCCTCAACGAGGGCAACGTCGCCATCTTCTCGGACATTGGCGGCTCGGCGAGCGCGTACCTCTCGTGGCGACAGACGGTGGGACCGGTCCCCGCCGCGCGCGTGCTGGTCGAGTTCTCCCGCCCCACCTCCCAGCCAGAGGAGGCCCAGCGCGCCTTCACCTTCGCGCTGGAGCATGCCCACGAGGTGCCGCGCCCCTCGGACTTCGGGCGCCTGCTGCCCGGCATGTCCTCGGCCAGCCTCGTGGTGGCGGCCTTCGCCCTCTTTGAACAGTCCCGGCAGGCTTCGAGCCCGGCCACACGGGACGCGCTCATCGGCGTGGCCAACAACTTCCTCGCGTACCGCGAGCAGTTCCACGCGGTGCAGCCTGCCTTCACCCCACCGACGCCCCGCCCGGACGAGGTGCCCCGCTCCGAGCTGATGCGCACCCTGACGCCGGTGATCTGCCTGGAGATGGGTCCCCTGGAGTGGAACTTCACCGACTATGCCTCCACCCAGCGGGATCGGGACGGGCGGCTCCTCACCTCCAAGGCCACCGAGTACAACTGGGCCCTCTTCGAGGAGCGCTGGCCGGCGATCCTCCAGTCCTTCGAGGTGGGCTACCGCCAGCCCACGGCCCTCTGGGTGGTTCCTCGTCCGCTCGTCCGCCCCGATGGACAGCTCACCGGGGCGGACTGAGGGGCGCGCTCACGGCGAGGACGGCAGGGGATTCACGAGAACCTGGAGGGTGAGCACCCGGTCCCGGACCTCTCCCCCTTGGGTCACGGTCATCACCT
>NZ_DASPHO010000115.1:0-8529 GCF_035629615.1 Hyalangium sp. | reverse complement strand
TACCAGATCGAGCACCACCTCTTCCCTGGCTACAGCCACGTGTACTACCCGCAGATGAGCCGCATCCTGCAGCGCTTCTGCGAGGAGAACGGCTATCCCTACCGCACGCTCGGGTGGTGGGAGGCCATCTGGAAGTCCCTGGTCGTCTTCCGCAAGCCCAAGCCCATCCACTCTCGGCTGCTGGCATTGCGCGGCAAGGTCTCGGCAGCAGCGGCCCAGGAGGGCTCGGCCCTGGACGTGCTGGACGGGCAGGAACAGGTGGCATGAGGAGGCAGCCCCATGGTCCGGCACCAGCACCACACCGTCATCACTCGGGATGGCCTTCCCCTGGCGGTCACCTCCTACCAGGAAGAGGGAGAGGCCCCGCGAGAGGTCGCGCTCCTGCTGTGCGCTGTGGGGGCTCGACAGGAGCGCTATGCGCCCTTTGCCCGGTGGCTGGCCCGTGACGGATGGAGGGTGGTCACCTTCGACTACCGGGGCATGGGCCGCTCGGTGCTGCCGGAAGAGGCCCGGTCCACCGCCTCCATGCGGGCCTGGGGCGAGCAGGATCTGACGGCCGTCATCCACTGGGCCTGCGAGGAGTTCACCCCCGAGCGGCTCGTCGCCGTGGGCCACAGCATCGGTGGGCAGCTCCTCCCCTTCGCAGAGAACCACCGGCGGCTGGGAGCGGTGGCGCTCGTCGCGTCGCAGCGAGGGTGGTGGCGGCACTGGAGCGGCTGGAGGCGCTACGGGGTGCTGCTCTTCTTCGGGCTGTACATCCCCCTGTGCCTGAGGCTCTTCGGCCGCGTCCCTCTCTCCTTCGCGGGGCTGGATGATCTGGAGCGGGGCATGGCGGAGGACTACTCGCGCTGGGGACTGGCCGAGCACTACCTGTGGCCCTCCGGCGAGTCCCACTCGGAGCGCTTCTCCCGCTGCACCTTCCCCCTGCTCGCGCTCAGCTTCGAGGATGACACCGCCTACGCACCGAAGCGGGCCGTTCAGGTGCTGCTGCACGACTTCTACGTCTCGGCGCCAGCGCTCTGGTGCCATGTCGAGCACACCCGGCTGAAGCTGCGCGGGCTGGGACACTCGGGCTTCTTCGATCCGCAGCGATGCCCAGAGGGCTGGTGGGCAGAGCTGTCCGCCTGGCTGCGCACCGCCTCGGCAAGCGCGCTCCTGCTTCCTGGAGGTGAGGAGGCAAGCGAGCCTCGCCTGTCCTCGCTCGCCATGCCCGTTCTGCGTTCTCGCGCGTCACAAAGCGCAGCGGCCTCCTCTGTCCCCACAACGGAGGCACCATGCCCAACGCCGAAGAGCTGAAGGCCTATATCCAGAAGAAGTTCAGCGAGCACCTCGGGCTGAGCCAGGAGGAGATCTTTGGGGAGGATCTCTCGCTGGCGGCGATCATCAAGCGCTCCGAGCGGATGACCAACAGCGTCGATCTCATGGAGGCATTCGCGAGGACCTCCAACGCCTTGCGCAAGGAGCACGGCCTCCGGGTCCGCTTACCTGCCCTCTCGCTGGACACTCCCGTCTCCCAGGTCCTGGAGGCCTTCCTCCAGGAGGTGCAGCGGCAGCAGGAAGGGAGGGCGGCATGAGCACCGCCTTCCAGATTCCCTCGCCGCCTCCCCTGCCTACCCACAAGGCCGTGATCGTCGCGGATCTCTTCCAGGCCTTCCAGGCGGAGGGCCGCACGCTCGTCGACATCGCGTGGGAGCAGCAACGCCTCCACGAGTCGCGCCGGTGGAGCGCGGTGGAGCTGGTAGAGGCAGTGGATCCAGGCAACCTCTCCCAGTCGGACCGCCTGATGGTGTGGAACGCGGGGCGGGCCGAGCTGACGACCAAGCCAGGGGCGGACCGGCTCGCGCGGCTGGCGGACACGGAGTGCCGCCGGTGGCAGGGGCGCAATGATGTCGTCGCCTCCATCCTCCAGGCGTGTGGCACCTGGAGCCGCTACTGGAACGAGGAGGAGGCGCACCACGAGACCAGCTTCAACCGGCTGGCCATCCTGCTGGGCACGGAGCGGATCACGGACGAGACCTTCATCGAGTTCCGCAAGATCTTCCCGGATGACGACATGCTCCGGACTCTGACGCTCCTGGCGATCTCCGAGATCGTCGCCGCGGTCAACTACGCCCACTGCGCGCGCGTCATCCAGGATCCGGGCCTCCGGGCGCTGTTCAAGCAGGTGGGAGCGGACGAGATCCAGCACATGACCTACTTCATCGCGTTCGCCAAGGGACTGGTGGACAGTGGGGAGTACAGGGCCAAGGAGGCCTTCGCGGTGGCTCACCTCTTCCTCCGCGAGGGAGGCGAGGTCCAGGGCAGCCGGCGCGAGCACGTGCAGCAGCGCGAGACCCATGTGAACTGGTGGGATCAACTCGAGTACCGCGAGGGCATGTATGCCCCGGACGCGATCGAGAAGAAGGAGACCCTGATCTTCCACGCGCTCAAGCGCATCACCGGCATCTCCGTCTCCTCGGCCGAGGAGGTCGAGGACACGTGGATGGAGCTGGTGGGGTGAACGAGCTCCTCTTGGGGGCAGAGGTTCGAGATCATGCTCGACATCATTCAGCAGCTTGGGGAGCTGTCCTCTCAGCGCGGCCTGTATCTGCATGAGGACTTCTCCAGCGCCCCCACGTTCCTCCCCTACTCGGAGTTCCCAGCCCGTGTCATGGCCTGTGCGGAGCACTTCCGAGCCCAGGGAGTGCAGCAGGGAGAGCGCGTCATCCTCCCTTTCGAGACCGATGAGCGGGTGCTGCTCTCCCTCTTCGGGCTGATGGAGGTGGGGGCGGTGCCGCTCTCGGTGAAGCCCTTCATCCTGAGCACCCCCAGGCAGAGCTACCGCGACTTCCTGGAACGAATCTGCCAGCGCCATGGCGCCAGCCGTGTGCTCGAGGTCCCCAGCTTGAAGGCACTGGAGCTTCCCCTGCGCCGGCTCACCCTGCCCCCGGCCGAAGCGCGGGTGAGTGGCGCGCGCCTGCGGACGGTCTCCCGGGACGAGCTCGCGTTCGTCCAGTTCTCCTCGGGCTCCACGGCATTCCCCAAGGGGGTACCCATCACCCAGGGGAACCTGAACGCCAACCTGAGGATGATCGCGGGCCACGATGGCCGGACAGCCGAGTCTCGGGGCTTGAGCTGGCTTCCGCTCTACCACGACATGGGGCTGATCGGCGTGCTGACGTGCCTCTACGCGGGCAACGATTGCCACCTCACCCACCCCCTGAGCTTCCTCATGGATCCGGTGGGCTGGCTGGAGCTCATGTCCGAGCGCCGCATCCACCTCGCCGTCATTCCCAACTTCGCGATCGACTACTCGCTGAAGCGCATGGACGAGCTGGACCCGGAAGCGCTGGCCCGCCTGGATCTGTCAGCGCTGCGGACCGTCTACCTGGGCAGTGAGCCCATCAACATCCCGAACCTGGAGCGCTTCACAGAGCTGCTCGGCCCCAGGGGATTGCGGCGGGACGTGCTCAAGCCCTGCTACGGCATGGCCGAGGCGGTGCTCATGGTCACGTGCGTGGGGCGCGAGGAGTGCTGGAGGACCGTGATGGGCCCCCACGGGCTGCCGGCCATCTCCGTCGGGAGGCCCCTGCGAGAGTTCGAGGTACGGCTGCGCGCCGAGGATGGGAGCCCGTGTGGAGACAGAGAGCTGGGGGAGATCCAGCTGCGGGGGGGAAGCCTTGCGCCCGCGTACTACGCGGACGAGCGTCCGCTGCTGGGAGAGGATGGCTTCTACGCCACGGGAGACCTGGGCTTCATGCAGGACGGGGAGCTGTTCATCACCGGCCGCATCAGCGACCGGATCAAGATCAACGGGCAGAGCTACTTCTCCAGCGACTTCGAGCAGGCCATCGAGCGACTGCCCTTCATCCGCTCCGGGAGGACCGCGGTCATCGAGTCCCAGGGACGTGTGGTGGTGCTCGCCGAGGTGAGCCACCCGGCGGCACTCCGGCAGGAGGCGCAGAGCCAGCAGCAGCTCTGCGCCGCCATCCTGGACGCCATGGGAGTCACCATGGCGCGGGAGGATGTGCTGTTCATCCGCTACGGCCAGCTCCCGAAGACGAGCAGCGGCAAGCTCCAGCGCCGAGCCATCGCCGAGGCCTACGCGCGAAACCGGATCCGCATCGCCACGCCCATGGGCCTGCGCGCGGACCGGTGGAGGCTCCGCGCCAGGCGGCTCTTCCAGGGCGTGCTCGGGCCTACAGCTTGGAGACCTCGGAGGCGCGGTAGTGCTTGAAGTAGAAGTCGTCCGAGTCGGGCCAGTCGTTGTCACACATCTGGACGTGGATCTGCCCCCCGACGCCCGGCGCGATGCCGCTGTCGACATCCCAGAGCGTGATGCCCTCGAGCTCCTCGTAGGAGTCGTGATCGACCTGCACGCCGAACGAGGCCTGGATGCGGCCGTTGAAGATGTCCATCACGTACACGAGGCCCGTGCTGTCCGACACCAGGTAGAGCTTGCCGGTGTTCGAGAACTCCGCGCCCTGGAGCGAGGACAGGCTCGTCGCGTTGCCGAACTTGTCCTTGATCTGGATGCGCGCGACGAAGGCCAGGTTGACCTGCCACGCGTTGTTCACCCGGGAGACCGACCAGGAGTACTTGTTGATGTAGCTGGCGTTGAAGGCGGAGGCGTAGAGGTGCCCGTCCCTCGGGTTGTAGGCCACCCACGGGCAGCTCTCCCCCTGGTCCGAGATGCCGGCGTCCGGGACGATCGCGTAGTTGTAGTACTGCAGGGCCGTGTTCATGACTCCGAAGGAGCACCAGGAGCCGCTGCCGCCGTTCTTCTCGAGGGGAAGGAAGAGGTAGCCGGCGCCGTAGCTGATATCGCCCAGATGGTTGTAGAGCCCGTACCACGGGTTGCCCACGATGAAGCTCGGGTTGTCATTGAGGTTGGTTCCGACCGGGACGCGCCAGATGTTGTTCGTGTTGGTCAGGAACCAGTAGCTGCTGTCATGGGTGACGCCCTGGGTGTCGTTCGAGTGGCCCCCGGAGTACGTGCGATCGGACGGGTGATCCCCGAGCGTGCTGATGCCCGGCGTTCCCCAGCGGAAGCGGTGCGAGAAGTCCACCCGGGAGTCTCCGCCGGTGTTGATGCTCGCGCAGCTCGCCGTGTACCAGTTGACCGTCTCGAAGCTCCACCGCTGCCAGTAGCGGGGAGAGACGGTGTTGACGGCATGGGTGACCCACGCCGAACCGTTCCAGAACTTGGTGGTGTAGGTGGCGCTCTGGCTCTGGGAGGCGGCGAAGCAAGTGCTCTCGTAGAACATGGCGTAGACCGAGCCCGCGTCGGCCCACCCGACGTTGGTGGGACACCACACGCTGTCCACGGTGCTCCAGGTACAGAAGTTCTGCTGGAACCAGAGCGCGTCCGCGTTCCAGTCGATCAGCGGGGTGACGACCCGCCCCGTGGAGCCCGCCTCGGGCTTCTGCTCGGGAGGCGCAGGAGGAGGCACCCAGGGAACCATGGACGCGGGCTTCCCCGGGGCATTCTGGGCGGACAGGCTGGCGGCTTCGATCAGCGAGGCTGGGGCAGGCGCGCTCGGCCCGGCCAGGTGCTGGAAGCGCTCGATGGGCGAGAGTCCCTGGAGCGCCTCGTAATCGAGCTGCTTCTCCAGATCCTGGACGGCCCCGAGCTCGCGCAGGTGGATGGCGCCGTCAGCGAGCTGCCAGAACTCGACGCTGTGCGTGGAGGACAGCCGCACCTGGGCAACGAGCTTGCCGTGGATCTCATCCTTCTGGATCAGCGCAGCTTGGCGGCTCTGGAGCTCTTCGGCGCCCGCTTCCAGGTCCTCCACGCCTCCGCATCCGACAGCCAGGCTCGAGAGGCTCGTGAAGACGAGCGCGAGGGCACACTTCGAGACGTGTCTGGGCATAAGCGATGAGCTCTCCGTTCCGTTTGCTGGCGGCGGGCTACGCATCGCAGAGGTCTAGGACAGGCCGCCGGAAGACAGCGCGCTCCTTAGCGGCTCCGCGACTGCGGCTCAATCCGGGTTTACCCGTATATACGGCAATTCAGGGGTACTTCATCCGTTGAACCAGCTCCTGGCTCCCCGGGCGATGCACCCTGGCCGAACCTGTAAGGCTGTTAGACAGGTTTGCCTGGCACGCCGCCGCCCGCCTGGCGGAAGAGCTTCACCAGCAGCTCGATCCCCATGCCGCTGACGAGGAGCCGCTCCTTCGCGTTCGAGAGCAGCCGCTGGGTCCACGTCGTGAAGCCCCCGTCGGCCAGGTTGATGCGCGTCCCTTCTCGGTTGAACGCATCGAGCCGGAGACAGAGGCCGGAGTAGTAGTTGCGCCCCTGCTCGCGCGTTCGATCGATGTGCAGGGTCGCCTGCGGGTATTCGGCCGCAAGCGGCTCGAGCACCTCGACCCGTGCGCGCTCGAGGCGCCCCTCATCGCCGGCCGTATCGCTCACGGAAATGTCCACGGAGGCGATGTGGAACCCCATCGTTCCCAACCGCCGCAGGAAGGCGAGATACGTGCCCAGGTGCTCGCGCAGGCTCTCCAGCTCGAAGACGAGCGAGCCGCGATCACGACCTGCGGTCACCAGGGAGAAAATGTTGAAGTGCGGGGAGAAGTTCGGATTGTCAAAAGGCTGGAGCCGCAGTTGCTTCGACCGAGCACACAGCTTGATCGTTCCGGTCTCGCCGGCGCGCCTGCGCCGGGCACACTCGAGCGCCTGAGCAGTGGTCGGATCGGCGAGCACCTCCGCGCTCCGGACGGTGGCGAGGCAGTTGTTCTGATCGATCTGTCCCAGCACCGCGTTGATTCCGAGTGGCGCCACCGGGGAGAGATCCATCGCCTCGAATGCGGTGGCCTGCTCGAAGGCAACCCGCTCGACCTCCAAGAGCTGGCGCACATCAACAGAGGAGGGCCTCACCATCGCGCGCCGCTCGTACTGCTCCAGCAGTTCGGCCGGTGTCCGGCGAGCGCCTCGCTCTCCATAGACGTGCAGCATCAGTGACTGCAAGTCCGTCGCCGGCAGCGACAAGGCAAGGCCCTCCACGGCATCACCTTCCGCAAGTACCCGGGCAATGCGCGCGATGATCTTGTCCTGGCTCATGGCATCTCCTTGGGGATCCTCGATCAGCCCAGCTGAAGGGTCCGCCGCTCGTCAGCGCTGTGCAGCGCGGTCTCCAGCACGCGGATCACCTGCCCGGCGCTCGCCGCCGTCACCGGGACTGGCCCCTGCCCCGCCATAGCGGCGGCGAGCTGGCGATAGAACTGCTCGTAACTTCCTGGCACGGTAGGCACGCTCCCGCCTCGGCTCAGCCGCCCATGGCGTTCCGTGGGCTCTGCGCCCCACCCCGCCATTCCCGGCCTGAATCCCGCCTTGAGCTGCTCCTCCTGCGGATCCAGCCCATATTTGATGTAGGCGTCCGCCTCCCCCTGCAGGACGAACCGTGGCCATGGCTCGTGAACCACTGAGCCCGAGCGCAGGATGACGCGCAGTTCGCCATAGCGCAGCAGCAGGTGGAACCAGTCCACCGCCTGCGCCTCGGGCCTCTGCCGCCCGAGATCCGCGCTGATCGACTCAGGCATCCCAAAGAGCTGCAGGGCCTGATCCACCAGGTGGGCCCCCAGATCCCACAGCGTCCCTCCCCCCGGCCCGGCCTCCTCCTTCCACCGCTTCTTCACCTGTGGCCGGAAGCGATCGAAGTGGCTCTCGAAGCTGTAGAGCCGCCCGAGCAGCCCCTGCTCCAAGAGCTGGCGTATCGTCAGGAAGTCCCCGTCCCATCGCCGGTTGTGGAAGACGGCCAGGCAGCGGCCTCGCTCCCGGGCCAGCCCTCCCAGCCGTTCGGCCTCCGCCGAGTCCAAGGTGAAGGGTTTCTCCACGACGACATGCTTGCCGCTCAAGAGCGCCCGCTCCGCGAGCGCCGCGTGGCTGTCATTTGGCGTGGCCACGATGATGAGATCGAGCGTCGGATCTGCCAGTAACGCCTCTACGGACAGCACCCGTGCTCCCGTCCAGTCCCGCACCACTGCATCCGCACTGCGCGTAGCGACGGCACTCAGGCGAAAGGCTGGCTCCACGGAGAGCAGTGGCGCATGGAAGCTCGCGCCCGCCAGGCCGTAGCCGATCAAGCCCACTCGGAAGGCGTTTTGGGAGGCAGCGATAGGCACCGCTGGACCGTAACGTACCCGGGCTCTCGATGCAGCTAGCCTCGCGCTCCCATCGCCACCGCATGAGGAGACAGCATGATGCTGACGTCCCCCTCGAGAAGCGCACGACCCGGAACGTTATCCCCTCTGCTGCGACGTTCCCATAGGCTGGAACCCTCCTCGATAGGAAGGCGTCCCATGGCACGTCGTCTGACTGCTGCGATTTTGCTCGTGGCCCTGGCCACCTCGTGCGCCACTCCGCGCGCGATACGACTGGACACAGGGCTGGGTGCCCCTCGGGAGTACTCGCCGCCGACCTCGCAAGAATCCATAAAGGTAGGTGCGGCCGCCTTCGAGGAAGCGCTGTCGCAGCTCGTGCTGAATGCTCCCCTGACCCTCCGCTCCCCCCAGCAAGGCTGGCTGGTGCGCGCCTCCTACCCCAGCAAC
>NZ_DASPHO010000114.1:0-4232 GCF_035629615.1 Hyalangium sp. | reverse complement strand
GCCGAGCCGCCGTACAGCGACAGCGCGTAGCCAATCTGCAGATCACCCGCGCTGTGCACGGCGATGTAGCACCAGTTGCTCCCGGTGCAGAAGCAGTCCAGGGCATCGCGGATGCGGTAGTTCTGGCCGCCGATCGCCTGGCGCCCGTCCCAGTTGACGGCCTTCTTGTTCACGCCGGCCGCGGTGGAGCTGGGGCCCCAGTTGGAGAAGTCGGCATAGTTGCCGGCCTGCGTCCCACCGCCGTTCTTTCCGTGGATCCACAGCGTGTAGTTGGTGGCCTGCGCCTGGGATGAAGCCAGGAGAGTGACGGCGAGTGAAGTGGCCAGTGCCGCACGGACAGAGAGCTGCATGAAGACTCCGGGGGATAGGGGGAAACCCGCTCGCGAAGTGCGGGCCACTCCGGTTATCGGAAAATGAGAGAGAGAGTTGCCGTGCTGGCGTCAGCGCACTTCGATTCACCGCAGGCGGTGCTGTCCCATGGCAATGATCCAGTTCACCCGGAATGAAGCACGACGGGCGGCCCCCTTGCGAGAGCCGCCCGTCCTTCAACTCCCACCGTCCACCGAGGCTATGGCCTCGTGTAGTTGATGGTCAGGCTGTAGCTGGCAGTGCCCGAGCCCGCGCCGCGAACCATGATGTGCGCAGCACTCTGGCCCGCGGGCACCGTCAAGTCACACGTCTCGGACGCGCCCGAGAGGCTCGGGCGGCAGTCATAGACGCTCGTGGTGGGGGCCGAGCCGAACCGGACATACAGGTTAGGGTTCCTCGTGCCTGTCATGACCACCTTGAACTGGGTGCCGGGCACCACGCTGTACGGTCCGAAGCGGTCGTTCTCGTTCTTCGCCACGGTGCCGCTGGCCGTGTCCGTCACCGGCGTGCCACCGCCCCCACCGCCGCCGCCGTACGTGCCCTTGAGGCTCGCGCCCGAGTAGGAGGAGTAGGCGTTCAGCATCACGTACCACGTGCCCGCCTGCGGGTTGGTGAAGGAGCATGTCTCCGCGTTGCCGCTCGTGTACGGCCGGCAGTCATAGGCGCTGGCGCTCGGCACCGAGCCGAACCGCACGTAGAGATCCAAATCACCCGTGCCGCCGCTCGTCTGGAACGAGAGGCTGGACTGCCCGGCCGGCACCTCGAGCGTGTAGTACTTCTTGTTGCCCGTGCTGCCCGAGAGGCTGCTCACCGGCACGCCGTTGGTCAGCGGCGTCGTCACCGGCGGCGGAGGAGGCACGCCCACCGCCAGCCACGCGTCCGTCACCGCCTGCACGGTGGCCGCGTCGTAGCCCAGCGCCTGCGCCGCCTGCACCGTGTACGTCTTCGCCTGCTCGAAGGTGGTGCTCGCCGTGAACAGGTCCGTGTTCGCCTTGTAGAAGATGCGGCCGGCCTTCTCCGGGCCAATGGCCGTCACGTTGATGCTCGTCCTCCCGCGCGGGTGCGTGCCGCCCTTGGAGAGCATCGCGAACACCAGGTTGCTGATGCCCGAGCTGTAGTGCACGTCCTGCCCGGCGTAGTCCCCGTAGAAGTCCAGCGAGTCGCCGTCCAGCGCCGGGTCATCCATGTAGCGCAGGGCGTCCCCCGCCGTGCCCGGCGTCCAGATGTCCTCGCCAACCTTGAAGATGTCCGCGTCCACCGCCCAGCCGCGCGACCAGCTCTCGCACACCCCGGAGAAGATGTCCGAGTAGCTCTCGTTCAGGCCACCGGACTCGCCCGAGTAGATGAGGTCCGACTCGCTGTCCGTCACCGCGTGGCTCAGCTCGTGGACCGTCACGTCCAGGTCCTTGCCCAGCTCGATGGAGTCCACGCCGTTGCCGTCCCCGTACACCATCTGCGTGCCGTCCCAGTAGGCGTTCACGTAGTTGCTGCCGTAGTGCACGGTGCTGATCAGCGCGGCGCCCGCGTTGTCGTACGAGTCGCGGCCGAAGAGCGTGTGGTAGCAGTTGTACGTGACGCCCAGCTGGTCGTAGTTCATGTCGATGTGAGCATCGCCCACCGGGGCCTGGCCCTCGCTGCGCCTGAGCGTGCCCGGCGTGCTGGAGCCGTTGTTCGCCGAGTACACCCTGCGGTTGAGCGCGGAGTGGAGCTGCGGGTGGGTCGCCAGGACCATGCCACGCTGCGCATCCACGTAGATGAGATCATCCACGGGCGCGGTGGCGAGCGGGCCACTCTTCACCCGCACCTGCCAGGCCAGCCTCAGCTCCTCGCTGCCTTCAGGGCGCAGGTAGACCAGGGTCGGGACGCCCTCGGTCTTGGCACCGCTCGCGCTGGAGCCGAGCACGGCCGCCTGGCTCGCCGCCTCGGGAGCCACCTTCGCCTGGGCCGAGACGTTCCCGCCCCCGCGCGCCGAGCCGTTGGCCGCGTAGACGAGGCCCTCCGGATCCACGTGCATGACGAGCTCGGCGCCCACGACCTTGAGGCCGTTCAGCGTCTGCTGGAAGCGCAGGTGCTGGTGGCCCTGGCTGTCCACCGAGCCCTTCCGGAAGACCAGATCGTTGCTGTTGAGCCGGAACGCCGGGGCGATGTCGTTGAGCGCCACCCGGGCCGCCTCTCCATCGGCGCGCGCGCGCTGCGCCGAGAGCCGGGGCACCTCTCCCAGCCGGCCCTCGATGTAGTAGGGCACTCCTTCATCCGTGTTGGCCACCACCCGAGCCTGCTCGAACCGGGCCAGCGCGGAGCGGATGTCCACGTCCTTGGCCGGGAGCACCGGCGCTGCCTCTTCCTGCATGGAACCGCACGCCGCCAGGCTCGCACCGAGCCATGCCGCACAGACCGCCTTCAAGAGCCGATTGCTCATCATCACCTCAACGATGGAGAAGAAGATTTTATTGACACAGCTGTAAGTGGCGGATCAATTGGAAACTTGGAAATTGAGGTTTTTAGTTGGGGCTCCAGTGAGTCGAAGTCGGCGTATGTGCGGGTGCTTCCCGTCAGATCCTGGAGGGAGCAGAGGCCTCGCGCTCGCGGAGCGCACGCTGGCGCCTACCCTCCATTGGATGGAGAGGCCCGCCAGGTACACGCGGCGATCGAACCCTCGGCGGCGTCGAGCTTGTCGAAGGCCGCGACGAGGGCCGGGAGGAAGTCTCGCGCGTCCCAGCGAGGCAGCTGGCCGGTGAGGAGGAGCGCGTGCGCAGCGAGCAGGGTCCCGTCCCGCTCCTCGACGAGGCGGTTGACGAGCCGCGGGCTCTTGGAGGGCAGGCCCGTGCAACGGATGGCGAGCGGCAGCCTCGAGGACCTGAGGAGCCCGTCACTCGTGGAGGTGTCATCTCATGAACATCATCGCCGCCTGCCACGGGATGCCTGACTGCTCAGTCCCTGGGTGGAGTGCGCTGTGCTGCACGGAATTTCGCGCTCGCGTTGGAAGCATTGCTTGGGCGCGGACGTAAAATCCTGACGTCAATGAAACCCTCAATGGAGCACATTGCAGCAAGAGCCTTGGGGCGTATCGTTGAAGGCCTCCGCGCCAGGAGGGCTGGATCCCAGCGCGTGAGTCTCTCTGATGTGGAGGCCCCCTCAGTATGAAGATACGAAGACTGCTTCAAGCCACGTTGCTCGCGTCAATGCTGGTGACTGTGGCCGCTTGCGGCGGCTCGGATCCCGAGCCCCCGGAGCCGATTGATCCGACGCCGCTGCCCACGGATCCGAACGATCCGAACAACGCCACCAAGGACACGGACTGTGACGGCCTGAGTGACAAGGTCGAGTTCGAGACGGACCGCGGCGGTGGCCAGAAGACGAACCCTGGCCTGAAGGACACGGATCTGGACGGGCTGCCGGACGGGCTCGAGCTGGGCATCGACACGGTCGTGTCCGGGACCAGCTGCACCCTGCCCAAGGACGCGAGCGCCGTGCTGAAGACGGACCCGCTCAAGCCGGACAGCGACGGTGACGGCCTGAAGGACGGCATGGAGGATGTGAACACGAACGGCAAGGCGGATGACACCGAGACCCATCCGCTGCTCAAGGACACGGACTGCGATGGGCTGATCGATGGTCCGACTGCGGGGACCGCGAAGGGCGAGGACCAGAACTCCAACGGCGTGCTGGATGCGGGTGAGTCCGATCCGCGCAAGGCGGACAGCGATGGTGACGGCATCGTGGACGGGATCGAGCTGGGCGTCACCACCAACCCGGACACGACCAACTGCACCAGCTTCAAGCCGGACCAGGATCCCACCACGACTACGGATCCGAGCAACCCGGACTCCGACGGAGACGGGGTGAGCGACGGCGCCGAGGAC
>NZ_DASPHO010000113.1:0-25027 GCF_035629615.1 Hyalangium sp. | reverse complement strand
CATGAACATCATGCTGGTGTCGGTGACGGAGCGGACGAAGGAGATCGGCATCCGCAAGGCGCTGGGGGCGCGCAAGCGGCGCATCCTGGGGCAGTTCGCCACCGAGGCGGTCATCCTGGCGCTGGTGGGCGGGGTGATCGGCGTGGCGGTGGGCTTCGGGCTGGCCTTCTTGGGGCGGTGGATGCTGGGCTTCCCCACGGTGGTGCCGCCCTGGGCGGTGGCGCTCTCGTTGGGGATGAGCTCCGGAGTGGGGCTCATCTTCGGCATCTACCCGGCGGCGCGCGCGGCCCGGCTGGATCCCGTGGAGGCCATGCGCTCGGAGTAGGCGCGCGGGGCCTCTGTTCGCTGGACCCACTTGACATTCGTCGCGGGCCCAAGCTGTCGCACGGTGTGGGTTTCCGCGTGTGGGTTTCTTCAGGAAGGGGTAGAACGCCGCTCTTCCCTGCCTGTCACTCCTGAAGAGGGGCGGGCCAGCCAGCGCGCGAGGTACGAGATGTCTGAGCAAGCAGCGAAGGAGCTCGTCGACAAGGGCGTCACCCAGTCCGAGGCGAACAAGGCCCAGGAGGCCCTGCCGCTCTACGACGAGGTGATCCAGAAGTTTGGGGGTTCGAGCGAGATCGGGGTCCGCATTCAGGTAGCCCGGGCGTTCATCAACAAGGGCATTGCCCTGCACCAGCTTCAGAAGCCCAATGAGGCCCTGGCCCTCTACGACGAGGCGATCCAGCGGTTTGACAAGGGCGACGAGAAGCTGCGCGAGGTGGTGGCCAAGGCGCTCCTGCAGAAGGCCAACGTCCTGCGCGAGCTGAACCGGGTCGAGGAGTCCGTGGCAGTCTGTGATGACGTGCTCAAGCGGGCGGATGCCAAGACGCTGCCCGTGCCGGTGGCTGGGGCGCTCTTCACCAAGGCGCACGCGCTGGGGAGCCTGGGCCGGCACGACGAGGCCCTGAAGCTCTACGATGAGCTGGTCTCGAGCTTCGGTGGGGCCGGTGACGCGGCGCTGAGGCCGCTGATCGCCGGAGGGCTCTTCAGCAAGTCCGTGCTGCTGAGGCTGAAGAACCAGCCTGAGGCCGCGGTGGCCACCTACGACGAGCTCATCAAGCGGTTCGGTGAGGCGCCCGAGCCCCACCTGCGCGGCATGGCGGCCATGGCTCAGCAGAGCCGGAGCGAGCTGCAGAGCATCCCGAAGAAGTAGGCCGCAGGTTCGGTTTCCCCAGGGCTCCGGGCCTCGTGCCCGAGCCCTCGCGGGGAAGTGACGAGGAGCTCTGGACATGAGGAAGCGTCAGAGCCCCTGGAAGGGGTGGGCCACGGGGGTGGCCGTGTTTCTTGCCTGTGCGTCCCCCAGGCCCGCTCCCCCTGCGGAGACGCCTGCCTTGGAGCCGCAGGCCACGGAGTCCCCGGCTGCACCTGTAGGCGCGGTGGAGTGTCCTCCCGAGCCCCCCACGGAGCTGAGCTCGTGCAAGGGCCCCGCGCTGCGCTGCACCTACGCGGAGCGGCCGGAGTGTGGCTCCATCTGGGAGTGCTACCTCGGCCAGTGGTTTCTCCGGGCCAGGGGGAGCTGCTCCCCGGAGCTCCAGGGGGCATGTCCCGAGAAGCCAGGAGCGGTGCCGGCGGGTGTCGCGAAGGAGTCGGGTCTGGTCTGCATCTACCCGGAGGCCGTCACCTGCGGGTATCGCGTGAAACCCATCCAGCGCCCCTGCAGCGGTGTGCCTTATGTCCAGGTGCCTCGGGAACCTGCCACCTGGGTCTGCGAGCCTCCGGGTTGGACGGCCTGCACGGCGAGCCACTTCGAGCAAGGAGAGCCGTGTGAGCCCGAGGGCGTGTTCTGCGGCACGGCCTGCTGCGGACTCGGCGCCGTCTGTACTCAGGGCAAGTGGCAGGTGCAGATGACGCCGTGCCCTCTCTAGCGGATTGCCTGTATTGCGTGAGTTGCTGCGTGCCGGTACCTTGCGCGGCCGACTCCCCGCAACTCCACGGAGGTGTTTCATGTCACGGCTGCGAGTGATTGCCGTCTGCGCCACGGTCCTGGCGCTGAGTCTCGGTGCCAGCTCGGCATCGGCCGCCTCGTCCTTCCGCACCGCCGACATCATGGCTCGTGACGGAGTGGTCCTGAAGGGGAACGTCTTCACGCCGAGTACCCCAGGGCCCCATCCGGCGATCATCTTCATCACCAGCTGGGGGATGCCCAACATCGAGTACCTGGTGCAGGCCCAGCAGTTCGCGGACGCGGGGTATGTCGCGCTCTCGTACACCCCCCGCGGCTTCTACAGCTCCGGGGGCTACATCGAGACGGCTGGGCCCAAGGACATCAGCGACGTGAGCGATGTCATCAACTGGATGCTCGCCAACACCTCCGCGGATCCGGCGCGCATCGGCGCGGCGGGCATCTCGTACGGCTCGGGGATCAGCTTGCTGGGCGCGGCGTTCGACCCGCGCATCCGAGCGGTGGCCGCCATGAGCTGCTGGACCGATCTGCTGTACTCGCTGCTCTCGAACCAGACCCGCCACCAGCAGGCCGCGGGGCTGCTGAAGCTCGCCGCGGACCTGACGGGGCGGCCCTCGCCCGAGCTGCGGCAGGTGCTCTCGGACTACTTCGGCAACCGGAACCTTGCCGGGCTCGCCGCCTTCGCTCAGGTGCGCAGCGCCGCGACGTACGTGGACCGCATCAACGCCAACCGCCCCGCGATCTTCATGGCGAACGCCTACGGGGACAGCCTGTTCGCGCCGAACCAGCTGACGGACTTCTTCGCCCGGCTGACGGTGCCCAAGCGGCTGGAACTGCGCCCGGGCGATCACGCCATCCCCGAGCTGACCGGCATTCTCGGGCTGCCCAATGACGCGTGGCTGAACGTGCACCGCTGGTTCGACCAGTTCTTGAGGGGTGTGAACACCGGCATTGCCACGGAGAACCCGGTGCAGTTGCAGACGCGAGGCCAGAGCGGCTATGAGGCTTATCCGTCGTGGAGCGCGATCTCGACGGGCACCGCGCGCTACAACCTGGGTGAGGTGCACTGGTGGAGCAGCGAGGGAGACCTCATGTCGGGCTCGCAGAGCGGGTGGAGCTATACGATCGCCGCAGGCCTGGACACCCCCGCCTATGGGGGAGCGGTGCTGCTGACGAACGGCGCCGAGGCGCTCACAGGCATTCCTCCGCTGGCCTGGATCCCGTCGGTGAGCCGGGTCAACGCGGGGATCTGGCAGTCGGACTGGCTGACAAGTGCGCGACGCCTCCGAGGGGCCGCGCACCTGCGCCTGACGATCACGCCCGCCAGCTCCGGGCAGACGACGATCATCGCCTACCTGTACGACACGGACTGGGCTGGGACCGGGCGGCTCGTGACGCATGTGGCGTTCACGATCCGAGGTGCAGTGGCTGGCCAGGCCTACACGGTGGACACGGACTTCCCGACGACGGCCTACGATGTGCCAAGCGGGAATCGCCTCTCGCTGGTCATCGACACCGTGGACCCGCTCTACGCGGATCTGGCGGCGCCGTTTACCTCGGTGAAGTTCTCTTCGCCCTCGGGCAATCCTTCCTATGTCTCGTTGCCGCTGAAGTGACGCGGTCGGACGGGCATGCCCGCCCTTCCAACTTGACTTTGACACAGCCCCTCTCCCGGGAGATCATTCCCACGTGCCTACCCATATTCCAAATGGATTCTTACTGGCCATCGAAGGAATTGATGGTGCAGGAAAAACCACACAGGCAGGACTGCTCTCAGCTCGACTTACGGAGGCGGGAATTGATGTCGTACGCACCAAAGAGCCTACCGATGGGCCTTGGGGAAGGAAGATACGTGCTTCTGCGTTCGAAGGACGTCTATCACCTTCAGAAGAACTCGATTACTTCATCCGCGATCGCCGAGAGCATGTAGAAACGCTGCTCAAGCCATCTCTGCGAGAAGGCAAGCTCGTAATTGTAGATCGGTACTATTTTTCTACCATTGCGTATCAGGGGGCTCGCGGCATGGACCCTGAAGCATTGTTAAAGCTAAATGAAGACTTCGCTCCCACCCCGAATCTTCTGGTTTTGTTGACTGTAGACCCCAAAATCGGACTGCAGCGGATTCGAAAGCGCGGCGATAAAGCTAATCATTTCGAGACAGAGACCAGTCTCCGCAAAGTCGCGAGCATATTCGAGCAGCTAAGCTTTTCTTATCTGCATCGAGTCAATGCAAATTTACCACCGGAAGACATTGCTGCTGGAATTCTAGATCGGCTTTATAGCGGCCCGCTGTCAACATGCGATTCGCAAACAGGGGAACTTCTGCCGCAAGAGGATCAGTCGATGCCCTGTACCGGTGAACTTTGGAACATCACCGCACGGATTTCTGACCAGCGCTCCAAGAAACTCAAAGGCGCATCCTGATACAAATCCAAACTGACTATCATTGATCTGGAAGATCTCAATATCCTATGGCTGACGCCACAGAAGCTATCAAGCGCATTGGCAGGCTTGTTGCGGAGTATCGGGCCAGAAGTGGCATGACTCAAGTCCAGGTCGCCGAACAAGATCCTAGCCTGAATCGCACGATGATTTCTCAGTTGGAGCAGGGATTGCGACTCCCTGCTCCGGAACAGCTTGAGATCATTTTCGATGCTCTTAAGATTCCAGAGCAATTGTGGGCAGAGGCGGTTCATCCTGAATACTTAAGAGCCATGGACTTCCAAGAGCAGTTAAGTGAACTGCTCGGGAAACCGGTGTTGTTAGATCACATTGATGGGGTTTCGCGGAGGTTAGCTGTTGATGCCATCGCGCAACTCTTATCGCGTGGAATGTCATTGGAACAGTCATTTGCGCACTTCAACTCCATTCTAACATTTTATGGAGAAAAGCCAGTCTCCAAGCAGTTCTTTGAGCGATTTCTCGGGTCGGGCGCATTCTCTAGTGTTTCCTCTTTAAAAGGGAAGGTTCAAGACTTTCAGAAATTGGCAATCCGTCTCTACGGCAGTTTCCGCCAAGCATTCAAGACTCTTCGATCCTGTGATGATATTGATAAGGAATTGAGCCCGCTCCGCGAGATAGATGAGGGGCAGTTCACTCAGAGGAGGACTTTCTCAGCGATCAATAAAATACCCACAATCAGGCTCGATGATCTCGGCTATATCTCTGCTGAGAAAGTGCGCCGTCAAAGTCGAGAGAGACAAGAACTGTCGTCCAAACTGCTTGAGCTTGCCGCGACTCTGAAGGAGAATCCCAAGACAGGGCTGCAGCAGGTTTCTACAAAGCGGATCAATCGCATTCAATCCCTTCTGCGAAAGTTCGATTCGCCCGTAAAAATTGAAACGACACTCTTCGGTTCTACTGACCCCGAACTTCTTGAAAGAGAAGCTAAGCGGATCGCTCCTGAAGACCACGATTTGGCGCGCATCGAGGAAAGCCAAGAGCTTGGACTCAGAAATCTTGCCGCATATTTGACCGAACCATACATGGATGTTTATATCGCAACATCCATGAGGGAGTTTGCTGACTTTATATCCGTCAATAATTTTGTAGAAAACCTTTTCGCCAACCCAGAGGTCGCGCATCTGCACCTCAGGTACTTCAACCCAACGCAATCTTGGATATCGGACCGTGTCGCGAAGGGCCTTGTTGAAGCGCTCATGCTCAAGCGCGCGAGACTAACGGTATGCATGGCGCAGAAGAGCGACACTTTTGGCAAGGACAGCGAGGCGTCTGTTGCTCTGGGGCAGGGGAAGCCAGTTATTGTGTATGTCCCCAGGCTCTTTGACGAACCGACAGGCATTAATTCAGAATCGCTGATGCAAATGAGCGATCCGGAGTTTCAGCAAGCAAAGATGTCCGTTGAACTTGAGGAAGAGGAGGGAGTCGACAGACAAACCGAGGTCGATCGGATACTGTCAAAGCGTCTGTCAACTTTGCCGCTAACTGATATTGCTCGGATCATTGACAATCACTGGGCAGACTTCGATCTGTATGGAGAAATAGAGGAATTGCCGGATTCTCAACGCGACTCAGTTCGCATTTATTTGGACGCACTTACTCGTCGAGGAAGCTCAGAAGCACGTCCTGTTCCTGCCGCTAATGTCGCAGAGTCACTAATCTGGAGACTCGTTCAGGTAGGCCTGTTTTTCGAAAAGCGGGCAAAGACATTTCGAGAAATACATCCGCTCGCGCTCCAGGTAATTCTAAGCAGTGGCGTCTTAAACGGCATTCTGGTAGTTAGGTCTCCTGCGGCATGTGCAAAGGTCATGCATAGCCTTCTCATGAACAGGCTTGAGACAGAGTTGGTGTGCGACAATGAAAACTACAAGCTTATTGAAGTCAATACGCGCAGCACGCTTAGGGTAATTTCTAAGCATAAATTGCTGACAAATGCTTTCTGGACGCAGTACTTCGAGGACTAGGTATTGGCCTGTTGCTACCCAGCGCGCTGGGTGAGCCATCGAACGTGCTGCTCTTTGCCGAGCGAGTGGAGGCGTGAGCATTTGGAGTCTCTTGTCGTAGTTGCGATTCTCTCGCCCAGCGGACTGTCGGCAATGCGGCTGGCGCTAGATGTCATCTAAGAACTCCATTAAGATTAGAATCCACGAAAGCGGTCTGCCTGCCAGCAACTCTCTGCCCTATACCCTGTGCCTCGCTCAGACACCATGAGCAGGATTCCATTTACCAATGGTAGTACTATAACTATAACAAACGAGGGCTCGGGTCTGTTTGGTATGCAGGCGGCTATGCATTCTGTTGGCCTCTTGTCCCGAGAGTTCTACGTGTCGTACGCTATGAACAAACAGGCGTTACAAGACCACGAGTAAGCGATGATTAACTCTTCACGGCGTCGGACCATATGGGGCCTCCTCATGATCGAGGTTGGCCTCTATGGCGTTGTGGCGCTGGCTAGCTATCTCAGCCAAGAGAGAATGTGGGGACCCTTTGGCGTTCTCGCAATTGTTTCCACCATACTCTTTTTCGGGGTGAGGCTTTTTCAGATCAAGCCCGAATTGAGAGATCTCTTGGCATTCGAGAACCAGGCTGGAGAGATGGCGCGAAGTGCCTCCAACTACGGAGTGGCTAAGTTCTATAACATGCAACTTGCCAGCGACCAGGCCAAGAGAAACGAAGACACGCGGTTGATAGTCTCCACCGCGGCTAGTATGTGGCTGTGTGCAAATTCGGGGGCTTCGTATCTGGATCCTGCAGTGTATCGGCATTGGCCAGCGGTGGAGCAACGATTGCGGGATAACGTGCCTTTTAAGATAGTCCTATTGAGTCCTTCATCAAGTGAAAAGACTCTGCGCAATTTGCTCAACGTAGGGCAGGATGCTGACGACTCCAAACTCAATCTCCTAAATCTCGTCAGGCTCTACAACAAGTACCCAAGTCTTGAGATCCGATTTGTTGAAGGAGGTATGTATGGGACAGTATTTGCGACACAGTCCCAACTCTTTTATGATCCCTATCACCTTGCTGTCATAGGTCATCGAATCGAGAATCGCAGCTTTTGCCTTCAGTTGGAGCGCAAAATGGTGCCTCAGGGAGTTGGGTACTATGACCTCTTTAAGGCGCACTTTGATGCCCTTTGGCGCACAAGCACGGACTTTGAGGATTGGGTCGAAGCGAATGCCAAGTATCACTCGAACCTTCCCTTGCTCCAGTGGCGTCACAAACGGATGAAGACTGATGCCGAATGAGCTAGGCGATCCTGCGCGCCCGACGCGAATCATTTTGAATTTTTCACATCGCTGCAATATGGCGTGCGAGTGGTGTTATGTGCCATTCGGTGGGTCTCCTCCGACTGCGGAAACATGTCTCCGCATTGTTGCCCGCTGCAAGGAGATTGGAATGGCAGTGGTTACTCTTGGGGGGGGGGACCCGTTTATCTATCCTTTCCTTCCTGATTTGATCGCTTCGGCAAAGCAGGCGGGCTTGTTGGTGCATGTCGACACAAATGCGATTGCTATGCGCCAGACGCCCGATACAGCAAGACTCATTGAAGAGTGCATTGATTTGATTGGGGTCCCGTTGGATGGACCTAGTGCTTATATCCACGGCATGATGCGTTCTTCGCCGGGGCACTTCGACGTGCTCATGAAGCGCTTGTCATGGCTTGAGCCCTATAGGGAAAAGATTAAGATTAATACAGTTGTGACCTCATTGAATGCTGCATCATTGCCCGAGTTGGGTCGTCTGATAACTCGGTTGAATCCAGCGCGTTGGAGCCTTTATCAATATTGGCCCTTGTCGCTGGGAGCAAAGTCGGTTTCACGTCATGGCATCGATCATCAGTCGTTCATGTCTGCGGTGCGTGCCATTAACCCCTTGGGACGCATCCAAATCGAGGTAAATCCGCTGCCATCGCGTCGACTCACCTACCCCTTCGTCTCTCATGAGGGGGTTCTTTATACGCATTCCCTCTCCTCTCTAGGCGATTACGAGATGTTGGGATCGCTGTTTGATAATGGGGTTGTTGAGAGAATGTTTTCCCGATGTGGGCCGGAACGTGTGGAGGCGCAATCACGCTATCAGCTATCAGAGGGATAGGGATCTAACGATATAGTTTTATTCCATCATGACGTCTTTGCTCCGAGTCCGTCGCTACCTGCCTGAGGATCGAGCCGCGTGCATGGCTCTCTTCGAGAGCAACGTGCCTTCCTCGTTCCTCGAGGAGGAACGGTCCATGTTCGGCGAGTTCCTCGACCCACTGCCCGGGCCCTACTTCGTCGTCGAGGACTCCGCTGGCCACCCGGTCGGCTGTGGGGGCTTGGCCTCTCGCGACGTAGAGGAGGCCACGCTCTGCTGGGGCATGGTGGACTTCCAGAAACACAAGGAGGGCGTCGGCCGCGTCCTCCTGCGCGTGCGCCTCGCCGTGGCGGCCCGCATTCCCAGCATCGCGCGCGTCGGAATGAATACCTCGAATGAGACCGCACCCTTCTTCGAGCGCGAAGGCCTGCGCACCGTGAAGGTCACAGAGAATTACTTTCGCCCCGGCCTGCATCGGCACGACATGGTGTGTGAGCTCGACGCGACACGACGCGCGGAGATCGAGGCGCGGCTCGCTGCCATGCTCGCGCAGGGACACAGTCTGGAGAGCGGCGTCCTCACCGTGGGGTGATCGTCAGATTCGCGGGGTGTACGCCTGGCTGCTTGCTTCGGCGTGGGCGGCCCCCTCCAGGTCTCCGATCTTCCGTGGTATCTGCGTGCGGGTATGAGGAGTCGCAGGGCTTCGTCTCTTTCTCTCCCGAGGTGCGTCGTGGCGCGATGGAGCTTGATGATCAGCCTTGTGCTGGTGGTCTCGGGGTCGGCAGCAACTGCGAAGGATCTTCCATCCCTGGATGCGCTCAACGACGCTGCATCCGCTCCCCAGGTCGCGGTGCCTGGGCGGGCGCTGAGGGCGGGGGCGAGGGTGGCGCACACGGACTCGCGGCTGGGCGTGCCTGCCTTCGTGTGGGGCAGCCGCTCGAGCGAGGATGAGCGCTTCCTGTCAGCCCTGCGGCGGATGTCGCCAGAGCAGGCAGCTCGCGCGCACCTGAGCCGGCTCGCCCCGCTCTACAGACTGGCGCCGGGGATGGCGTCCCAGGTGCCCGCGAATGTGAAGGTTCCCCTCTCTGGGCAGGGGCCCGTCCTCGTCACCTTCTGGCAGGAGGTGGAAGGTGTCCCGATCTTCCGCGACGCCCTCAAGGTGTTGATGAATGAGCGCCACGAGCTCATTGCCATCTCGGGTCGGCTCACCCCCCATCTGGCGCCACAGGTGCAGGGCGACAAGCTGCGCTTCGCCTTGGACGTGCGCCAGGCCATCGCCAGGGCCTACGAGGATCTCAACAGCAAGCCACTCGATCCCGCAAACCTCGAGGCGGTGGGCTCGATGTCGGGGGGGTACACCTCCTTTGGCATCACGCCGGCTGCGCATGGTCAGTCCTCGGTGCGGATGGTGACGCCCGCGCGGGCCCGGCGGGTGATCTTCCCGCTGCCGGACCGCCTGGAGCCTGCCTGGTACGTGGAGCTGAACACCGGGGAGGAGGGGAGCACGAGCGCGGACTACTACTCCTATGTCGTCGCCGCGAGCGACGGCCGGTTGCTCCTCCGCAACAACCTCACGGTGGCAGAGGCCTTCTCCTACCGCGTGTGGGCAGAGGCCACGCCGCCGTATCGCCCGGACGATGGCCCTCAGGGGCTCCTCGGCACGCCGCATCCCACGGGAGTCCCGGATGGCTACCAGGCGCCCTTTGTCGCACCCGGGCTGATCACCCTGGAGAGCTCGCCCTTCAGCAACGGCGATCCCTGGCTGCCACCCGGCGCCACCGAGACGGTGGGCAACAATGTGGACGCGTACGTGGACATCTCCGGTGCGGACGGCCGGGACGGCGCGGACTTCCGTGCCAGCACCACGGGCGCCAACACCTTCAACCGCGTCTACGACGTCACCCAGGAGCCCGGCGCCAGCACGAGCCAGCGGATGGCGGCGGTGACGCAGCTCTTCTACGTCAACAACTTCCTGCATGACTGGTACTACGACTCGGGCTTTGACGAGCAGGCCGGCAATGCGCAGACGGACAACTACGGCCGGGGCGGGGTTGGCGGCGACAGCATCAAGGCCGAGGCTCAGGACTTCAGTGGCGTGGATCGCTCCGATATGGCGACTCCGGCCGATGGCGCCCAGCCACGGATGCAGCTGTACCTGGCGACCCCTCACCCGGAGATCTCCTTCACGATCCTTGCTCCGCCCGCCATCGCCGGGGAGTACCCGACGGGCACTGCCAGCTTTGGTCCTCAGGTCTTCACCCTCTCGGGGGAGCTGGTCGCCGTCGTGGACGCGGGTGGCGCCTCTCCCTCGGATGGCTGTGAAGCGCCGTTTGCCAATGCGGCTGCGATGGCGGGCAGGATCGCGCTCATCGATCGCGGCAACTGCGCGTTCACGGACAAGGTGAAGAACGCGCAGAACGCGGGCGCCATCGGAGCCGTGATCGTCAATCAGGCCCTGAGCGGGCCTCCAGACCTGGGGGCACCGAACCCACCCTCTCCATTCCCACGCTTGCGGAGCTCCCCAGGAGCCCCAGTCCCACCCACATCGTCCATAGCACCCTCAGCAGATGGCTTCTCATGTGCGCACTTCCTCCCAGGGACTCCGGCGAGCCAGCAAAGCGCGATGGAACAGCCACATCAAGCTGTCATCTTGATTGCAATCCCAGCGAGCCGTGACGAAGGAAGCAGGCAAGCGGGCCAGGCGTGAGGCTGACCCGCGGTTGCCCTCAGGAAGGCCGGGCTTCCATGGGGTTACTTCACCAGGGTGAAGGTCTCCCAGGGACCGATGGCCGTGCGGTTGCAGTTCACCTCGCCTCCGCCGTTGCCCTCCGCCACCACGTAGTCCTTGTAGGCAGAGGTGATGCCATCGCCCGGAGCGTCGAGAGTCATGGGAGGTGAACTCGCACGGGAGAGAGCCGCCTCGTGGTGGTGCCATCCCCAAGCTGACCAGAGCGGTTGTCCCCCCAGGCCCAAGCTGTCCCATCATTGCGAAGCGCCAGCGTGTAGTTTTCGCCCGCAGCCAGGGCCCTTACCTCGCTCAATCCTGGTATCTGCACAGGGGAGGTCTGTCCCTTCGTGGTCCCATCCCCGAGCTGGCCTGCGTCGTTGGCTCCCCACGCCCACACGGTTCCATCACTGAGCAGAGCCAGGGTGTGGAGGCCGTCTGCGGCAATGGCCCTCGTGTCGCTCAAGCCAGTCACCTGCACCGGCGAAGTCCTCCTCGTGCTGGTGCCATCTCCGAGCTGGCCAGAGCCGTTGTCTCCCCATGTCCAGATCGTCCCATCATTGCACAGTGCCAACGTGTGGTAGGCGCCTGCGGCAATGGCTGTCACGCCGCTCACCCCTGGCACCTGCAGCGGGGAGGTCCGCCCCGTGGTGGTCCCATCCCCGAGCTGGCCATAGGCGTTGTACCCCCATGCCCATACCGTTCCATCATTGCGCAGTGCCAACGTGTGGTATCTGCCCGCGGCAATGGCCGTTACGCCGCTCAATCCTGGCACTTGCAGCGGGGAGGTCCGCCCCGTGGTCGACCCATCCCCGAGCTGGCCAGAGCCGTTGTTCCCCCACGTCCAGACCGTTCCATCATTGCGCAAAGCGAGCGTGTGGTAGTCACCTGCGGCCATGGCCGTCACGCTGCCCAACCCTGGCACCTGCAGTGGGGAGGCATGCCCCGCAGAGGTCCCATCCCCGAGCTGGCCCAAGGCGTTGTTCCCCCACGCCCACACTGTTCCATCACTGCGCAGCGCCAGGGTGTGTTCGCTGCCTGCGGCCATCGCTGTCACGCCGCTCAACCCGGGCACTTGCAGCGGTGAGGCGCGCTCCGTGGTCGTTCCGTCCCCGAGCTGGCCAAAGACATTGCTTCCCCACACTGACACCGTTCCATCACTTCGCAGCGCCAGTGAATGAACTGCACCGGAGACAAGCGTGAGCAGCATGGAGCTTCCATGGGCATCCAGGCTACAGAGCTCGATGCTGTCGAGAGGGCCACTGGTGTTGGATCCGCCTGCCACCAGGAGCTTGCCTGAAGGCAACAGCATCGATGCATGCTTCGAACGGGGAGTTGCCATGGCCTCCGCCGCGGACCAGGTGTTCGAAGCCGGGTCATACACCTCCGCACTGGCAAGAACCCCGCCCGCGTTCTCACCGCCTCCCACCAGAACCTTGCCCGAGAGGAGCAACGTGGCCGTGTGATAGGAGCGTGCCGAGATCATCGGTTCCGTGGAGGACCAGGTGTCTGAGTCCGGGTCATACACCTCCGCGTCTGGGCCTGCCTGGAGCATGGAGCCACTGGCTCCACCCACGACGAGCACCTGGCCTGAAGGCAGGACCGTCGCTGTATGTCCTACGCGCGCGGTGGCCATGCTGGCTGCGCTTTCCCAGGAGCCCTCTGGGGCAGAGATTTCCGCGCTGGCGGTGGCCACACCCATTCGGGCTCCGCCCGTCACCAGCACCGACCCCGAGAGCAACGTGACGGCCGTGTGGTTCTCCCGCCCCTGGAGCATGTCCTGAGCAGAGGCCCAGGTTTCCTGACCCGGGTCGTAGATCTCCGTGCTCGAGACGCCGGCCCATGCACCACGCCCCCCCGTCACCAGAACCCTGCCGTCGGGCAGCAGGGTGGCCGCATGCAAGGCCCGCGGCGTAGACATTTCGCTCGTGAGCTGCCATTCGCCAGTTGTGGCGTCGTACAGCTCCGCAGAGGCCAGAGGGCCCGACACGCCGAACCCTCCCATGACGAGCACCCGGCCTGAAGCTAGCACCACGGCGGTGTGCACGGCCCGCGGGGTAGCGAGCGCCCCAGAGAGGGACGATGAGAGCACGGCCGGATTGACGAGCTCCGAGTCGGGCACATAGCCCTGGGGACCCACCCCCCCCGCGACGAGCATCTGGCCCGAGCTCAGCAGGCTGAGCGTGTGGCCTTCCCGGGCGTTGGCCATGTTTTCCTCCGAAACCCATTTCGTGCAGAACGAGGTGAACGAGGAATAGGGGAACTCGAATTCCGTGGAGGCCTCGAGCCCCAGGTCGTTCGTCACCGTCACCGTCACTATGACGAGGGGAACGCGGCCCCTTTCTGAGCAACTGGGCGCGGTCCAGAAAAACTCGTTGGAGGACGAGGTGTTCCCCTCACGGGGCCCAAGGTTGCCGCTGTTGGTCTTCCAGGAGAAGTGAAGGGGGCTGTCCTGCGGGTCGCGCGCTTCGACGCGGAAGACGAAGCCACCATTGACAGTGTCGTAGAGGGACTGGCGGGTGGAGACAACCTCAGGAGGCTGTCCCTTCGGACCGCCGCAGAGGACGTTCTCCGGGTTCCGCATGCAGATCGCGTCAAACTCCCGGTCGAAGTCGATACCCCCCATGGCCCCGCAGAGCAGGGCCGGTACGAGCAGCAGCCAGCTCCCGCAGGCGCGAGGAGGCCCCTGGGAGTCTCTGTGTCGACTCATGGCCATGTCCCTTGCAGGAGCGCGGAGCCATCGGAGCCGAGCGACACAGGCGCCTGGGGCACTTGAATCAGGTAGAGGACCGTCGCGACGCCCAACGCCAGCCCACCAGCACCCGCCAAGCCAAATCCCAGCGTCTGGTAGCGCTGCCCGCGCGCCGCGGTGCTCCGCGCCTCGTCCAGAGTCCCCGTGCTGAGGTCCACCTTCCTCAGCCGTGACTGCTCATGCCGGGCCAGTCCCCAGAAGACACCTCCGGAGGCCAGCAGCGCTCCGCCGGTAATGGCGGAGACCAGGACGCGAGGTCGGCTCGCCTTGTACCGGAAGCTCTCAGCCACTGGCGTCGGGCCCGGAGGGGCGGGAGCGACGAGCACCGGCCACTTCGACATCAACCGCAACCGGTCCTCCGGGGCAAGCTCCGGGGGCGCTCCCGCCTGCCCACGCTCAGGCTCGGCGGAGGGTGGCACCCTCTGCTCCGCCGCAGGAGCGGGCGGTGCCGTGACTTCACGCGCGGAGAGAGGCTGCCCGGCCAGCTCCTTGAGGACGCGGGCACGCACCTCCTCGAAGGTGCGCTCCAGCCGGGGTGGCACCTTCACCGGCAGGTTCGCCTGGGGATCCAGCAGGAGCGCGGCCCTGAACGCTGCCTGAGCGCGGTCCTGGTTGCGTCGGCCCATGCTCGAGAGGGCGAGCCCCTCATAGAGGGAGACCACGAGCCGCTGTTCCGCATCGCGGGCCAGCACCTTCAGCCGGCCGAGCCGCTCGAGGGCCTCCTCGTACCCTTGACTCTCCAGGAGTTGCCGGACGGTGTCCATGGAGCGCTCGAAGTCCTCTTGCGCCCACCCGGCCCCGGGAACTCCAAAGGCAAGGAGCCCGATTATCAGCAAGCACGGCATACGGTGTGAGGCGTCCTTCATGGAATAGGGCTGGCTCCTACCCGAGGCGTCAGGTGAAGTCCAGTGTATCCCATGAGTAGGATGCTACCCCTCAAGTGGTATAGGAGGGCTCACGCTTCCTGAGAGACTCTCACCTTCGAGACATCCTGCATGCGGGCCCGCTGGTCCTTCCTCCTCTTGCTCGCGCTGCTGGTCCCCCGGGACGGATGGGCCATCAAACGCTTCGCGCTGTTGGTGGGCGCCAATACCGGCTGGGAGCAGGATCGCACGCTGCGCTATGCCGAGGATGATGCCCGCAACCTGGGCGCTGTCCTCTCTGAGCTGGGCGGCTTTGCCCCAGGGGACAGGGTCTTCCTGAGCTCGCCCACCACCGAGCGGCTGCTCGCGGAGCTCCACTCCCTCCAGCAGCGGCTGCGCGAGGAGCCAGCACAAGAGACGCTGTTCCTCTTCTACTACTCGGGCCACGCGGACGCGCGCTACCTGCACCTGGCTGGAGCACCCCTCTCCTTCGAGAACCTCTATCAGCGCCTGCGCAAGATGGGAGCCGGCGTCACGCTGGGCATCCTCGACGCCTGCCAGAGCGGCTCCATCCTCAAGGTGAAGGGAGGCCGGGCCGCTCCAGCCTTCCGCATCACCGTCCAGAATGAAGGCGAAGTCCGTGGCACCGTCATCCTCACCTCCTCGGGCGCGGACGAGCTGTCCCAGGAGGCCCGTGCCCTCTCCGGCTCGTTCTTCACCCAGCACCTGGTGAGCGGCCTGCGCGGCGCGGCGGATGAGAACGGCGATCTCCAGATCAGCCTTGATGAGGCGTACCGCCATTCCGCCACCCGCACCCTGTTGGACACCGCCGGCACGCTCGCGGGGGAGCAACGCCCCGGCTTTCGCTACGAGCTCAAGGGCCACGGTAACCTCTACCTCACCCGGCTGGAGGGGCCCGTGGGCTTCCTGCTCTTTCCCCCAGGCAGCCCGCGCTGCTTCGTCACCGACACGGACGAGCGTCGGCTCGTCGCGGAGGTGGGCGCTCGCAAGGAGGCGGGCCAGCGGCTCGGGATACCCCCGGGCGCGTACCGACTCAAGTGCGTGGACGGCGGGAAGTACCGGGTCGCCTCCCTGGAGCTGAAGGCGGGAGAGTGGCTGGAGTCCTCCCAGCTGACGTTCCGTGAGGCCCCCCTCTCTGGCGGGGTGCTCAAGGGCGCGGGTCGGAGCCCGGAGCTGGTCGAAGCCCTGGCCCACCGGTTGGCGGCACAGTCGGAGCTGATCCGGACCGAGCGCCCCGAGCAGCTCGAGCTCAGCGTCCTGCTCGCTGTGACTTCGCTGCGGCTCGCCCCTTCCCTCGAGGCCCAGCAGGTGCTGCGCCTGGGACTGGAGAGGCTCCCGCGCTCGGGCGCCTGCATGAAGCACACAGGCGCCGTGCTCGGCGTGGCCTGGAGCCCAGAGGGACAGCAGCTGGCCACCTCGAGCGCGGATGGAAGGGTGCACCTCTGGGCCGCGGAGACGGGGGCAGCGCTCTCCCACCTGACGCCCCCAAGCCGCGTGACGGAGCTGGCCTGGAGTGTGGACGGGCAGCTCTTGAGCGCACGGCGGCCCCAGGGAGAGGCCTTCCTCTGGGCGCGGGGACGTGGGGATGGCTTCGTGCGCCAGCTCCGGGGCCTGCCGCTGCGCGCCATTGTCTTTGCGCCCTCGGGCCAGCACCTGGCCCTCATCGACCGCAAGGACAACCTCAGCCTCGCGACGAGCGCCAGCGGAGACAGCCTCCTGAGCGCCGGCGCCAACAGCTCCCTGGCGAGGTTCAGCGCGGATGGCCGGTTCCTGGCGTCCTTCGACATCTTCGGCCGGGCGCGCGTCTGGAATCTGGCCACGGGGAAGCTCGCCCTCGTGGTGGAGGCCGAGACACCTTCCACCCGGGCTTCCACGCTGGCCCTGAGCCCGGACGGGAGGCTCCTCGCGCTGGTGAGCCAGGGCGCGGCGGCGGTGCGGATCTGGGATGTTCCTGGAGCGCGCCAGCTCTCGCTCGTGCGCCATGAGGGGGCGGTGAGTGCGCTGGCGTTCACTCCGGACGGACTGCTGATCAGCGCGAGCGAGGACAAGAGCGTCCGGGTGTGGGAGGTAGCCACCGGACGCGAGCAGGTGCGCCTGCCGCACGAGGCCGCCGTGGAGTCGCTCGCCCTCTCCCCGGATGGGAAGTGGCTGGTGACCACCCAGCTGGGAGGACGCTCCGCTCTCCTCTGGAACATGGAGACAGGGCAGGGAGCCGCGTGGCTGGCCCATGGTGGGGCCGTGAACGCGGTGTCCTGGAGCCCGGAGGGAGACCGGCTGGCCACGGCCAGCGCGGATGGGATGGCCTGCATCTGGGGGCTCGCCGGAGCGACGGTCGCCCGTGCCTCGGCCTGGGGGCTGCATACCGGCATGGCCTTCAGCCCGGACGGAGGGGCCCTGTTCACGGCCACCGAAGGAGACTCGGTCCACGCCTGGGATGTCGTCTCTGGGCGCGAGCGGGCACCCAGGGTGCAAACGGGGGGCGTGCACCACCTGGCGCTGTCTCCCGATGGGAGGCTGCTGGCGACCACGGAAGGCCACCGGGCACAGGTCTGGGAGGTGGGGAGCGGGCGAGAGCTCGCCCGCGTGGAGCACGAGGGCTTCATCCACGCGCTCGCGTTCAGCCCGGAGGGACGGTGGGTGGCGAGCGCGAGCCAGGATGGCACGGTGCGCGTGTGGGAGGCCGCGACAGGGCACGAGCAGATGCGGGGCCGGCATGAGGGCGCGGTGAGCGCAGTGGCCTTCAGCCCGGAGGGGCAGCGCCTCGCCACCGGGGGGGAGGACCAGACCGCTCGCCTGTGGGACGTGGCGACGGGCCTGGCGCTTGCCCGGTGGGTGCACAAGGACGTGCCATGCGAAGAGGTGCTGGGGAAGGCTCGGGGGGCATGCGAGAGGGCTCGCATGTGGGGCACGGCGGCGAAGCTGGAGTCTGTGAGCTTCAGCCCGGACGGGAAGTTGCTGGCCACCACGACTCTGGATGGAGTCGCCCGGGTCTGGGACATCGGGAGCGCGCGCGAGCGGCTGCTGCTCCGTCACCCTGAGTTCATCCGGACCCTGGCCTTTAGTCCGGACGGCCGGGCGCTGGCCATCGCCAGCGGTGAACCCGGCGCACGGCTCTGGAGTGTGGCGACGGGCGAGGAGCTGAGCCGGATCGCCACGGTGGAGGATGTCTCTTTCCTTCAGTACAGCGTGGATGGGAAGTCCCTGATGACCTCCAGCGCCGCGGGCACGATCCACCTCTGGGAGCCGGACTCCGGCCGTGAGCTCGCGCGCATCCAGGAGGACTCGAGGCCTGAGGCCGTGCTCCTGAGTCCGGATGGAAGGTACGTGGCCACGGCGAAGGATGACGGCGAAGCGGGCGGCGTGTCCTACTCCCTCCAGGTGTGGCGCTCGGAGGACCTCGTGGAGCAAGCGTGCGCCCGCTTGCGGCGCAACCTGTCGCGAGCCGAGTGGCGCAAGTACGGCGGCAGCGGAGAGGCCTACCCGAAGGTGTGTCCATCTTTACCCGGGGAGTGACGCAGCACCCCCTGCAAGGTCGTGCACCGGCCACATCGACGCCACCTCCGCAAAGAGCGCTCCACCCTCATAGCGCCCCCGCCTCTCTTCCAGTACGACGTGTGCGGAGTGTCGCGATGGAGCAGCTCCCGGGGAGCCTACATGGAGATCCGAGTGGTTGGGGCGTGTTGGGCAAGAGGAGGCGACGGAGCTCGTAGGGGCCTGGAGCGGAAGACTGCGGCGCTCCTGGCATACCTGGCATTGGAAGGGCCCACGGCGCGAGGGCGGCTCGTGGGGCTGTTGTGGCCCGAGTCTTCTGAGGAGACCGCGCGCAACAACCTGAGGCAGCTTCTGTTGCGGCTGAAGAAGCTGCTCGGGCAGGAGTGCATCGAGAGCGGGGATCCCCTGAGGCTGCTCGAGGGCCTTGCCTTGGACGTGCTCCACCTGCGCGCCCTTCTCGAGGCCAAGGACTCAGCGTGGATGGCTTCCTTCGAGGGAGAGCTGCTCCAGGACTTCACCTACGACGGCTGCTCGGAGCTGAGCGAGTGGCTGGAAGGCTGGCGCCTGAAGCTGCGCAACCTCCGGCTCAAGGCGATGGAGGAGGAGGTGCTGCGGCTGGAGCAGGAGGAGCGACTCAAGGACGCGCTGGAGAGCGCGCGGCGGCTGCTGGAGCGGGAGCCCAAGGCGGAGACTTCGTACCAGCACGTGATGCGCCTGCATCACCGCTTGGGAGATCGCGCGGCGGCGCTGGTGGCCTATCGCCAGTGCCAGGACATGGTGAGGCAGGAGTTCGGTGCCGCGCTCTCGAAGGAGACGCGCGATCTGGCCCGCGAGATCGAGCACTCCGAGGCCACGCGCCCGCGGTCGGCCGTTCCCTTGTCGGTGACGCACCCTCCCGTGCTGGCGGGCCGTGAGCGCGAGTGGGCCTTGATGGAGGAGGCCTGGGCGGCGCGTCAGCCCATGATCGTGGATGGGGAGTCGGGCGTCGGCAAGTCGCGGCTGGTGAGGGAGTTCGGTTACAGCCGAGGGCGCTGCCTCTTGATCAACGGGCGTCCCGGAGATCAACAGCTGCCGTTCGCCACGCACATCCGCAGCCTGCGCGAGGTGTTGAAGGAGGTGCCTGACGCGCCGATGCAACCCTGGGTCCGGCGGGAGCTGTCGCGCTTGCTGCCAGGACTGCTGGACGAGGCACTGCCTCCGCCTCAGAGCCCCCAGGAGCGGACGAGGCTCTTCTCGGCGGTCATCGAGTTCCTTCGGGGCGCGCTCCAGGGCGTGAAGGTGCTCGTGTTCGATGACGCGCAGTACATGGACCGCGACAGCGCGGAGTTGGGGATCCAGGTCCACTCGGAGTTTCGCGAGGAGATGATCGCCGGGCGCTTCCCCCTCATCATCAACGTCTTTCGTACTTCCGAGGCTGGGGAGTGGGAGCGGCAGCAGATCCAGAGTGTGATTGAGTCAGGGCTGATGCGCCGGGTGCAGGTGGGACGGCTCGATGCAGCGGCCGTCACGGAGATGCTCCGGGGGATGGGGGAGCCAGCGCCCGAGCAGGCTGCGGAGAAGATGGTTGCCTATACCGGCGGCAACCCGCTCTTCATCGTGGAGACCGTGCGTCACCGACGGCAGTCTGGAGGAGGGGACGGGACGTTTGCGAAGGCATTA
Source organism: Hyalangium sp. (assembly GCF_035629615.1). Lineage (GTDB taxonomy): Bacteria > Myxococcota > Myxococcia > Myxococcales > Myxococcaceae > Hyalangium. The sequence goes on along the minus strand of NZ_DASPHO010000113.1, from coordinate 5,039 downwards.
TCCCCTCCCGATCTCATCAGGGTGATGATCGAGCAACGCCTGGGCCGACTGTCGCAAGAGGCCCTGCGGCTGGCGCGCGTCTTCGCCGTGGCCCGGACGGACTTCAGCGTGGAACTGGCGTCGAAGGTGTTGGAAGTGCCGGTGGACCAGCTCGCGTTGCCCTGGAGGGAGCTCGAGGAGGCCCACATCATCCAGGGCCAGTGGTTCGTTCATGACCTCGTGTGCGAGGTGCTTCTGGCCACGTTGCCCGAGCCCATCCGCGACGTCTTGACCCAGCGGACTGCCCTCCACCGCGGCACCTGCTGACCCAGCGGCGGTCGCTCAAGAAAAACGAGCGGCCCCCTGGGCGGCGGGACACCATTGTCCCTTGTGAAAGAGTGAACCTGGAGCCCTGAGTCCTGCTCAGCCTGGGAGCGGTCACGCCCCAGTCACGCAAGGGCTGCGATGGTCCCTTGGGAATGAGGACCTTGGAGCCGTGGGCTTCCAGGTCTCTCGTCGCCTGTCTGAGCAGTGAATCAATATGAACCAGGAGTCTCGATGAATACGAAGCAGTGGAGCTTGACGCTATTGGCATCAGCAGTGCTTGTGCTCGGTTGTTCGGGCATGGACGACACAGAGCCGTTCTCCCCTCAGGACGCCCAAGTTGACACGAGCGCCGCGGTTACCTCGGCTGTCTTTTCGGGAACGGTGAGTAGCGAGCAGGGCGTGGCGGTGGCTGGCGCCAAAGTCGTCATCAATGGCATCGCGCGCACCACGGACAGCGCCGGTAAGTACTTCGTCTCGGTGGTGAGCTCAACGGTTGGGTATAACCTCAGCATAAGCAAGAATGGCTTCGCGCCAATCTCCGTGTTCACGAGCTCAGCCAGGCGCAACAGCATCCACGTCCTACAGAACGCCTTTGTGCAGCAGATCAGCCCAACGGTCGACAACACCATCACTTCGAACACGGGTGTGAGAGTGACGATCCGGGCCAATACGCTCGTAGATGCCAATGGCGTGGCAGCCACGGGAGCTGTCAATGTCGCCATCGCCAGCTACGACCCGATGCGCATGCCGGGCGATTTCACGGCAGTGAACTCCAGTGGCCAGCAAGTTGCACTGGAGTCAGTGGGCGCCGTCTCCATCAACGCTACCAGCTCGACTGGCGTGCCTCTCAATCTTCGAAGTGGAGCCACTGCGGACGGATTCATTCCTGTGCCTGCGCAGATCGGCAGCATGCCGCCCTGCGTCTTCGATGGGAGCTGCCGCCTGGCGATGTGGCGGTTCGCGACATCCACGGGCAAGTGGTACGAGAAGCAGGCCAATATCCAGTTCACCGCGGCTGGTACGAGCTTCACCATGATGGGCGGCAGCAGCGCCACTGCTAGCGGCGGTGTCAACCCCTTGTCACCCATTCAACCCAATGCCGGCTTTGGAGAATGGAATGCGGACATCGAGAGGAACAACACCGCCTGCACCATCATCGAGTTCGTCAATGTTCCGTCTGACTGCTACCATCCCACTGGCACAGGGCAGGAGCCTGGCATTCAGCTCAACGTCAAGCTGCCGAACGGGGCGTCCACCTTCATTCCTCTCACGGATAGAGCGACCTTGAGCCTGCCGTTCATTGTGCTCTATAACATTCGTGCGAATGCGGTGCAGGAGGTCGGCATTACCTTCCCAGCAGGTGCCCCAGCACACTGCGCGGGCAACCTGACCATTGCTTCTACTCCTGGTCCGACGGGTCCTTATCCAGTCGTATCCGCGACGGGTGGCGTTACCCGGTTTGATTCGGGTGCTCCTTGGGGCAGCAATGGCTACCCAAGAGATACTGGTGGCAACTCGATTGACTTCGAGGACATGGCTCTAGGTAACCATCCATGTAACTCGACTGTACAGTTCCAGACCAGTGATAACCCTGTGGGCCCCTTGAAGACCGCTATGACGTGGTCCTTGTTGAACTCTGCTGTTCCCAATGTGTCTCATACGTACGCTCTGGTCGGGAGTGATTCTATCACCAACCCTTATCAAGGGGATATGCTGACCAGTCAGACCCTCCCCGTTCTCTGCATCAACAAGAACAACCCTGCATACCCTGGGGCGGGCGTCATTGGGAGTCCTATCCAGACACCCGGTGGGGCTTGGCATAGGACGTGGTCAGGCGCAACCATTGCCCTGACCACTCCCGTCACGGGGAACTCGCTGACCTCGTGGGCGGTGGCAGATGCCCTATGTGCCAGCCAGCTCGGAGCAGGGTACCGGATGGCTGAATTCCACGATGGAGATCCGACCCTGTGGACTGGCTGGGACTTCTGGGCTGAGGTGAGTGGTGCGAGCATCACCCCCTTCCAGAATACTCGCTTCTGGGTGGCGATTAATGATCAGAACGCGAATCCTTGGTGAGCCAGACTCCAGGAGCCCAGGTCCCGCAGCCACTCGCGGTCGCATGAAAGTACAGAGCGATGGCATGGCTTGGGATGTAGGAATGAATGCAGCCTGCTGATAGCCCTCATGGCTGATGGTGGTGTTGGGTCTGCTTTCATGGCGGGGCCGGGGTGCCGGTTGAGCGCACCCCGGCTCGCCGCCTGACCTCAGGTTGTGCGACGAGAGAGCAGTACCGCTCTCTGCCGTCGCCCGCCTATACGAGCGCCTTCGGGTCGCACGGGCCTTCCTCCCGAGTGGTGAGAGGCAGGATGCCGCAGCGGATTGAGGATTACGCCTTGCTGGGCGATTGCCACTCCGCAGCGCTCGTGGGCCGCGACGGCTCCATCGACTGGGCGTGCTTTCCCCGGTTCGACTCGCCCGCGGTGTTCTGCCGCATCCTCGATGTGCAGCGGGGGGGCACCTTTCGAGTAGGCCCCGAAGGCCCCTTCCAGTCCGCTCGCCAGTACCTCGACGACACCAACGTCCTCGTCACCACCTTCACCACGCCCACCGGCGCGTTGGAGGTGACGGACTGCATGCCCCTCCGCCTTGGCCGGGAACGCAGCCCCCGCGTGGGGACGCGGCACTCGCTGCTCCTGCTGCTGCTGGGCTACCAGGAGGAGGCCGTCCGGAGGAGGCGGTGCCAGGGACGGGTGAGGCAATGGGCAACTTCCCGCAGGCCTTCACGCACATGGCGCTGGTGGCCTCGTGCGCGCAGCTCTCCGCGGCCCGTAGCTTTCAGCTCCCGAGGCCCGGCGCGTACGACTTCGCGGACTTCGCGCTCACCTACCACCTCGGCCGGCGCTCCGTCCTCATGTCCCAGTTTCTGGGGGAAGCCACCCTGTAGCCGAGACCGTGCAGCCAGGAGTGAGCACGGGAGGGGTGGACTGGCTGCTCCCCCTCACCGTGCCCCCTGTTCTTCTATGAGGAACAGCCGCGCTCAGTTAGGAGAAGCGCAGAGATCGATCTCCCTGAGCGAGTTGATGTGGCCCTCGGCATTGCCCGACATCGAGCCCGCGTAGATGCCGCCGTCGAAGCTGCCGTTGCTGAAGTCGATGTGGGCCAGGGGGGCCAGCACCGTGCCGAAGAAGCCATGGTTGGAGGCGGTGATGCTCGTGGCGTTCACGAAGTTGAAGAGGACGCCAGTCTGATCAATGCCTCCGCTGAACTCGGTGCTGAAGCCAGCAAACGTCGCCGCCGTACCGACGACGTTCACCACCACCACGGACTGCGCCGGCGCGCTGATGGACAGGTACCGGGTCGTGGCGAAGACGCTGGCATCCACCTGGAAGACGTTCAGCACCGCATCCGTGCCCTCCAGGAAGAGGCCGCCCCATGCTTCGATCCGCGTCGCTCCGTTGACCGTCTGCGCGTGGAGGTTCGCGGACAGCTGCCCCAGCGCGACACCCGCGGCGGTGAAGTTGATGGGAGTGCCCTGCGCCAGCGCTCCCCGGTGCACCGTCACGCTCCCATTCGTAGTGAGCGTGCCTCCATAGGAGGCACTCCCAAAGATGCCGCCGTGCTGGAGGCTCAGGTTGCCACCGGCCACCAGCACCCCGTTGACGTCGCTTGCCGCCAGGCCCGCGCCCACGGAGAAGTACTGCATGTCGATGTTGCCGCCGGCCGCCACCTTGCCTTGCACGTCCGTGCCACCGCTGTAGTTTCCGAGCAGGAAGACGTTGTAGTCATTCAGATCGATCTGGACGCAGACCGCGGGCGGGGGAGGTGGCGGCGGCGGGTCAGGCAGGATGACGGTGAGGCTGAGGGTCCGGGAGTACTCGATGTTCATGGCCACATCGACCGCGAAGTAGGTGATCGACGTCGTCCCTGGGGCGGTGATGACCGGGAGCACGGCGACGGAGCCCGCCACCGTGGCGGTACCCGTCGTGGCTCCATCGAGCGAATAGGTGATGCTCGCCACACCGCTGGAGTCATCCGTCGCCTGGATCGTGACGGTGACCGGCCCGTGGTACTCGCCGTTCGAGTCGGCATCGGGTGTGACGGTGACCACACTCTGGGGCGGTGTCAGGTCCAGCTCGTTGAGGGAGGGAGCCTGCGAGAGATGCTGGAGATCCGACGGCTCCCGCCTGGTACCCAGGCCCTCCTGCTCTGGCGCGCCACAAGCGGATGCAGCAAGCGCGAGCACCACCCACCAACCTGTCGATCGACTCTTCAAGGAAGTCCTCCTGTAGCCCCCCGGGGAGGGGGACGAAGCGCCCAGTCGGGCAGGCCCCACGGTAAGCACCGTGCTGCGATGCAGTGAGGTGCTGCGTGGAATACATGTCAGAGGACTCCCTGCAGCCGCGGACGGTGTGCCCCGAGGTGTCCAGGGATCGGGTGCATGCTGCGCTTCATCGGGCCTGCCGGTGGCTGAGAGGACGCTCGGGGCCCGCTGCTTCAGCTCACGGCGAGGAAGTGGCTGACAGAGAGCGTCACGTCATCGAGCGAGTACACCTGATGGAACCAGCCGACGGGCTGGACGAGCAGCTCGCCCGGGGCCAGGAGGAGCTCGATCGGGTGGGCCTCCCTGAACCTCGGAAAGCGCTCGAGATCAGGCGCATGAGGTTTGACCCAGCAGAGCTGATAGCCAAAGAAGGCGCCCTTGGGATAGACGCACGGCGCCTCGTGCGGCGGGA
>NZ_DASPHO010000112.1:0-21809 GCF_035629615.1 Hyalangium sp. | reverse complement strand
TGGGCGTGCGCCGCGAAGTCCACTAGCGTCGCCTGTGCCGGGAAATGGAGGCAGCCGTACGAGAGGCCATCCCCTGGAACTTCAAGGGGTAGCCGGGGCCCTGTGGTCACGGCAGTTGCCAGGGGTAGCTGGAAACTGCGCTATCCACCGGTCACTCCCGTTCACCTCTTCACCGGAACAGGTTCATGAAGACGGTGATGATGACGGCGTTGGTGAAGTCGATGAAGAACGCCCCGACCATGGGCACGACGAGGAAGGCCCGCGGCGCCGGTCCGAACTTCCGGGTGATCGCCTCCATGTTGGCCACGGCGTTCGCGGTGGTGCCGAGCATGAACCCGCACAGGCCGCCGCTCATGACCGCGGAGTCATAGTCCTTCCCCATGAGGCGGAACATCCACAGGCTGGCCGCCACCGTGAGGGCCACCTGCACGGCCACGAGGATCAGGATGGGCAGAGCGACGGCGGTGAGCTTCCACAGCTCCAGCGTCATCAACGCCATGACAATGAACAGCGAGAGCGCCACGCCCCCCAGCTCCTCGATGATCCGGCCCGAGAGGCGAAACCACCGGGTCCGGTCATCGATGTTGCGCAGCAGGGCCGCGACCAGCATCGCTCCGATGTAGCCGGGGAGCGTCACCTCCATCGCTTTGAAGCCCTGGCTGACCCAGCCGCCCACCCAGAGGGTGGCCAGCAGGAGCACCACGTTCCTCAGGAAGTCCTGCCCGCTGGTTTCGGTGTTAGCGGAGTGGCTGACCTGGGCCTCGCTGGGGGCGATGGGGGAGTGCGCGGGCACCGAGGACCTCAGCGAGTGCTTCCCGACGAGGAACGTCGCCACCGGACCACCCACCAGCCCTCCGGAGATGATGCCCAGCATCGCCGCGGCGATGGCGATCGCGGAGGCACCCGCCACGCCAGCCTGCTCGAAGAGCGGTGCGAACGCGAGCCCGGTGGCCGGTCCCCCCGCCAGCGTCACGGATCCCGTGAGCACGCCAAACAAGGGGTGGACTCCGAGTGGGTACGACAGGAGCACGCCCACCACGTTCTGGACGATGGCAAGCACGGAGGAGGCGACAAGGAAGATGACGACCTGGAGCCCTCCCACACGCAGCAGAGAGAGAGACGCGGCGAAGCCGATGCTCGCGAAGAAGGCGATCATCAGCGGGCCCTGCAGCGTGGTGTCGAACGTGAGCGGCGTATGGCCAGCGCTCCGGGCGGCGGCCAGTGAGGCGGCCACCAGAAGCCCACCCACCACCGGGGCGGGGATGTTGTACCGGGCGAGCGGAGGGATCAGCCGGCGAATCCCCTCCCCCACGTAGAGAACGACTCCGGCGAACGCGACGGTCTCGATCAGGCTCAGCTTCATTCACTCGGGACCATAGACGCCGGAGGCCCGGCTTCAAACCCACCTGGTGCCTGCTTCACGCCTTTTCGGGAGAGGCCGGGGGCATGACGGCCTGGATGACCAGCCCGAGCGTGACGACCAGCGTGCAGCCGATGACGTTGAACCAGAGGTAGCCGATGTCGCTGAGCAGGAAGAGGCCCACCACCGCCGACTGGGAGATCACCGCGGCGATGAAGACGGCATGGCCTCGCACGTTCCGGATGAAGAAGGCCACCAGGAACAGCCCGAGCACCGTGCCGTAGAAGATGGACCCGAGGATGTTGACCGCCTGGATGAGGTTGTCGAGCAGCGACGCGAAGCTCGCGAAGGAGACGGCGACCACGCCCCAGAAGACGGTGAACGCCTTGGAGGCCAGGAGGACATGGGGCTCCGAGGCGTCCCGGCGGAGGACGCGCCGGTAGAAGTCGATGGTCGTCGTCGTCCCCAGGGCGCTGAGCTCACCCGAGACGGAGCTCATGGCCGCCGCGAGGATGACGCTGATGAGCAGCCCGAACAGGCCGCTCGGCAGCCAGTCCTTCACGAACGTGATGAAGATGTAGTCGGAGTCCTTGGTCTCGACCCCCGGCAGGGCGCGGGTCACCACCGCCTTGGCCTCCTTGCGCAGCGCGCTGGCCTCCTTCGCCGTGGCCTGGAGGCGCTCGCGCGCGCTCGCCTCGGTGGCTCCATCACCGGCCTTGCGAGCCGCCAGGTAGCGCTCGACCTCGGCGCGCTTGTCGGCCTGGACCTGCGTCCACTTCGACTCGATGCCGGCAAACTCCTCCGCCTGCGCGGTCGCCTGGACGCGTGTGCGCAGCGAGCCGTTGAAGAGCAGCGGGGGCGCGGTGAACTGGTAGAACACGAAGACGAGGATCCCGACGAAGAGGATGAAGAACTGCATCGGGATCTTGAGGATGCCGTTGAACAGGAGCCCCAGCCGGCTCTCCGTCACCGAGCGGCCCGCCAGGTAGCGGCCCACCTGGGACTGGTCGGTCCCGAAGTAGGACAGCGACAGGAAGAGCCCGCCGGTGATACCGGACCAGAAGTTGTAGCGATCCTGCAGGTTGAAGTCGAAGTTGACCACGTTCATGCGGCCGAACGCGCCCGCGACATCCACGGCGCTGGCGAACGGCACGTGCTCGGGCAGCCGCCACACGATGACGATCGCGGCCACCACCATGCCCCCGAGCATCACCACCATCTGCTGCTTCTGGGTCTGGGCGACGGCCTTGGCTCCGCCCGTCACCGTGTAGAGGATGACGAGTCCCCCGATGCCGACGATGGTGGGCTCGAGCGGCCAGCCCAGGATCGTCGAGAGGATGATGGCAGGGGCGTAGATGGTGATGCCGGACGCGAGCCCCCGCTGGATCAGGAAGAGGAACGCGCCCAGCAGGCGCGTCTTCAGATCGAAGCGGGACTCCAGGTACTCATAGGCGGTGTAGACCTTCAGCCGGTAGTAGATGGGGATGAAGAAGGCGCTGATGATCACCGTGGCGAGCGGCAGTCCGAAGTAGAACTGCACGAAGCGCATTCCGTCCTCGTAGGCCTGGCCTGGGACGGAGAGGAAGGTGATGGCGCTGGCCTGGGTGGCCATGACGGACAGCGCGACGGTGGGCCAGCGCAGCTCGTAGTCAGCGCGGAGGTAGCCCTCCACGGTGCTCGCACCGCGCGTCTTCCAGATGCCCACCCCCACGATGAACGCCGTCGTCCCGAGGAGGACCAGCCAGTCGAGCAGGGTCACGCGTAGGCCCGGGTGAGCGCCCAGAACAGGGCGACGAGCAGGGCGAGGCAGCCCAGCACGAGGAAGTAGATGTTGCGCCAGGACCCGAGCACGGGCGGCGCATCGTCGAGCTCGGGGCGCGCCGTGGGAACGGCGGCCGGCTCAGGAGGCTTCGGTCCAGAGGTCATTGGGCGAGCAGGTTCGCGAGCAGCCGGTAGGCGCCGGGCACGCCGGCGGGCAGTTGACGGAAGAAGGCGATCCCCGTGTACGCGAAGCTCCCCTTGCCATGGCGAGCCACGAGCAGTCCTCCGCTGAGGGACTCCTCGCCGGGATCGCTCATGGCGAACACGGGCCGGTACTTCTCGTCCCACTTCGACGCGAAGTAGAGCCCCCGCTCCTGGACCCAGCCCTCGAAGTCGGCGGGCCCGAGGCGGTTGGGGGCGCTCATGAGCGGCTCTGCCAGGGAGAGGGGCCTCATCACCGCGGTCTCGTCGGTGACGCGATCGCGACCGATCTCGAGCGGATAGGGGCTGATGAGCGCGCTGAGCGGTCCCACACGGCTGTTGGTGTTGTACTGGACGATCAGCCGCCCTCCCCGCTCGACGTACTGCAACAGCCGCTCGCGGTGGAGCCCGAGCCGCGGGGTGGCGTTGAAGGCGCGCACCCCCACCAGGATGGCCTGGAAGCGCTCGAGCTTCTCGGTGGCCAGGCGCTCCTCGGGGAGCAGCGTCACCTCGTACCCCACGGCGGCGAGGCTCTCGGCCACGCGATCCCCCGGCCCGGGGATGTAGCCGATCCGGCGCACCTTCGTGGTGAGGGCCAAGGGCACCAGCTGCGCCTCGGAGGGCTGGCGCACGGCCTGCGGAGGGATGTGCTCATGCTTCACCTGGCGGACCCGCCACGACTCGGTGCGCCCCCCACTCTCGACGAGGACGCGCAGGAGGCCCCGCTCGGTGGCCCCCTTGGGAGGGGTGAGCCGGAACTGGACCGTGCGCTCATCCCCGCGCGCTCCCAGCTGGAAGGGCACCTCCGCGGGCTCCACGCGCCAGCCCTGCGGCACTTCGAGCCAGACCTTCCCCTCGGCGTCCGCCTTGCCCGCGGCCAGGACGACGGAGACGGGCTGGGCCGCGCCGTTGGGGAACATGATGACCTCGCGCTCGAGCGTCGCGGTGACGGCCGGGACGATCTCGAAGGCCCGATAGAGCTCGCCACGCACCGGGTCGACCCAGGTGTAGACCACGGGCCGGACCACGGTGAAGCGCTTGCCCCCCGTCTCGTAGACGAACGCCACGGCCAGGGCGGGATCTCCCTCGGGACGGCCGATGAGCGCGCGGTCCGCCACCTCGTACAGGCCTGCCCCCGCGACGGGCTTGTGGAGCCAGTACGGGGTCGAGATCGCCGCCTCGGCCGGGAGCGTCACCGTCTTGGAGAGCTTGAACGGCGTGTGCTCGGCCAGCTCGGTGCCGGCCGCGACGGACTCGCCGCCCGGCAGCGTCACGCTCACCAGCCGGAGCGAGGCGGGCGAGCGATTCAGCGCCACCAGGTTCAGCGCCACCGGGCCACCCGGGACGGCCGAGGTCTCCGTGGCACGCGCCTCGAGGAACAGGCCGGCGCAGGCGCTCACGAGCGCCTCGGTCTCCCGCAGCTTGAGCGCCTTCCACGGGTTGTCCTCGGGCAGGGCCGAGAGGGCCTCATGGACGCGCAGGAGCGCTGGGATGCTGAGGTGGGGTGCGCGGGGATTGAACCCTCGCGAGGCCTCCTCGATTGCCTGGGCGAGCTTCTCGGTGCCGCTCCACCTCTTCCACGTCAGCTCGAGCTTCTCGAAGGGATCCGAGATCGGGCGCGTCCCGGCCAGGGGCTGGAAGTACTCCAGCAGTGGCCCACGCTCGGCCGGCACTCCGAAGCCCTGGCTCTTGTGCTGACTGCGGCTCTCCGCGGACATCTCCCCCCAGGAGCGCCCGAGGAGCGGGTCGAAGCCGCCGACATCCACCTTCGGGTACGCGGACATGTCGGCGTTCGGCGGGAGGCCCCAGGTCGCGACGTTCTGCAGCAGCCGGTCCGCCTTCCACGGCTTGAGCTCTCCGAGCTGCTCCGGGAAGCGCTTCGGATCGGCGGCGGCCGCGAAGGCCTCCTCCGCCAGGAGGGCCGAGGCCGTGTGCTGTCCATGGTTTGGCGGCCGGGTGCTGAAGCGCGACACGATCACGTCCGGCTGGAAGCGGCGAATGGCGAGCACGACGTCGGCCAGCACCTCCTCGCGGCCCCAGATGCGCAGCGTCTCCTCCGCGGTCTTCGAGTAGCCGAAGTCGCGCGCCCGGGTGAACAGCTGCTCAGCGCCGTCGATGCGCCGTGCGGCGAGGAGCTCCTGGGTGCGAATGAGCCCGAGCAGCTCGTCCTGCTCGGTGCCGATGAGGTTCTGCCCCCCGTCCCCGCGCGTCAGCGAGAGATACCCCGCGCGCATGCCGCGCCCGTTCGCCAGCCAGGCGAGCAGCCGAGTGTTCTCGTCGTCGGGGTGGGCCGCCACGTAGAGCACGCTCCCGACCACGCCAAGGCGCCGGAGGCCCGAGGCGATCTCGCCCGCGTGCGGCTGCTTGGGAGGTTGTGCGACTGCCGTCGACCCGACTCCGAGACTCATGACCAGCATCGTTCCGAGGATGACCAGGTTCCGCATGGGGGGCGGACCCTAACAAAGAGCGCTCGGGCAAGAACTCGAAAAGCCGCGCCTTCACTTCCAGTGCCGGCCGGAGCTCGCCATGCCCGTGGTTCATGACGGCTTCGCCCCACTCTTCCAGCGACTGCACGTCGCGGAGCGTGGGGCATGGGGCATGGGGCGGTGTAACCCGAAGCAGTGGCGTTCCATTTCGAGAACGGCACCCAGGGGTGGACGCGCCGCAGGAGTCACGAGAGCGGGGTATCCTCTCAGTTGGCCATGAACCACACCGGCCCGTTCACGAGCGTGCCGGGGTAGGCATTCCTCTCATCGCGCGCCACGGTGGCGGAACCGTCATCGAGTCGCCAGTAGGCCTTGAGGTCGGGCCAGGCCGGGTTCGGCGAAAACAGGGGGCTCGACATGTTCGCGTCGATGTCGGCCTGGGTCCGGGCGACGCTCCACACGCGAACCTCGTCGATGAGGCCGTTGAAGGTGAGGTCAGGCGCGGTGCCCGAGCAACCGACGCGGGAGCCCATCTGGAAGGGCTGCGTCCCGGAGTGAAGCAGGTTCACGGAGGTCGTGTACGTGGCCTCAGCGGTGCCGTTGACGTAGAGGGTGAAGACGTTTCCGCTCTTGGTCACCGCGAGGTGCGACCACGCGGAGAGGGGAAGCGCGCTGCTCGACTGGAGCTTGTAGCTCAAGGAGGCGGACCACAACCCGCCATCCGCGGCCGCGCCGTCCGACATCATGAAGGCAGCCTTGTTGGTTGGCTCGAGCTGCAGGCGGAACTGGTTCGCCGCCACGCACCCATAGTCCTTGGTCAGGATCATCTGGGTTCCCTCGGACTCGGGCTTCACCCAGGCCTCGATGGTGAAATTCTCGGGGATGGACAGGCTGCCGACATCGACGTAGCTGCCGGTCGAGGACGACAGCTGGAGCGCCCGCGCTCCAGGAGCCGAGGCTTGCGTGCCATACAGCCTGAAGGCCACGTCGTGGGAGCTGTCCGAGCTGTAACCCAACCAGTACTCGTTGCCGTCTGGGTAGACGTTGCCACAGTGGGAGAACGCGCCGGAGTACGCAGAGCTCCGCACCAGCCGGAAGGTATAGGCGTGGCTGGCCTGGAGGACGAGGCCCGGGTTGGCGAAGGAGAAGGCCTGGAAGCCAGAGGGTGTGCCATCGCTCTGCGAGCCCAGCGTCACCGTCGTCGCCGAGGTGCCCAGGTGGGTGCCGCTGGTGCCCTCCCCTTCATACAGCTCCAGGGTGTACGAGGTGGTGTAGTAGAGGTTGGGCTTGATCCAGATCTCGATGCTCTCGAGGCTCGTGGCCGCGTTGACGCGGAAGCTCTGGCCGATGGCGTTGTTGATGGCCACGTTGGTGTCGCAGCCCGCAGTGTCGACGTTGATCAGCAGGGCTGCATGGGCTTGCCCGGTCACGAGCGTGGTGCCACATGCCAGGGCGCCATAGAGGAACAGTTTCGCGAGATGCTTCATGGAATTGTCTCCGAAGAAGGGCTTGGCCCTCACGTTCTCGTGAGAAGCAAGGGCCCTGGGAACGTCCCGGAGAACGACTCAGCAAGCCGCCCTCAAGGACAGCGGTGCTCATCAGCAAGTCGTGTACCAGGTCTCCGAGCCATGCCTTGTCAGAGCGCAGCGCTGTGAGTCCCTTCCATCGCCAGTCCCTGGAAGGCAGCGTCCGCGTGCTGCTGGCTTCGCCGGCAACTTCTTGCCCGCCCCGGCAAGTTCTTGCCCAACCCGCTTGAGGTGAACACGCGGGCCGCTCGACGGCCTCGCTGGCGCGCTCCTTGCCCCTGTAGGGCTCGCCTCAAAGGCACAGCTCGGGAGTGGTCCGCACCCGGCGCCGCGTGGACGTTTTCCCCTGACCCTGGTGAACTGGACAGAAAGAGAATTGCCCATGAGAGACTCTGCGCAGTATCTGCTGGCACTCGCGCTGACGCGGCCCACGGCGCGGGCCGTGGCAGTCTTTGGCCTTGTTGTCATGGCTTGCAGTCCGGCCGCGGAACGCTCCCCCGAGCCGGGACAGGAGCAGACAGCCGTCAGGCTCGCTGAGGCGGGCTCACTCGCCACTTCAGGATGGAGCCCTGCGGCCCCCATGAGCCAGCCCAGGGCTGTTCATACAGCCACATTGCTGCAGGATGGCAGGCTGCTGATCGTGGGTGGATACTCGAGAAGTACGGATACCACCAGCAGCGCTGAGTTGTACGACCCGGTCACCCAGGCCTGGAGCACGACCGGCGCACTCTCGGTGGCGCGTGACCATCACACGGCCACCCTGCTGCGCGATGGCACGGTGCTTGTCACGGGCGGGACCCGCTCCATCAGCAACCCAAGCGTCTTCATCTCCAGCAGCGAGGTGTACGACCCGGCCACCGGCACCTGGTCCGGCGCTGGCTCGCTCAGGGATGGCCGCTCTGGGCATACGGCCACCCTGCTGCACAATGGCAAGGTGCTCGTCACGGGCGGAAACAACTCCGGCTCCTGCGAAGTGTACGACCCGACCACCCGCACGTGGTCCGCCGCGGGCTCGCTCGGCGAGGCGCTCAGTGGCCATACGGCCACGCTGCTGCACGATGGCACGGTGCTCATGGTGGGCGCGGGCACGATCCATAGCGAGGTGTACGACCCGGCCACTGGCATCTCGTCGCCGCTGAAGGGCCCGCCCGGGGCTTCCAGCCGCGTGGGTCATACGGCCACCCTGCTGCCCGATGGCACGGTGCTTGTCACGGGCGGCAAACCCTTCAACAGCAACGACCCCAACGTCTTTCTCTCCAGCAGCGAGGTGTACGACCCGGCGACCCACACCTGGTCCGGCGCCGGCTCGCTCGGCGGCAACCGCTCTGGGCATACGGCCACGCTGCTGCCCAATGGCGCGGTGCTCGTCGTGGGGGGAGCCTCCTACTACTGGTTGTATTGCAACAGCAGCACCGAGGTGTATGTCCCCTCCACCCGCCAATGGCTCCCCAGCGCCAGGCTCCCCGAGGCCCGTTGCGCTCAGTCGGCCACGGTGTTGGACTCAGGGCAGGTGGCCATCGCGGGCGGCCAGAGAGTCGAAGGCTTCAAGGACCCCATCACGGATCTCTCCAGTGTCTGGCTGTTCAGTCCCCAGGAACTGAAGACGCGCTTCAGCGCGGTGCCCGCCAACCCCACGAACCAGACCCCTGCCACTTTCGCCTTCAGCACCAGCGAGACCGGAGCCGGCTTCGAGTGCAGTCTGGATGAGGCGGCATTTCAGCCCTGCACCTCGCCGTGGATGACCCCGAGCCTCTCCGAGGGCTCCCACTCCATGTATGTCCGGGCGCGCGACGCGGAGGGCAACGTGGATGAAATCCCCGCCACGTACTTCTGGACCGTGGATACGGTGCCCCCTGGAGCGAGCTTCGCCTCGACTCCCGAGCCCGAGACGCGCCTGTCCATCCCCGCCTTCTCGTTCTCCGCCACGGAGCCACGCGTCACCTTCGAGTGCAGCCTCGATGGGGCGCCCTTCGCGGAGTGCTCGGATGGATTCCCCTCGCTAAATGACGGCCCTCATCAGCTCGCCGTCCGTGCGCGCGATGAGGCAGGCAATGTCGGCTCCCCCGCCGGGTACTCCTGGAAGGTGGACACCGTGAAGCCCGAGCCGCCCGTTCTCCAGGAGCCAACACCCGGCCAGGAGTTCTTCAGCACGAGGCCGCGCTTCCTGGGCACGGCCGAGCCCGGCGCCACCGTGGCCCTCCTCGTCGACGGCCTCGAGGTCGGCTCGGTGCGAGCGGATGCCCAGGGCGCCTGGAGTGCCGTTCCCGGCTCCGCGCTCAGCTTGGGAGAGCACCGCGTCTCGGTCCGCGCCACGGACGGAGCCGACAACAGCAGCGGCTCCATCCCCGAGGTGCCCTTCTTCACCTCCCGGCGCGGCAACTACCGCCTGGGGTGCGCTGCCAGCCCCTCCTCATGGCAGGCCTCCTGGCCCTGGGCCTTGCTGCTGCTCGGACTCCTGCGCCCGCGCGCTCGTCAGACAGTCCTCCCGGCGCGGGCCGTGGCAGCCCTGGGCCTCGTTCACATGGCTTGCGGTCCGGTCGCAGAGCGCTCCTCCACACTGGACCCGGAGCGCGCAGCCGTCAGCTTCGCGCAGGGGGCCATACTCGACTCTCCGGGATGGAGCCCGGTGTTCCCCTTGAAACAGGCCAGGGAAGGTCACACGGCCACCTTGCTGCGAGATGGCACGGTGCTCGTCGTGGGCGGGTATATGCTCGTCGCGGGCGGGTATAGCCCCTCCGGCGTCCACGCCTCCAGCGAAGTGTACGACCCGGGCACCCGCACCTGGTCCAGCGCTGGCTCGCTCCAGGAGACCCGCTCCGGACATACGGCGACCCTGCTGCCCGATGGCAGGGTGCTCGTCACGGGCGGAAGCAGCTCTGGCTCCTGTTGTGAGGTGTACGACCCGGCCACCCGCACCTGGTCCAGCGCTGGCTCGCTCCAGGAGGCCCGCTTCGGGCGTACGGCCACGCTGCTGCCCAATGGCAGGGTGCTCGTCGTGGGCGGGGCGGTGGGCAAGGTGTACGACCCGGCCACCGACTCCTGGTCCTTCACGAGGCCGCCCCTCAATTCCTATGGAGGAGGGTATACGGCCACGCTGCTGCCCAATGGCAAGGTGCTCTTCGTGGGCGCGGCCACTGAACGCGTCCCCTATCTTCTCAAGGACAGCGAGTTGTACGACCCGGCCACCGACACCTGGTCCGCCGCAGGCCAGCTCAACGATTACCGCTCTCAACATACGGCCACACTGCTGCCCAATGGCAAGGTGCTCGTCGTGGGGGGGCAAGGCCCCTTTGGCTACGTCAATCAGAGCACCGAGGTGTACGATCCCTCGAGCAACCAATGGCACCTCGACGCCACGCTGAGCGAGAGCCGCTTCCAGCACTCGGCCACGTTGTTGGATTCGGGCCAGGTCCTCGTCGCGGGCGGCCACATCATGAACTTCGACGGCCCCGGCAAGACGCTCTCCAGCGCCGAGCTCTGGACACCCCCGCTGGACACGGAGCCGCCCGAGACGGTGGATACCGTGCCACCCGGGGAGCCCGCTCTCCTGGAGCCCGCCCCTGGCCAGACGCTGCTCACGGACAGGCCTGTCTTCTCCGGCAGGGCCGAGCCTGATTCCACGGTCACCCTCCTTGTCGACGGCGTCGAGGTCAGTTCAGCTCGAACGGATGCCCAAGGCGTCTGGAGCGGCGTGCCCAGCGCCGCGCTCTCCTGGGGAGCGCACCGCGCCTCGGCCCTGGCCACCGACAGGGCCGGCAACCCCGGCCCCCCTCTCCCCGAGGTGCGTTTCTCAACCTCCCGGCGCGGCAACTACCGCCTGGGGTGCGCTGCCAACGCCTCCTCGTGGCAGGCCTCCTGGCCCTGGGCCTTGCTCCTGTTCGGGCTGCTGCGTCCGCGCTCTCGTCCGTTACGCTGAGGCAGTAACCCCGGGCGGGCAGGCACCTGCCCGGCCTTCGGCGGACGCATCGTCGTGATATGACGTGGAGGGGGATCTCTTCACGTCATGAGTGCGCGCGCATCCCGCTCTTGCAGCACCTGTGGCCACTCCGTGCCCGAGGGAGCGCTGGCGTGTCCTCACGATGGAGCGCTCGTGCCCGACGCGCTGGTGGGCCAGCACCTCGGCGAGTACGTGGTGCGCCGGCATATCGGCAGCGGTGGCATGGGCATCGTCTACGAAGGCGAGCACCTCGCGATCGGCCGCAAGGTGGCCATCAAGGTGCTCCGCGAGGAGCGCTCCCAAGGGCCCCAGGCCCGCGGTCTGCTGGCTGAGGCCCGCGCGGCCGGCGCCATCCGCCACCACGGCATCATCGACATCTTCGGCTTCGGCCAGCAGCTGGGCGTCGGCCAGTACCTCGTCATGGAGTATCTCGAGGGCCGCCCCCTCAGCGAGCTGCTCCAGGCCCGCGCTCCCCTGCCTCTTGGCGAGGCCGTCGCGCTGCTGTGCGAGATGCTCGACGCGCTCTCCGCCGCGCATGCCGTGGGCGTCATCCACCGGGACCTCAAGCCGAGCAACATCTTCGTCGCCCGGCAGTCCAACGGGGCCGAGTCCATCAAGGTGCTCGATTTCGGGCTCGCCAAGCGCAGCACCACGCCCCAGGGCACCGCTGCGCAGACGCACTCGGACGTCGTCGTCGGCACGCCCCAGTACATGGCTCCGGAGCAGGCCCTCTGCCAGGAGGTGGGGCCTCAGACGGACCTGTATGCGGTGGGCGTCATCGCCTTCGAGCTGCTCACAGGGCAGCGGCCCTTCACCGGCCGCTCCCCCATGGAGATCGTCGCCCACCACCTGAGGACGCCGCCGCTCGCGCCCTCGTTGTTCGTGGAGCTGCCCCCCGAAGCCGACGAGCTCGTCCTCCAACTGCTCGCCAAGGAGCCCCGGCAGCGTCCAGGCTCGGCCAGCGAAGTGGCTCACAAGCTCAGGGCCCTGCTCCAGCCACGGGAAGACTCCCGCCTGTCCTCGGGTGCTCGGAACTTCCACGCGCTCACCGTCCTCGAGCTGCCACCGGGCGCGACGCCCGCTCCGCTTCCCACGGAGACCCTGCAGCCTTCTCCGGCCACGCCGGGCCCCAAGGCAGAGCCACTCGCGGCGCCTCCCAGGCGCGGCTCACGCTGGAGGTGGGGCGTGGTGGCAGGCGGCGTCCTGAGCCTGGTGTTGGGGGTGGGCACGGTCATGGCTCGCGGGGCGGCGACACCGGCCTCCCTCAGCCCCGCGCCGCCCCCCGGGGTTCAGCCCGTGGCAAGCCCTTCCCTCCCCGAGCCAGGGGTCCGCGCACCGCATCCCGAGCCTGAGCCGATCCTGGCTCCCGCCCCCTCGCCGGTGGCGTCAGCCAGGCGTGGAGCGACCGCGTCCTCCTCCGCCAGGAAGACGGCGCCTGTGTCTGCCCCCCCCGTTGCCACGCCCATGGCTTCCGTCCAGCCATCCTCCGCTCCACCGGAGCCCGCTCCACCGGAGCCCGCTCCGCAGCCAGCAGCCACCGGCACCCTCCATCTCGTGATGAGAGGGTCCTGGGCGGATGTCTGGGTGGATGGGCGGAAGCTGGGGCGTGTGCCCCCCCTCCACAGCTACACGCTGGCCTCGGGCGAGCATGAGCTCGAGCTCCGCAACCCGGCCTTCGCGGCCTACCGGCGAACGCTCGTCATTCCCACCGGCGGCACGCTGCGGCACACCGCTTTTCTGGGTACCGAGGCTCCGCCTCCCACACCATGAAGCTCCGGACTGGGCTGTTCCTGCTGGTGGCTCTCCTGCTCGTCTCCGGGTCCGCCTGGGCGCAGACCGCAGGGATTGAACGCTACGAGGAGGGTGACTTCGAGGCAGCGGCCCGGCTCTTCGAGCAGGAGCTGGCCCAACCCCAGCGCTCCCCCGCCAGCCGGGCGCTGGCGCGCATCTACCTGGCCGCCTCGCTGTACGCCCTGGGTCAGGTAGAGCAGGCTCGCAAGCCGTTGGAGACGCTGGCGCGCGAGAGCCCCGAGCAGCGGGTGGATCCCGCGCGCTTCCCGCCAGAGCTGGTGGCGCTCGCCGAGCTCATCCGCAAGCCGATCGAGTCCGAGCGACAGCGCGTGACGCGAGAGGTTGAGCTTCAAAAGGCGCGAGAGGAAGAGCGGCGCCGTACCGCTCCCAGGCTGAGACCCGAGGTGCTCGGCCTCTTCGACGCCGTGGACCGTCAGGGGACCCTGGGAGCGGGTCTTGCCTTCCAGCGAAAATCCCTGGAAGGCAGCGTCCGCGTGCTGCTGAGCGATCCCCCTGTCTTCCAGCTCCAAGGCGGCGTGCTGCCAGGCTACGGCCTCTTGAGGCCCTTCCTGGGTTTGCATGCCAGCATGCTGCCCGGGCTCAACATCTATGGCGCAGGGGCCGTGTTGGGTGGGCGCCTCGCGCTGCCAGCCGGTCTTGTGGGAGTGGTAGATTTGGGAGCCGATTACTTCTTCATCAGCCGGCCCGATCGCAAGCGCTTCGCCGTCACAGCCCAGGCAGGGCTCGGCTTCGATCTGCACCTGCCGTGACAGCAGCCCTGTCCGCGATGGGAAGGGAGCTCATGCCGAAGGACCCACCTGCTCAGGGCGACGCTCAAGAGACCGCGACCATGGAGGGGCTCCGGGTTCGTGCGTACCAGCCGGCGGTCAGGCTGCGCATCGCGTTGAGCTCGAACCACGCTGGAACCCAGGTGATGCGCCTGCTCTCACCTGGCACGCCGCTCATCGTGGGGCGCGCTCCGGTCGCGGGGCTGCGCATCGATGACCCGACCCTGTCGCGAGAGCACGCCCGGTTTCTCCTCTCCGGCTCCCGGGTGCTGGTAGAGGACCTCGGCTCGAAGAATGGCACCTTCTTCGCCGGCGGCCGCGTCACCCGCGTCGAGCTCACGATCGGCGACGAGATCGTCCTGGGCAGCGTTGCCCTTCAGGTGCAAGCCCTCGGTGCCCAGGGGGACTCCCTGGGCCTCATTCGGGAGGAAGTGATCCGCCACCACCTGGAGGAGGGCCCGGAGGGAGCACTCATCGCTGGCCAGGCGATGCGCCCGGTGCTCGAGACGGTGGCCAGCGTCGCCACCTCGCGCATCCCGATCATCCTTCACGGCGAGACCGGGACGGGCAAGGAGGTGCTCGCACAGTTGATCCACGAGAGCGGCCCGCGCAAGGGCCGGCGCATCGTCCGCGTCAACTGCGGGGCAATCCCCAAGGACCTGGTCGCGAACACCCTCTTCGGGCACGAGCGGGGGGCCTTCACCGGAGCCCTGCAACAGCAGAAGGGCGTGTTCGAAGAGGCCGATGGCGGCACGGTCTTCCTGGACGAGATCGGCGAGCTCCCACCCGCGGCGCAAGCCTCGCTGCTGCGCGTCCTCGAGGTGGGTGCCTTCAGCCGCGTGGGTTCGAACCGTGAGCTCCAGGTCGACGTGCGCATCGTGGCGGCGACGCACCGCGACCTCGAGGCCATGGCGGAGGAGGGCACGTTCCGGTCCGATCTCTATTACCGGCTGAGCGGCGTGGTCATCGAGCTCCCACCGCTCCGTGAGCGCCAGGACGAGATCGAGCCGCTGTCACGCAGGTTCCTGCATGCAGCCAACAAGGCCAATGGCCGCCGGGCCGAGGGAATTTCCCCAGAGGCGCTCGCGCTTCTCAAGGCCTACTCGTGGCCCGGCAACGTGCGTGAGCTGCGAAATGTGATCGAGCGCGCGGTGGTCGTCACACAGGGAGCACTCATCGGGCCAGAAGATCTGCCCGCGCGAGTGCGTACAGGAGGGCGCAGCCCCGAAGCGAGGCCGGGCCAGGCCTCCGCTTTGGAGACTCCAGAGCCGGAGCAGGCCCGCGAGAAGGTGCACCAGTTTGAGGCCAGGATGCTCCAGGAGGCCCTCGCCGCGAGCGGCTGGAATCGGGCGGAAGCCGCGAGGAAGTTGGGCATACCGGTGCGGACATTGTCGTATCGTCTGAAGGTGCTCGGCGTGAAGAAGCCCCAGTAGCCACAGACGCCTCACTGCCGAGGGGATGCGGGAACAGTGCCTGCTTCCGCCTCCTGGGTTGCCAGCCCCGCGCCCTTTCCCGAGCCTGCATTCGCGCCGGACTCCCGGCACGCGGGGCAACTCCAGCGCCCCTCCGCCCGCGGGACACACGTCACACAGAGCACATGCAGCCGCTCGTCGCAGAGGGCGGGCTGAGGAGCGTCCAGTCCACAGGCCGCACAAGCAGGCGCCAGCAGGTGCAGCGTCACGAAGTCATACTCGAGCGTCAGCGAGCGCTGTGCCTTGCGCCGCTGGGCTCGGAGCGTGAGCTCCACGACGGGTGCCTCGAGCCACACGGCCGCCGCGAGCGCCGCCTCGTAGCGCACCTGCCCGCGCTCCTTCAGCTCCAGGAGCTTGCCCGCGCGCTCTCGCGCGATCGCCTCTGCCTTGAGGGCAATGTCCTCGGCCGCCAACTTGCCGCGCCGGGCCCGCTTGCCGAGCTCGGCGCGCAGCCCGTTGAAGTACTCCTCCATGCGGCGCAGATCCCGCTCCTGGCGGCGCGCGAAGCCCTCAAGGAATGCACGTGACTGCGCTCGTGCCTGGGCCTCGGCGCGGAGCAGGGCGGCGCGCGCGGCCTCCTCCAGATCTGAACCGGCGGGGGGCGCGACGACGGGGCGAAGCGCTCCGCTCGCACGAGCGGCCTCCCAGAACCCGGGCACGCTCACCCGCTGGCCCACGGAGACAGTCTCCTCCACCAGCCCGTCGCGCCGATCATCCGTGGTCAGCGAGTAGCGGACGTACGCCACCAGGCGCACGCCAGTGCTCATGCGGGAGCTCTCCAGCTCGTGGACGGCGTTACGCAGGACGAAGCGCTCCGCCGCCGCGCGAGCTGTGGCCTCCCTGGGAGAGGAACGCGGCTCCAGCGTGAGCGCGGCCCAGGGGGCGTGCCGGGTGGCCTCCTGGAGGAGCTTCTCCAGGGCGGGAGCGCCGTGGCCGACCCAGAGCGCTCCGGGCGTGGGCTGCTCGGAGTAGCGCGCGTGCTCGGGGAGCCCCAGGGCCGTGGCCCGCTCGGCGGGTTGGAGGATCTCCACGCCCTCCTCTCGGGGCTCGACGACGGCGCCCTGGCGCTCGGACCAGGCCTGGACGAAGGACAGAGGGGTGCTCACGTCTCGAAGTCCTCCGCGAACAGCTTCTCATCCAGCGCCTTGACCTGCTCATAGCCCCTGCGGGCACTGGCGAGCTCCTCGGCGAGCGCCTCGAACTCCTTCTGGAGCGCGGGCTCGTCACCGGTGGAGGCGTAGATGTCGAAGACTCGCTCATCGAACTCCTTCTCACCCAGGGCCCGGCCGAGGATGAGATCCACCTCCCCCACCACCAGCTCGAACAGGTGGATGCGCCGGTCCAGCACGTCGAGGATGCGCTCCTCGGCGCTCTGGGCGTTGCAGAGGGAGAAGATGTGGACCTCGT
Organism: Hyalangium sp.; assembly: GCF_035629615.1. Taxonomy (GTDB): domain Bacteria; phylum Myxococcota; class Myxococcia; order Myxococcales; family Myxococcaceae; genus Hyalangium. Next base: position 5,140 of record NZ_DASPHO010000112.1, on the reverse strand, counting down.
GCTGCTGGCCGATGCGGTGCAGCCGCCCGATGCGCTGCTCGATCTTCATCGGGTTCCAGGGGAGATCGAAGTTGACCAGGACGTTGGCGAACTGGAGGTTGCGGCCCTCGCCGCCTACCTCGGTGGCCAGGAGCACGCGGGCCTGCTCGCGGAAGGCCTCGACGGCCTGATCCTTCTGGGGGCCGCTCATGCCGCCGTGGAAGGAGACAAAGGAGAGGCCCCGGGCCTGGAGCGCCTGGGAGAGCGCCTCGAGGGTGGCCTTGAAGCGGCTGAAGACCACGACCTTGCCCGGGCTCTGGGCGAGCACGTCCATCAGCCGCTCTGTCTTGCGAGAGGGCGCTGAGGCGGCGGCCCGGGCGAGCTCCAGGAGGCGGAGTGTCCCGGTGGCGGGGGTGGGGACTTCCGTGGAGGGCTCCTCCTCGGGGCTGTCGTCAGAGGCGGAGCGCAGCAGGGTGTGCAGGGCGGCGTGGGGGCTGGAGCCGGCGGCCTCCATGAGAAAGCGCAGGTGGTGCCGGGTGGCGGCGGGGGCGGTGGCGCGGCGGCGGACCTCCTCGAGGATGGCCTGGTACAAGGCCAGCTCGGCGGGGGTGGGCTCGACGACGAGGGTGCGCGCGAAGCGGGGTGGCAGGGCCACCGAGAGGCCGGCGCGGGCGCGGGTGTTGCGCACCATCACCTCGGCGAGCAGGGCGCGCAGGCGCTCGCGGTTCTTGGGATTGAGGGGATCTCCCGCGGAGACGAAGCGCTTCTTGAAGTCGGCGGGAGTGGAGAGCTGGCCTGGCTTGAGGAGGGTGATGAGGTTGTAGAGCTCCTCGAGATCGGTCTCCACGGGGGTAGCGGTGATGAGCAGGAGGAAGCGGCTCTTGAGCTGGTTGATGAGACGCCAGCCGGCGGTGGCGCGGTTCTTCACGTGGTGGGCCTCGTCCACGGCGACGAGATCCCAGGGGGCCTCGGCGACGAAGCGCGCATGGCGCTCCAGCTTGGCCAGGTGCAGGGAGGCGACGAGGACGCCGGGTGCGTGCCAGGCGGCGGCGGGGTTCTTGGAGCGGAAGGCGGGCTCCTCCGTGGAGCGGGCGGGGATCTGGAACTTCTCGCGAAGCTCCTCGGTCCACTGGCCCACCAGGGCGCTGGGGACGAGGACGAGCACCCGGCTGGCCATGCCGCGCAGGCGCATCTCCAGGATGAGCATGCTCGCCTCGATCGTCTTGCCCAGTCCCACCTCATCCGCCAGCAGCGCCCGCCCGCGGAGCAGCCGGAGCACCTTGAGGACGGTCTCCACCTGATAGTCGAGGCGCTGCACTCCGCGCAGGTGAGGCAGGCAGAGCAGCTCGTCGAACTGCTCGGTCAGCTTCAGGCGCCAGGCCGCGACGCACAGCTCCACGTCGACCAGGGAGCCCGGGGGAGTGCTGAGAATGCGGCTCGAGACGGGAGAGGGCACCATGGCTTCTTCTTCAAGAGGGCCCGGGCGCACTCACCGCCGTGACGTGGAACTGATCGCCCTCGTCCTGGACGGCCACGTTCACCACGAGGCGGTGGTCATGCGCGAAGAGGAGCCGCTTGCGCTCGGCCAGGTTTCGCAGCAGGCGGACGATGTGTTCAGGGGGAACGCCGGAAGAAGGCTGGAGCGTGCGGCTCAGCTCCCGCAGCCTGTCTTCCAGCGTGCTCTCGGGGCCGGCGACGACCGTGTTCCAGACGCCCATGGCAATCAACAGGAGGGTCTCGACCTGGGCGGCCGTCGCGTCGTCTGGCAGAGAGTCCAGCGCGTTCCTGGCGAAGGCTACCAGGGTGTCGGACATCTTGGGCGCCGCGAGCCGTGATACCAGAGACGGCGTGAGCCATGACTCGGGCTCGCCGATTCTCTGCCTCAGGGGGCGGAGGGCCGCGGCTGCCTTACGCTTGGCCTCTCGCTTCCTGCGCTTGCGCTCCAGCTCCTTCTGGCGCCTGCGTTCATCCATGCCTGGAACCGACCTCCTTGGTCACCAGGATATTATGTGACCTGTGAGGTCATGGCCGCAAGTCTCGAGTTCGTCGGGCTTCCCGAAGCTCGTCTCCAGAGGAGGGAGGCAAGCGGATCGTCATCATCGACAAGGTGACGTTCCCTCGAGCGACGCAACATTTCTCGCGCTCCTCGCGGGGCACCTTCAACTTCACCCAACAGCCTCCGTTGAGGGGGACCTGCCACGGGTGAGGGCATCGTCCCTTCGCATCGGGCCGCGCTTGGTCCGGGAGCGGCTCGGGGAGTGTGTTCTGGCCCTGCACTCCTGGCAGAGAGGGAGTGGGGGATGCCGCCATGGCTGCGCTCGCCGAATCATCTCCGAGCCCTGCTTCGCCACCGTCTTCCAGGCGGGCCCCGTTCGCCTCGTGCCTGAAGACAGAGGAGAGCTCCGGGAACTTCTTGGGCGCGAGCCACCCGATCCAGGTGCCCAGCGCCAGGAGCGCGGCAGCCGTCGCGAACCGAGGCAGCCAGGGCCGCGTGTGCACGGGGGGGCTGACACGCTCGCCCCCCGCCTTCGCGGGCTCCTTGCGCGGCGGCTTCGTCATCGCGCACCCTTCTATCGAAGCTTGATCGGCCTCGCCGCCGCACGAGGTTCGGCCGGAGGCGCCTGACCGTGCGGCCGACTCACGCGCAAGTCAGGCAGGCCGGTCAGGTAGACGACCTCCAGCGCATGGCCGGCATAGGCCTGGAAGATGAACTCGTGCCAGTAGAATGGAGACAACCCCCACTTCATGAGCGCTGCGTAGGCGCTGGGCTCGTCCGGTGCCTGGATCCTTGCCAGGGTTCGCTTCAGGAAGGCCCGCCACTCGCGCTCGCCGTACCCCCGCATGACATAGGGCGTCGTGAACACCACCCCCTCTGCGAACTCTGGGGCGGGCGGAGGCAGCGCGCGGGCCAGCCAGACCTCTCCGGGCCGGCCGATGTAGCCGGCGGGCACCAGGTAGGGCCGCTGCTCGCCTGTCACCAGCTCGCGGAGCACCTGCGCCCACCCTCGGGCCTCGACGTGTACGAAGATCCCCATCCGCGAGTCCTGCAGCTGTTGGAGCAGGCGTCGGAACTCGGGGTCCGCCTCCAGGAGAGCACCTGCGTCCAGCAGACACGTCCCCAGGGTCTCCGGCGGATCGCCGACCGCTGCGTCGAAGTACGACCACATGCCAAAGTAGGACTGAGTGAGGGGGCTCATCGGCGGACCTTCGGGCATGTACTCAGCTTCTGCCCGACTGATGACCTGGACCAACGGATCGAGCGCTGGCAGCTGGCTCAGCACTTCGAGCAGCAGCGAGACGTGGTTCTGCATGTACACATAGACGGCGTGGGCTGGCTCGAGCCCGCGGAAGCGCTCGTCGCCGCCCAAGGAGTCCACGAGCCGTTGAGATGTCTGCTTCGCGGCGGCGAAGGCGCGCAGGTCCACCACACGCGCTCGGCGCTGCTTCTGGAGGCTGCGAACCACCTTGCGCCCGAGCGGGCCATGCGCTGGGAGCTGCCCCGCCATCACCTGCTCCTCTGGGAGGAGCCATGCGGCCATCGCACGCTCGCGGCGGTGATGTAGAAGTGGTTGCCCCGGTCCTCGACGTTCACGTCCATCACGAGGCGGTCATCGTGAGGAAAGAGCTGCCGTTTGCGCTCCGCCATGAGTCGGAGGAAGGGCAGCGTGAGCTCTCCAAGCTGCGCAGAGTCCTTCGCGAACATGCGGGCTAGCTCCTGAAGCGCCGACTCCGTCTCCTCGGGCGAATGGGTGACGGCGGCGTTCCAGCTGGCAGCGGCCAGCAGCAAGGCGGAGCGTGTCCCGTTGAGCCCCAGCCCTTCCGGCATGTCGTCCAGCAAGGGCCGGGCCACCTGCTCCAGCGCGTCGGACATCTTGGAGCCGTCGAGCGGCGGAGCCTCCTGTCCTGGCCCGAGCAGCACGATGGGCATGGCTCCAGCTCTGCGCGTGTCCTCCGCCCTCTTCTTTCGATGCATCCGCCGCTTCAGCTTCGCTTGCTTCCGATCTCCCGCCATGCCACCTATCTTACCTGAGAGGTAGGTCTTGGCACGGGTGTTCCACCAGGTCGTCTCGTTCAGGACGAATCCAGGGGGATGTTGAGCTGGAGGAAGTTTCCAGGTGCTACCCCAGGCCCTGCGCCCCCACCAGCTCCAAGTCTGTGTAGGGGATGACCCACGATAGGGACTCGTTACTCCCGCGCTTCGCCACGTCCTTCTCCTACTCTGCCTCGGAGCCCGGGTAGTGGATTCGCGCGCGCGCGAGCACCAGGTGCTCAGCCGTGTAGCGCACCCGCAGTGATACGTCATCGAGGGAGTGCACCTCTGTCAGCACCGTCCCCCTCATGGCGATTCGCAAGGACCCGCCTCCCACCTCGAAGCAGAAGCGGCGCCCATCGGCAGACACCACCCGCACCTCTGCGTCCTTCCCATTTCCCTGCATGACGAGTTCACGCAAAGCGAGCCCTTCCATGGGAAGGGTGCGCAGCGAGGCTTCTTGTTTCATGGGGCCATCCTCCACCCTCCAGTGCCTGATCCAGGCACCTCCTGGTTCAGATGCTTGTGTACCTGCTCAGCCGGGCCGCATCAAGCCAGAGATGACGTCCGGGGTAGGGACCTTGAGTGGTGACCCCTCGGGTGATCCATGACGCTGGGCGTACCTCGACGACGATGTCCACGCAGGCGATGCTGCGGTGTTCGACGACGTCACCGAGCTGCTCGAGGCGTCGCGCGCAGCGTCGGCGAGATCCATGGGGAGACTGACGAGGACACGCATAGAGCCTGTCGGACTCGCGTGAGAGGCGCCGTGCTCCCAGTGGCACGCCGCCAGCACCTCGCGAGTCCGGCCGGTGGCCCGCCCTGGCCCGCCTGGAGGTCAGCACGCCCGCGGAGTTCCTCGCGTTGCAGCGCCGGGTGGACATGCCCCGGCTGGTGGATGAGAAGCTGCGTTGAGCCATTGAGGACGCGCTGGCGCGCTGGCTTGCCGAGAACTGAGAACCGGATTCAGCACGACTGGGGCGCCATCGCGGGGTTGCAGGTTGCTGCTAGAGAGCGTGGGCGAGAAGGTCGCCTGAAGCCGCAGCTGGAGGCTCACTGTTCGCGCACGGGGTGGGAGGTGGGGTGACGTTCCTGGAGGGGGCCGGGCACGTAGCACGTGCCCTGGAGCCA